>NZ_BPQT01000022.1 GCF_022179405.1 Methylobacterium marchantiae
GACCTGCACAGAACAAGACACACCCTCGCAAACGATCCAAAACCGGCCCGCACGGTCTCACACCGGCGCGCGGCACGACACCCTGGCGCGGGGTGGAGCAGCCCGGTAGCTCGTCAGGCTCATAACCTGAAGGTCACAGGTTCAAATCCTGTCCCCGCAACCAAAACCCTCACACACACACAACACCGAAAGCCCGCCGCGACACACATCGCAGCGGGCTTCGTCGTGTCAAAACACCCGCATCGGCGGCAATCGTGAAACCGAACCGCGCCTCTCGACCGTCTCGCGGGAAGGGGAGGGGGCTCCACGAACCTCATGCCCCGGATGACCGGCCCACACGTCACGGGCTCGGCTCATCCGACCGCGCGACCGACGGATGAGAAGGCCCATTCACGCGGCGTCAACCATCGCCCCCTCCAGCCGTGACACCTGAGCCACGGCCTCGCGGAGGGTCGAGAGATCGGCCTCGGCGCGTGTGCCGAATGTCGAGAGGTGCCTCCGATAGGCACGGGCGCCGGGCCGGCCGTTGAACAGGCCGAGCATATGCCGCGTGAGATTGTGCAGGCGAAGCCCTCGCTCCAGGGCCTCGGCGATCGTCGGAGCAAAGGCTTCCACCGCCTCGAACGCATCGGCGACAGCGGGGGGCTCGCCAAAGATCCGCTCGTCGACGTCGAGCAGAAGGGCCGGGTCGTTATAGGCCGCTCGCCCCATCATCACCCCATCCACATGGTCGAGCTGCGCCAGCGTCTGGTCGATCGTCGCGATGCCCCCATTGATGGCGATGGGCAGGGACGGGCGGCGCTGCTTCAACCGCGCGACGCGCCCGTAATCGAGGGGCGGCACGTCACGGTTCTCCTTCGGTGACAAGCCTTGCAGCCAGGCCTTGCGCGCATGGACGATCAGTCCGTCGACACCGGCCCGCTCCACCGCATCGACGAGCGCGTTCAGGGCGATCTCGGTATCCTGGTCGTCGACGCCGATCCGGCACTTCACGGTGACGGGCACCGAGACCGCGGCCTTCATGGCAGCGACGCAGTCTCCCACCAGGAGGGGATCCCGCATGAGGCAGGCGCCGAAACGGCCATCCTGAACACGGTCGGAGGGGCAGCCGACATTGAGATTGATCTCGTCGTAACCGAATCCTTCCGCGATCCGCGCCGCCTCGGCGAGATCGGCCGGCACCGAGCCGCCGAGCTGGACCGCCACCGGATGCTCGACGGGCGAGAAGCCGAGAAGCCGCTCCCGGTCACCGTGGATCACGGCATTGCTCGTGACCATCTCGGTATAGAGCCGGGCGCGACGCGACAGCACGCGATGGAACGACCGGCAATAGCGGTCCGTCCAGTCCATCATCGGTGCGACCGAGAAACGGTACGGGCTGAAATCGTTGAGTTTTTGAACGCTGTCAGTCACTTCGCGGGAATCTCGTGCTGTACTCGGTCCCGCTCGGGCGGGCTCGATACGCCTCATTCGTCTTCGCCTCTTACAGCACGCTGTAAGAGTTCGGCCCCCTGCTTCAGCGGGCTGCAAGGCTCCACGGGGACCATTGTCAAGCGGAAGCAGCGGACCGTCTTCACGGGATACCACGGGCAGATCGCCGTCCAAAGAGACGGGTGAACCATCGGGAAACCAGGACGTTCGGCCTGTGACCGACTACTGCTTGCTGGATCAACGACGATGAGTATGAGCCGGCTCATTTCAGCGCGCTGGTGAACGGCTTCTCTCTCCGTCAGACCGAAATTTTGATGACGGGACCGCTGAACGCTTGCGGATCGATGCGAGGGTCGAAGCAGAACGCGGATCGACTCGCCGTGATCTGGCAGGAGAAACACCCCGGACCCGTATTCTGCGCGAGAGACGCCTATGCTTGATCCCACACTGGATGGGGGAAATGACCGACCTCTCATCCTGCCATTTTTTGCCCCGCAGAAGCATCGCTCGAATTCAGCTCGGTGAATGCCGGAGAGGGTTCTTTTTTCGCCCCTGTGTCTTCTCCCATCACGATCTCTTGTGTACCCATCAAAGATGCGTGATTGCACGTCGTGGTGGCAGATATGAATTCGAGCTCTATGGCGCGACTGGCTGAATATAGGTTGGCAACCCTGGCCGATGCTCGGCGAGCGGTGTCCAACGGCCGTTGGCAGCAGATCTTGGACTGGGGCTGGGACGAGGCCTTCCTTCTTCAAAGCCATCATATCCTCAATGCCTACATTGCGGCAGCCTATGAGCTATCGCAGATCGACTCATTAAATAGGGCAGCAAATATCGTCTTCTTGGAGCGCTGGGATCGTACCCATCGCTATTCATTCGCACGGGCGTTCGTCGCGGCGGAACGATGCGATCTGGCCTGGAAAACCATTCAGGCTAATCCTGACCTTTCGAATGATCCTGCCTTTGTCAAGCAAGCACGCCGGTTGATCGCCTATTCTCAGGATGAAAACCTTCGTGCTGAGATCAAGGCGGCCATTGTGGTGGCCATGAAGGGCGGATCAGAAATTAGGCCTACGTCTTCCGAAATATCGTTTGCTTCCTCAACCTCAAGCCCGACCGTCATCGGCAAAGCAGTCGCCTCCATCAGCCCTCGCACCGCACCCCGTCATCTTGCGGCCTTCGAGATTGCAATGGAAAGTACGCGTAGGGGGCTCTCATCACCCAAGCGTCCCGCACTAAGCGAATATGAAAACGTATTCGTTGACCGCCATGGACAAATCTGGCTTGAAGACGGCGCCATCATCAAGACAACCGGCAAGGAAATATTTCAGGCTCGAAAGGATGATGTGCAGAATTTCGAAACTGCTGTCTATGGGATCAAAGAGACGCGTGGAATCTATCATTGGCTCGTCGATCGGGTCTCCAATTTTTCTTGGATGCTTCAAGATGGCTGCGACGCGTTTCCGATTCTTTTAAGTGATCGGGCCTCACCGTTTGAGGCACAGACGCTTTCGTTGGTCGATCTGGGCTGGCAATCCTATGCCGTCGGGCGGGCAGCATTCGTCAAGCGCTTGATCATTCCGCGCGTTGGATTCGGCGGCTTGATGTACTGGGAGCAGATTTCATCGATCTTCGATCGCCTCAAGGCGTATGCCGAGGAGATGGCGGAGACGCATTCCGTTACCCCATCGGAGCGCATCTACATCTCTCGCAGCGATGCCAAACGGCGGCCGCTGTCGAACGAGAAAGAGATAGAGGCTCGGCTGGTAAGCGATGACTACGAGATCGTCTCGTTCACGGGCATGCCGCTCTGGCAGCAATTCTTCATGGCGTCATCCGCACGCGAGATCGTGGCTCCTCACGGTGCCGGTCTTTCACATCTCGTCATGTGCAATCCGGGAACGAAGGTGACCGAGATCATTCCGGTTTCGGACGGAACGCACAAGCTGCGGTTCAACTATGCTCGCTTGAGCCTCGTGCGGGGTCATGACTATCGCGCGTGGCTCGAGCCTCAGATCGGCGAGCAGGATAGCTGGTCCGTGGATACGGATGCCTTCTTCGAGTTCCTGCACGCCCGCTGAGCGGCCGAGGCTCTCAGCCTCGATCCGCTCACGCCGGTGACGAGCTTTCGCCACCGCTCCGGTGCGTCCGGCTCGCTGACTTCGTGAGCGGCGCCGGCGCACGGACGAATGTTTCAGACATTCGACGCAACCGAAGCGATCGTCCGTCACCCCTCGGTGCCGATAGGGGAAAGCATCCGCCCGATGTCAGCCGGCCCGACGCCGCCCTCGCGGGCCGGCCAGCTCAATGATCGTGCTTGCAGTCCGGCCCATGCACATGCCCGTGATCCGAATGGTCGTGTGCGTGCGCATGCCCGTGGCCATGTCCGTGGTCGTGGTCATGGCCGTGGGCGTGCCCGTTATCATGGCCGTGGGCGTGTCCGTGGTCGTGGCCGCACTGGCTGTGATCGTGGGCTTCGCGCTCGGGCTTGAAGGCGCGCGACACGGGGGTCGCGGCGCAGCCCTGGCCGCGGATCAGTTCGGCATTGGCCGCGGTATCCGGCACGTAGAGGACGTCCTTGCCGATCTCGGCCGGGACGTGGCTTCCGCCGAGCTGCCAGGACAGGCGCATCAGGCGGATGGGATTCTCGGCGCGTATCTCGAGCAGCGATTCCGCGGCCGCGCGGATCGTCACCAAGCGCCCGTCATCGAGGCGAAACGCGTCGCCGTCCTCCACGGGGGACGGTTTCGCCAGCGCCAGGGTGAAGCTCACCCCCCCCGAGCCGGTGAGGATCGCAGGCGCACCCTGCCGGCCGGCATGATCGAGGGTCACGGTGTCCGCCACGGAATCGGGGCGGATGGCGGCTTTGCGGACGATGGCGGTGGCGCGCAGCATGGGTTCCTCGGAAGGTCCTGGGTCTCGTCGTCGTGTCGAGCATGCGTCGCCCGACGTGTCAGGCGCGCATCAGTAGAGGGTTTTTCGCCGGAACGGAAAGCGTGGCCGGAACCGTTCTCGCATCCTGTGCATTCCACGAAAGGAATGGCTAAGCTACGTCGCGCAAGGTCACCTCGGCGAAAAGCCGGGAAACAAAACGCACAAGGGAGTCTCGGGACCATGAAGAAGCTCATTGCCGCTACCCTCGCCGGGGCTCTCGCCCTCTCGCTCGGCGCCTGCAACACTCCCCAGGATCGTGCCCTCGGCGGCGCCGGTCTCGGCGCGCTGGCCGGTGCGGCCATCGGCGGCGCTGCCACCGGTCGTGCGGGCGGCGCTCTGGCCGGTGCGGCCATCGGCGGCGCCAGCGGCGCGATCATCGGCGCCGGCACCGCGCCGCGCTGCCCCTACGGCACCTATCGCGACGCCTACGGCGACGTGTACTGCCGCTGAGACGGTTCTCCTTTCGGGAGACGGTCAGGGCCGGGGCGCATGCCTCGGCCCTTTTTCATGCCGCGGGGACAAGACGGACGAGGGGCATTTGCCGTATGCGGGTCTGCCCGAGCAAACCGGTCCAGGGCCGGACGACCACCCGCGATGCCGATGCCGCCTCACTACGATCTCCACTCGACCGCCACGAAAACCCGCCGCCCCGACGATGGCGCTTCGACGTGAGCGCCGGCATCTGGGGAAAGCTCGGCGGCGCCGGAATCGGCCTCGCCATCGGTGGCCCGATCGGTGGGCTGGTCGGCGGGGTCGCCGGCCACTTCCTGGTGGATCGGGAGGGAGCTTTGTTCGGCGCCACGCCGAAGGACGTGGTCTTCACCACCGGTCTGGTGGCCCTCGCCGCCAAGATGGCGAAATCCGACGGCGTGGTGACACCCTCCGAAGTCGAGGCCTTCGCCAGGGTGATCCAGGTGGGAGAGCGGGAACGGGCCGGGGTCGAGCGCCTGTTCGACCTCGCCAAGGGGACATCGGCGGGGTTCGAGGCCTATGCCAGGCAGATGGCGACGGCGTTTCGCGACGAGCCGGCCTTGCTGGAGGATGTGCTGGACGGTCTGTTCCACATCGCCAAGGCCGATGGCGCGATCCACGAGGCGGAAGAGCGCTACCTGCGGGCGGTGGCCGCGACCTTCGGCTTCGACGACGTCGCCTTCCGGCGCATCGCCGCCCGCCATGTCCGGCTCGCGGACGATCCCTACCTCGTCCTCGATCTCGACCACGACGCGAGCGATGCGGAGGTGAAGGCCCGGCATCGGGTGCTGGTGGTGGAGAACCATCCCGACCGTGCGATCGCGCGGGGCCTGCCGCCCGAGGCGGTGGCGATCGCGACCGGGCGGCTCGCCGCCATCAATGCCGCCTATGACCGGATCGCGGCCGAGCGGGGCCTGCGCTGAGGCGCGACGAGGGGACAGCCGCATGAAACCCACGCCAGAGAGCCCGGTGGCGACCAGCGTGATGCCCTCGCCCAACCACGGCGAGCGCCGGGGCGGGCCGCCGACCATGCTGGTCCTGCATTATACCGGAATGGAGAGCGCGGCCGCCGCTCTGCAACGCCTCGCCAATCCGATGTCCGAGGTCTCGGCGCATTACGTCGTCCTCGAGGACGGGCGAGTGATCCAGATGGTGCCGGAAGGGCGCCGAGCCTGGCATGCCGGGGCCGGCGCCTGGGGCCGTACGGCTTTCGGCGTCGAGCGGGACATCAATTCCCGGTCCATCGGGGTCGAGATCGTCAATGGCGGGCATGCCGGCGGCCTGCCGCCTTACCCGCCGGTCCAGATCGAGGCGGTGATCGCGCTTTGCCGTGACCTCGTCATCCGCTGGGGCATCGCGCCCTGGCACGTGCTGGCGCATTCCGACGTCGCGCCGGAGCGGAAGGAGGATCCCGGCGAGCATTTCCCGTGGGATCGTCTCGCGACGGCGGGGATCGGGTACCATGTGCCGGCGGCGCCGATCCGCGACGGACGGTTCTTCGCCGAGGGCGATGGCGGCCAGCCGATCGAGGCGTTGCAGGCCATGTTCGCGCTCTACGGCTACGACCTTCCGGTGACGGGAGTCTTCGATCCGCGGACGAAGGCCGTGGTCACGGCCTTCCAGCGCCGGTTCCGCCAGGAGCGCGTAGACGGCGTCGCCGATGCGTCGACCATCACGACCTTGCGGGATCTCCTGGCCGGATTGCCGTCGCGCTGAGGGCGTCCGACGCCGCCTCGCATCCTCGCATCGTCCCCGAATGCCCCGCGCTGGCCGGTGGGCATCCCGGAAGGGGCCCGCCCATGATGCTCACTCGGTATCGCGCGACGCGAACGTCTCAGGCGCGCTGCGAGATACGCTCTGCGCCCTCGTCCCCGGCACTCCCCCGCGTGCGCCACAGGCTGTAGGCGACGCCTCCGGCCAGCAGGACCAGCGTGACGGCCAACGAGACCCACGGCGGGACGTGGACGAGGTCGAACGTATCGGCGACCACGATCTTAGCGCCGATGAAGATCAAGATGAAGGCGAGGGCGGTCTTGAGGTAGGCGAAACGATCGACCATGGCGGCCAGCGCGAAGTAGAGCGCGCGGAGCCCGAGGATCGCGAAGATGTTCGACGTGTAGACCACGAACGTATCGGTGGTGATCGCGAAGATCGCCGGCACGCTGTCGACGGCGAAGATCACGTCCGCGCCGTTTACCAGGATCAGCCCGAGGGCGAGTGGCGTGAACCACAGGACGTTCCGGCCGGTCTCGGGGTCGGGCTTGCGCACGACGAAGCGCTGGCCATGCATCTCCGGCGTGATGCGCATGACCTTGCGCAGCATCCGCACCATGGCGTTGTCCTGAATGTCGCCGGCTTCCTCTTCCTTGCCGAACAGCATCTTGAGGCCGGCGAAGATCAGGAAGGCGGCAAAGATCGACAGGACCCAGGCGGCCTGATGGACGAGCGCCGCGCCGAGACCGATCATCAGCCCGCGCAGGACGACCGCGGCGAGGATGCCCCAGACGAGCACCCGGTGCTGGGCGGAGCGGGGGATGCCGAGAGAGGTGAGGATGACGGCGATGACGAAGACGTTGTCCATCGACAGCGACTTCTCGACCACGAGGCCGGCCACGTATTCCTGTGCCGGCTGAGCCCCGAGATACCACCAGATCCAACCGCCGAAGGCGAGACCGAGGCTGAAATAGAAGGCGGTGAGAAGGAGGCTCTCCTTCACGCCGATCTCGTGATCCTTGTCGCGGTGCAGCAGGCCGAGGTCGAAGGCCAGGAGGCCGGCGACCAGGGCATGGAACCCAAGCCACATCCAGACGGGCTTGCCGAGCCATTCGACGAACAGAAGATCTACCATGCAGGACCGTCGATGCTTCGCGTAACGCAGGAAAGCATCGGCTCCGACATCACGGATGGCATGTGAGCGCATCCGCCAGAGGGGCCCGCAGCCGATTTTCGTTAGCTGGGCACGGTGGCGACGGTAATCAAGGGATGATTCCGATCGGTCTCCCGAGCCGCCGGGCGACCGATCCCGACAGTTTTACCGGTGTGGCTCACCGGCCGCAGCAGGGGGCAAACCAACCATCGACACGCCGCGCTTCCTTGTTTTGCTGCAATGCGACGCTCCACAATGCCCCTCGGTCGCTGCGGTTCGGAATCGGTTGGGCGGAGGGTGCAGAACGTGACGGTGGGGCGGCGGGCCGGACTGGTTCTGAAGGTGGCGAGCCTGGCGCTCGTCGTCGCCGCGCCAGCGAGGGCCGAGGCGGCGCGGGCCGTCACGCCCGAATGCCGGATCGGATCGCTGCGGCAGGATTCGCTGGCGGCCCTGGGTGAGCGCGGCGAGATGCTGCTGACCTCGGGAAGCCGGGCGGTCCTCGACGGTATCCGGTGGCCGGCGGAGGACGATGCCGGAGCCCGCCTGTGGCTCCTCCGGTATCGGGACCGCACTCTCACCATTCTGCCGCGCGGAGAGCCCGATCGCTGGGGGCGGGCGCATGTGGATGCGGCCGTCGCCGACGAGGCGGTCGATCTCGCCGGCGGGCTGGTCGGGGAGGGGCTCGCCTATGCCGATGCCGGGGAGCGCGACACGCTGTGCCGGCCGGCGCTCCTGAACCTGGAAACGGCGCCCCGCTCGGCGGGACTCGGTCTGTGGAACTCCGGCCTTCGCGAAGGCCGGGATGGGGCCGCCCTGCGCGCGGCGACCGGGCGTTTCGTCGTGGCACAGGGCCGGGTCCTGAACGTCGGCGAGCGCTCTTCCCGGACCTATCTCGATTTCGCCAGGCGGGGTGAGGACGGCTTGACGGTAACCGTGTCGAAACGCACTTGGCGCCAGTTGCGGGAACGTGGTCTGAGTGCGGCGACGCTGCGGGGGCGGCTCGTCAGGATCCGTGGCGTCGTGGAGGCATGGCGCGGCCCGACCCTCGACATCGCGAGCGCGGACATGATCGAACTTCTGGATGAGGAGCGGGCGCTTCGGCGCTGAACGGCATGAGCGGGGGGCTGACACGACATCGCGGATACGGGGCCGGCCTCGGCGGGCTGCTCCCTGCGTCGCTCATTCTGTCGCTACTGCTTGCAGGGTGCGGTGCCGATCAGACGGGCGCCCTGCTGCAGCCGGCGGCGATCAAGGTTCCCGCCGAGGCCCCCCGGACCACCGGTCGTGAGCGCACGGCGTCGGATGCCGATCATGCCAAGCTCGTCGCTTCGTTCGGCGGCGAGTATCGCTCTCCAGCCGCGCTTCGCCTGCTGACGGAGGTGACCGATCGTCTCGTCAAGGCCACCGATCGGCCGGAAGAGGCCTACGCGGTCACCCTTCTCGATTCTCCCGTCATCAACGCCTTCGCATTGCCCAACGGACGCCTCTACGTGACGAGGGGCCTGCTGGCGCTCGCCAGCGATACCTCCGAGATCGCGGCGGTGCTCGCGCACGAGATCGCCCACGTCACCCTGCGCCACGCCACGGCGCGGACCGAACTCGCCCTGCGCTCACAGCTCGTGAGCAAGGTGGTGGCCGACGTACTGAACGATCCGGCGACCGGCGCGCAGCTTCAGAACCAGTCGAAATTCGCGCTGGCCCGCTTCTCCCGCGACCAGGAACTCGAAGCCGACGGCATCGGTGTTAGGACCCTGGCACGAGCGGGCTATGATCCGTTCGGTGCCGGGCGCTTCCTCAACTCGCTCAACCGTACCACCAACATGAAGACCGGCACGGGCATGGCCGGCGAGCCCGACATGCTCGCGACCCATCCCGGCACCAGCGAGCGCATCACCCTCGTCACGCGCGCGGCACGCCTCATCGGCGCGCCAGGCCTCGGGGTCGACGAACGTGCACGCTATCTCGCCGCGATCGACGGCATCGCTTACGGCGACAATCCCGGAGACGGGATCGTCAAGGGCCGCCGTTTCCTCCATCCCGGCCTCGGCATCGCCTTCGAAGTGCCGGAGGGGTTCACGATCGAGAACACGCGCAATGCGGTGCTCGGCGCAACCGGTGAGGGCAGCCGACGGCTGCTCTTCGATCAGGTCGAGAGCCATGTGGGCCAGAGCCTGGAGGAGGTGCTACGCGCCACCTGGAGCGATGCCATCGAAGCGAGTTCGGTGGAGAACCGCATGATCGCCGGAAATTCGGCGGTCACTGCATTGTCGCGTGGAAAGGACTGGACCTTCCGCCTCGCCGCTATCCGGGTCGGCGAGACCACCTTCCGCATGATCATGGCGGCCAAGGGCGGCACCGATCCGGACGGAGCGTTCCGGCGCTGGACGGAAAGTCTGTCCGGTGTGGGGCCCGAGGAGGTGAGATCGCTGCGCCCGCTGCATATCCAGGTGGTGACCGCTGGCCCAACCGATACGGCCGACGAACTGGCGCGGCGCATGATCGTCCCCGATCGGCCCCTGGATCGGTTCCTCGTTCTGAACGAGTTGGAACGGGGCGCCGTCATCCGACCCGGACAGACCTACAAGCTCGTCGTCGAGTAGAGGCGGCCTGAGCCCGGCGTCGTAGCTCAATGGCGACCGTGTCGACGCTTCGCGGCGTCTTGGCCATTCCCCAATTCGAAAAAATCGGCCACCGTCGCCCTTTGGCGCCACCGCGTCGCCTCGGAGCGCGCGGACGGCTTTGCTGGGCGACGGGCGATGCTCGATATCCTTTCGCGCTTCCTGGACCGGAGCAGCCTGTCCCCGCACGGAATCTGTCTGTTGTGGCGGCCGGAGCTGGTCTGGACCCATGTGATCTCCGATCTCGTCATCGGGCTCGCCTATTTCTCGATCCCGATCGCCCTCGGCGTTTTCGTGACGCGGCGCCGCGACGTCGCCTTCGGCTGGATCTTCTGGGCCTTCGCGATCTTCATCCTTGCGTGCGGCACGACGCATTTCTTCTCGGTCTGGACCCTATGGGTGCCCGATTACGCCGCCGAGGCCTTGGTGAAGGCGCTGACCGCTGTCGTGTCCATCGTGACGGCGGCTTTGCTCTGGCCGCTTCTGCCGAAGGCGCTGGCGCTACCCTCACCGAGCGAGCTGGAGCGCGCCAACATCGAACTCTCCAAGCGGGTCAAGGAGCGCGACGACGCGCTGGAGGCGCTTCGCCTCGCCAATGCGGAAAGGGACCGGGCGGAGGAGATGCTGCGCCAGACCCAGAAGATGGAGGCGATCGGTTCGCTGACCGGGGGCGTCGCTCATGACTTCAACAATCTGCTCGGCATCGTCATCGGCAACCTCGACCGGCTCGAGCGCAGCGTCGCCGGCAATGCGAGCGACAGCAAATCCGTGCAGGACGCGCTCACGGGGGCGGAGCGGGCCGCCTCCCTCGTCCAGAAGATGCTCGCCTTCGCCCGCCGCCAGCCACTCCGCCCCATCCGCATCGACGTCAACCGTCTGATCGAGGATCTCGCCGCCCTGATCCGTGGCGCGTTGAGCGGAACCGGCACGTGCAGTCTGGAGCTCTCCACGGGGCTCTGGCCGGTCAGGATCGATGCGAACCAGCTCGAGAACGTTCTTCTGAACCTGGCGGTCAATGCGCGTGACGCCATGCCGAACGGCGGCAGCGTGACGATCCGGACCCGCAATGTCATGGCCGTCGAAGCCGCTGCCATCGAGGGATTATCGAGGGCCGATCACGTGGTCATCGTCTTCGAGGATACCGGTACGGGCATGCCGCCGGAGGTGGTCGCGCGGGCGTTCGAGCCGTTCTTCACCACGAAGAATGTGGGCGAGGGGACCGGGCTCGGACTCAGCCAGGTCTTCGGCTTCGTGAAGCAGTCGGACGGTCACGCCGCGCTTGTCAGCCGGCTCGGAACCGGTACCAGTGTGTATCTCTACCTGCCGCGCTTGCTGCCGGCGCACGCTGCCACCGAGATCACGGCCGATCCCGTCCCGCACGATGGCCATGTGGTCTTTCGTCCAGCTTGAGCGGAGCTACTTATGGGAAATCAAATTTCCGAGTCCGTCGCCAAGCCGCGCGTCCTCATCGTCGAGGATGAGGTGATGCTCCTCGAAGTCATCACCGCGCATCTCGAAGAGGCCGGTTACGACGTGGATCAGGCGCTCAATGCAGAAGTCGCGCTCGATATCCTCAAGAGCGGCAGAAAGGTCGATGTCCTCTTCACGGACATCAGGTTGCCGGGTGCCATGGATGGCTGGCAACTCGCCGAGGCTGCTCGCGAAATCCGACGGAAACTGCCGGTGATCTATGCCACCGGCTTCTCGCATACGCCGCCCCGACTGGCGGAGGGTGCCGTCTTTTTCTCGAAGCCCTATCGAGCGGCCGCCATCATCCGCGCCATCCAGGGTTTCGAGATCTCGCCGATCGCCTGATCGGTCACGCGGCGGCGAGGGAGAGCGACATCGATTCCTTTTTCATCAGTTCACGATAGAAACCATCGAGATGCGTGAGCTTGTCCGGCGAGCCGTCCTGGATGATGCGACCGCCCTCAAGCACCACGATCCGGTCGAAATCCTTGAGGGTCGAAAGGCGGTGAGCGATGGCGATGACCGTGCGGCCCTTCATCAGATTGGCGAGGGCGTGACGGATCGCTTCCTCGGATTCCGCATCGAGGGCGGAGGTTGCCTCGTCGAGGAGAAGGATCGGAGAATCCTTCAGGATGGCGCGGGCGATGGCGATGCGCTGGCGCTGACCACCGGACAGCTTCACACCTCGGTCGCCCACGATCGTGTCGAACCCCTCGGGCAGGGCATCGATGAAGTCGGTGCAATGGGCCGCTGCGGCTGCCTTCCAGACATCCTCGTCCGAGGCGTCCGGCCGGCCGTAGCGGATGTTCTCACGCAGCGTGCGGTGGAACATGGAGACGTCCTGCGGCACCACCGTGATCGCCTCGCGTAGCGAATCCTGTGTCACGCGGTTGATGTCCTGGCCGTTGAGCAGGATCTTCCCGCCCTGGACCTCGTAGAACCGCTGAAGCAGCGAGAACAGGGTGGACTTGCCGCCGCCGGACTTGCCGACGAGGCCGATGCGCTGCCCCGGCTCGATCTTGACGTTGAAATCCGTGAACACGGCGCGGCCGTCGGGATAGGAGAAGGCGACGTGGTCGAAGTCGATCTCCGCACCGGTGCCCGAGAGCGGCATGGCTTCCGGGTGATCGATCAGGTCGTGCGGCTGGAGCAGGGTGTGCAGGGCCTCGGCCAGACGGGCCGTGTGCTGGGTGGCGTCCACGAGGGCCACTGCGAGATCTCGGGTGGCGGCGAGGATGCGGATGCCGAGGGTGCAGACGAGCACCACCTGACCGTTCGTCGCCTGTCCGGCTTCCCACATGGTGATCGCCCAGTACAGCAATCCGAGCACGGCGAAGACCGTCAGGATCGCGTGAACGATCCGGAGCTTCTCGAGATAGAGCAGCGACGAGCGGCGCGAGCGCATCTCCACGCCGATGGTCCCGTCGAACCGCTTGTACTCGCGCTTGAACGCCGAGAAGGCACGGACCAGCGGCATGTTGCCGACGAGATCCACCATCTCGCCGTCGACACTCGCGGCCTTGGCGGCGAAGTCGTGGTGGAGGGGTTTGCCCGCAGCCGCCATCTTGAACATCAGCACGACGACGGCGGCGAAGATCCCGGCCAGGACCGCGGCCATCGTGAGATTGACGGTGGCGATGTAGACGATCGACAGGAAGGCCGCGACGCAGGGCGGCATCACGTTGAACACGAACATGTTCTCGACCGTGAAGATCGCGTTCGAGGTCGCCGTGATGCGCGAGGCCAGCGTTCCCGGCTGCCGATCGGCGAAGAAAGACGGCGAGTGGCCGGTCATGTGGCGGAACAGGTCGCGGCGGATATCGCCGGTCACGCCGACGAAGGTGAAGGAGCCGACGAGGCTCGCCACGCGCCAGAGCATGTTGTCGACGGCGATGAAGGCGATGAGGACCGCCAGCGCCCCCCAGATCAGGCCGGCGCTCGGACCCTTGCTCAGAGCATCGACGACGCCCTTCAGCGCGTAGTCCGTGCTCACCGAGAAACCGACGGCTCCGAGGACGGCGAAGAGAATCACCAGATGGGGCAGCGCCCGCCGCTTGAGATACCGCCCCACGAAGGCGAAGGGCCTGTCGGCGTAGACGCAGAGGTCTTCCATCTGGGTGACCATCCCGGTGCTCATTCTTGTCTGTCGGATGCTGACGTATCCCGTGCGCAGGCCGCACGAAACCGTGAGCCCATAGGTCGCAACGCAAATCTCGGCCAAGCGTTGCAGGCTGCCGTCAAGCTTCGGTCCTCGATACCGAGAAAACCTGAACGGGTGTTGATCGGCAAGCGAATTCGATACCGCTTCCTCTCTTCAGACCGCTTCGGAGCGACGGGTCTCGGGCATGATCAGGGCGAGCAGGGCGAAGCCGGCCAGCCCGACGATCGCGAGACCGAGAAAGGCGCTGTGGCTGCCGAGATGATCCGCCATGATCCCCGCCAGGGACGTCGACAGGGCCGCGCCGATACCCATGGCGGTCCCGACCGCACCCAGCGCCAGATTGAATCGTCCGGTGCCGCGTGTGACGTCGGAGACCACGAGGGGAACCATCACGCCGAACACGGCCGCCGAAATGCCGTCGAACACCTGGATCGCCACGAGCAGTTCGGGGCTGTCGGTATAGGCGAAGAGCAGACCGCGGATCGGCAGGGCCGCAAAACCGATGAGCAGGAGCGGGCGGCGGCCCCACTTCTCGGCCGCCCGACCGACGGCGGGGCCGGAAATCGCCAGAACGACCTGGGGCACCACGATGCAGGCGGCGATGAGGGCCGTCGCGGTCTCGCTGGCGCGCAGGGTCAGCATGCTGCCGACCAGCGGCAGCATGGCCGCGTTGGCGAGGAAGAACAGGGTCATGCAGGCGGCAAAGCACAGCAAGGCCCGATTGGTGACGATGGCCTTCAGCGCGCCTTCCTTGGGCCGCGCCTCCGGCTCTTCCGCCCGGCGCCCCTGCACCGGCACCGCGCCCGGGCGGATGAACGAGAGTGCGATCAGGGTCGGGACCATCAGAAACGCCGTGAGGTAGAACACGGCGTCGTTCGACAGGTAGTAGCCGCAGGCGCCCATGAGGGCCGCCGCCACGGCGTTGCCCAGGGCCGAGAAGCTGGCATTGCGTCCGAGCCGCTCACCGGCCCGATGATGCCCGACAAGGCCGATGCTGATGGCGGCGATCGCCGGCGTGAGGATGCAGCTCGCCGCCGAATGCGCCGCCATGGCGAGCAGGACGATGAGGAAGCTCGGCCACATGGCGAGGGCGAAGGCGCTCAGCGAAATCGCCACCACCGAGAGCCCGGCCGCGAAGCGACGTGAGCGGACGGCGTCGACGAAGGCACCGCCCGGCACCTGCCCGAGCAGACTGACGAGGCTCCCGACGGTGAGGGCGAAGCCGATATCGGACTGGGTCCACTGCGCCTGCGTGAAGTACACGGCGAGGAACGGGCCGAAGCCGGTCTGAAGGTTCGCGACGAAGAACGCGAAAGCGTCGAGCCCCCGCCGGCTCTTGACCGAAACGGCCTGCATGTCGGTCGAAACCTCTCCAGGCATCTCGGTATACGCGTCTCGCCTTACGGTGCCACGCGGCCGGAATTCCGACCTCGGCGCTTCACGAGGCTTGATGACGCGTCGATTCTGCGGGCGAGGGACCGTCATTTGTCCGGCGTTTTCTCGGCCGGCTTGTCGGGAGACGGAGAGGGAACGGGGCTCGCCTGCGGAGCCGCGGGCGCTGACGGCGCCTGGACCGGAGCGGCGGCGGGAGGAGCCGCAGGAGTCGATGCCTGATCGCCATCGGCCGGCACACTTGGGCTCGCCGGGCCCAGCACGACGATGGGGTCTCCCGGCTTGTATTCCGGCGAGACGCGAACCTGGTTTCGGCTCAGCTGGAGCACGAGGCGGCTCGGCTTGCCATCCGGCGTGAAGCGCATGGAGCGCCAGTCCACGGCGATCTTGCGTGACCCCACGCCGAGAAACCCACCGAAATCGATGATCGCGGCACGAGGACGTCCGTCCTTGTCGAGGATGATGTCGATGATCCGGCCCATATCCTCGCCGGTGGAGCTACGGACGGCCTTGCCGAGGACCCCCTCGTAATCCTGGGTGTCGAGGACCGTCGCCGGTGTCCCCGTCGGCAGGACGGGAGCGGCCGCGTTCGGAGCAGGTTGTGCGGGAGCCGCAGGCGTCGCAGCCTGTGGAGGCGCCGCAGGTTGCGGGGGCGCCGCAGGTTGAGGAGGCACCGCGACCTGAGGGGCGGGCGCCGCTACCGGCGCGGCGGGAGCGGCCGGCTGTGCTTCGCTCGGCGGTGCGTCGGCCGGGGCGTTGCCCTCGGCGGTGGCGGCTGCGGCCCAAAGGGTGATCGACGCGGCGGCGATCATCCGGATAGTTCTGAACACGTGCGTTCCCCGAAGAAGCGTCTCGTCGGCCCCCGCTCAATCCGAGCCGTTCCGATGGGTTCCCATCTGCATGGGAGGGACGGCGTATGAGGGCGGACCAAGGCGAAGTTGTGGATGAGAAGGGCCGGTCGGCGATGCAGCGGCCCGGCAAGATGTCGTTTCGGCAAAAACCGGATTGGCGAGAAGCGGATTGGCAAGAACCGGACCGTCGTGGCCATGGTGGCGTGCAGCGCCGAGGGTGTCCAGGCGATCCACCATGCGATGACACCGAATTTTCCGCGGCTCGTGCAGGACGGGCGTGCCGAAAGCTCAGCGTTCGTCTGGTTTTCGCCTTTCGTGCATCGTAGAGATGCGCTCAAGAATGCAGGGCCACCCGCACTGGCCGGGGTGGAATACTCTTGAGGATCAAGTCGATGCGTCTTCCGTCGAACGCCTGCGCCGTGGCGCTCATCGCTGCGGCCCTGGGCGGCTGCCAAGCCCTCGGCGGCGGTGGCGGTGTCATGCCCGAGAGCGAGGTCGGACCGCCGCCCTCCATGCGTGGATCGATTCCCGGGGCGCAGCGCGCGCGCGCCGCCGAAGTCGACCCGGACGGCGCTCCCCTTCAGACAGCCCCGACGCGGCGGCTCGATCTCCCGAAATCCGCGGGCGGCCAGACCCGTTCCCAGGCGGAGGCCGAACGGCGCATCCGTCGCGAGGATATCGAGGGCGACACCACGAGCCGCTCGAGCTCCGGTGGACTTGCCCCGCAGATGGGATCGGGCGGCGCCGTCGGCCTCGGCGGTAAATTTTAACGTCCGTCGCGTCCGAACCGATCGCGATCGGTTCGGACGCCTGGCTTTCTCTTGAAACGTATGCTGCGGCTCCGTCGCCTGTCAGATCAGGTCGGCGACGCGCGCGCCCGCCCGGTCCCGACCCTCTGCCGAGACGAGACAGGCAAGGCCGGCGAGAAGCGTGCCGGAGGCGACGATGGAGAGGACGGCGACTGCAACGATCATGCATCGACTGTTCCTCATCGCGCTTAAGGGATCGTTGCCGGCACCTGGCGGAATCGGATTCTTCGCCAGAGAGAGGCGTTCCAGAGCGCCAGGACGAAAAAAATCGGATTGCCCATTGGTATGGGAGGGCTGAACGTCCGACAGGCTGCAAGAATGATCGATATCCGCTTCCTCGGCGCGACGGGAGCGATGTGAACCTCCTCGATCGACGGGGCCGCGCTCCTTCCCGGCGGCGGCACCTTCCAGCACGTAAGTGACTGAAGCGATGGAGCGAGTCGCCTTTCTGCCCGAACGGGGAAAGCGACCTCGTCGTGCATTCGTCTCGGTCCTCGCCGGTCACTCGCACGATCGTCGAAGTGGAATCCATGACATTCCGGCGGCCTCCGATCCGGCTTCGGCGGCCCATGTCGTCCCCGATATCCTCGTCGCTTCTGTGGATGGGTGGTCAGACTACGTGTTTCCCTCTTGGAACGCTCTCAGCACCGCTTAGTTGTTGCAGCTATGCGCTCCGAGGCCTTGGGCCGTGGGCGTGACGGCGCTCAAAGCCGACATCCGGAGGAACTCATGGCAACCAAGACCACGACGAAGGCCGACGACAAGCCGGCCGCCGAGAAGAAGACCGCTGCCAAGAAGACCGCTGCCCCGAAGGCCGAAGGCGCTGCCAAGCCCAACGCGTTGCAGCAGCCGCTGAAGCCTTCCGCAGAGCTCGCAGCCGTTGTCGGCGCCGCCTCGCTTCCGCGCGGCGAAGTGGTCAGCAAGGTCTGGGAATACATCAAGAAGCACAATCTTCAGAACCCCGAGAACAAGCGCGAGATCCTGGCCGACGACAAGCTCAAGAAGGTCTTCGGCAAGGACAAGTGCACCATGTTCGAGATGAACAAGCACCTCGCCGCCCATCTCAAGTCGGCCTGATCCCGATCCGGCCCGGCGCCTCTACAGTGCCGGGCAGGCTCGTCCGAGAGTTTCACGTCCCCACTGCCGTCGCGCTGGGCCTTCGTCTCAGGCGATATGCCGGATCACGCCGCCATCGACTCGGAGAGCCGCACCGCTCGTCGCGCTCGCAGCCGGGCTGCAGATGTAGGCCACCATGTTGGCGACCTCCTCCACCGTCGCCAGGCGGCCGATGAGAGAGGTAGAGCGGTGCTCGGCGACGAAGTCCCGGCCCATCGCATCGAGGTCGACCTCGCCGGTGTCCTTGGCCATCTTGGCCATGAAATCGGCGACGCCTTCCGACAGGGTCGGACCGGGAAGCACGCTGTTCACCGTGACGCCGCTGCCGGCCACGGTTTCGGCGAGGCCCCGCGAGACGGCGAGCTGGGCCGTCTTCGTCATCCCGTAATGGACCATCTCGACGGGGATATTGAGCCCCGACTCGCTCGAGATGAACACGACGCGCCCCCACCCCGCCTCGACCATGCCGGGCGTGTAGGCCCGTGAGAGGCGAACGCCGCTCATGACGTTGGTCTCGTAGAAGCGCAGCCAATCCTCGTCCGGAATGTCGAAGAAGGGTTTCGGCTCGAAGATGCCCGTGTTGTTGACGAGGATGTCGATGGCGGGCAGGCCCTTCACCACCTTCTCCGCCCCGCCAGCCGTTGCGATGTCGCCGGGCGCCGCGATGAAGCAGGTGGTGCCGGTCTCCTCCTTCAGGCGCGCGATCGCGGTTCGGACCCGGTCCGGTGTTCGCCCGTTGATCGCGACCGTGGCACCCATCTGGGCGAGGGCCCTGGCGATGGCGTAGCCGATCCCGGCGGTGGAGCCCGTCACGAGCGCGCGCCGGCCGTTCAGGTTCATATCCATGAGATCTGTCCTCCGTTGTCACCTCGGCGAGGCAACGCCCGAGACGAGGCCGGGCTGCGTTCCGTCGACCGTTGCTCTCCGGCCTCCTGAGCAGGTTACCGACGCAAAACCGGCGACCACTTTCGCGAAACCTGGTCAGCCGCCGGTCTGACGCCGCATGACGCTGGAGATCGAGCCGGCCGCCGCCATGGCGCAGGCGCACCAGAGCGCGACGCCGATCGAGACCGCCGTACCGCTCGCATGGGTCAACCCGAAGATGACGGCCACGAGGGCGGCACCGAGGGATTGCCCCGTCAATCGTGCCGTCGATTGCATGCCGCTGGCGCCGCCGCTGCGCGACCGCGGCGCGCTGGTCACGATGACCTTGTTGTTCGGTGACTGGAATAGGCCGAATCCGAGGCCGCACACGGTCAACCGCCAGGCGATGTCGACGAGCGAAGGCGCGGCCGGAAGCAGGGCCAGACCTGCGAGCCCGGCGGACATGAGAGCGAGGCCGATGCCGCCGAGGATTCCCGGAGCGTAGCGGTCGGCGAGCCGCCCGGAGATCGGCGCCATGATCGCGATGGCGATCGGCCACGGCGTCATCAGGAAGCCGGTCTCGGTGGCCGACAGGTGCAACGCATCCTGAAAATAGAAGGGCAGAGCCACATAGGCCATCATCTGCGCGCCGAAGGAGGCGATGGACGTCGCCATCGAGAGGGCGAAGGCCGGAATGCGCAGGAGGTCCACCGGCAGGAGAGGCGATGCGAGGCGCGCCTGATACAGGACGAAGGCCGTGCCGATGGCGAGGCCGGCCGCGATCTCGACCACGGCGAGCCAGCGCCCGTTCGCGTCGCCGATGCCGTCGAGGCCGATGATCAGGAGGCCGAACGTCAGGGCGTTGAGGATCGCGCTCGGAATGTCGAACCGCGCTCCGCTCACCGGTGTCATCGGCAGGGTCCGCGCAGCCACCGCGAGGGCGACGAGGCCGACGGGCAGGTTCACAAGGAACAGCCACGGCCATGTCGCCACCGAGAGGATCGCGGCCGCCACGGTAGGCCCCGTCGCCGAAGCCATGGCGACAATGAGGGCGACATTGCCCACGCCTCGTCCGATCATGCGATGCGGATAGATGAAGCGCACCAGGGCGATGTTCACGCTCATGATGCCGGCCGCTCCGAGCCCCTGGGCGATCCGGGCGATGATCAGCCCGTTCAGCGATGTCGACAGAGCGCAGGCGAGGGAGGCAGCCGTGAACAGGACGAGGCCGCCGAGATAGATCTTCCGGTAGCCGAGGATGTCGCCCAGGGAGGCGAGGGGCAGCAGCGACGCCGTCACCGCGATCTGGAAGCCGTTGACGACGAAGATCGCCGAGGCGGGGCTCACGCCGAGATCCTTCGCCATGGCCGGCAGAGCGACGTTGACGATGGCCCCGTCGAGCACCGCCATGGTCATGGCGAGGCCGATGGCGAGGAGCGCCAGCATGCGCTCGCGTACCGGCAGACCATCCGCCGATTTCGGTGCTGCGCCCGGCGCGATCGGGCGGCTCGGAGGATTTGCCTCGTGCGTCATCGCACAGAGCCGTGGACGATCCCTGCTCGCTTCGGCAAGTGCCCTATGTCACCCGTCGACGACCGGGACATCGTCCCCGCTTTTTCGGAGCAGCTCATGCGTTTGGCGACACTCCTGCTCGGATGCCTGCTCGCGCTGTCGCCCGTCATTGCGCGCGCCGACGATTCCGGCCCCCTCGGGATCGGGCTCGAAGGTTTCGCCTATCCGTATCCCGTCCGGTTCCTCGATCTCTCGCGAGACAACGAGCGCCAGCGTCTGGCCTACATGGATGTCGTGCCGAACGGCTCGCCCAATGGCCGGACCGTCCTGCTGCTCCACGGGCGCAATTTCCCGTCGAGCTACTGGGAGCCGGTGATCGGTGCGCTGGCGAATGCGGGATACCGCGTCGTCGTCCCCGATCAACTCGGCTTCGGCAAGTCGTCGAAGCCGGTGGGGCCGTTCAGCTTCGACGTCATGGCGGCCGACACGGTCGCGCTTCTCGACTCGCTGAACCTGCCGCGTGTCGACGTGGTGGCGCATTCCATGGGCGGGATGCTCGCGGTCCGCCTCGCCCGCAACGCTGCGGATCGCGTGAACAGCCTTGTCCTCGAGGCGCCGATCGGCCTCGAGGATTATCGTTTCACCGTGCCGCCCGTCTCCGACGACACGCTGTTGCGGATCGAAAGAGACGTCACGGCGGACGTCTATCGGCGCCAGTTGATGACGAATTACGCCCTGTCGATCCCGTCCGCGTCCATCGAGCCGTTCGTCTCGATCCGCGAGCGGGTCAAGGGATCGGGTGAGTACCCCCGCTGGCTCCGGTCCTTCATCAATTCCTACCAGATCATCTGGGGCCAGCCCGTCGTGCACGAGATTCCGCTGATCCGGATACCGACCCTCTTCGTCATGGGCGGCAACGACCACAATGCGCCGGGCAAGGCCTTCGCCCCGGAGAAGCTGCGCGCCGGCATGGGCGACAATGCCGGCCATGCCAAAGCCCTCGCGGCCCGGATGCCCGACGGACGGGCGGTCGTGTTCGACGGAATCGGCCATCTCGTCCACATGGAGGCGACCGACCGTTTCAACGCCACGACGCTCGATTTCCTCAACGGCCACTGAACGGCAGAACCGACGGAGCGATACGATGGATGTGGGCGTGATCGGATTGGGCCGGATGGGCCGGGGCATGGCGCAGAGCCTCGTCCGGGCCGGCCATCGGGTGCGGGTGTGGAATCGGACCCCGTCGGCGGCGGACGGGCTCGACGGCGTCACTCTGGTTCCGACCGCCGCCGAGGCGTTCGCCGGAGATGCGGCGATCACCATGCTCTCAGACGACGCGGCCCTGCGCTCGGTGATCGTGGAGGGTGGCCTCCTCGATTCCGGCACGCGTCCCGGCCTGCATCTCAGCATGAGCACGATCTCGGTGGCCCTCGCGCAGGAACTCGCCGCCATCCACGGCCGGGCAGGCGTTCCCTACATCGCCGCACCGGTCTTCGGCCGCCCGGATGTGGCGCAGAACGGCGCCCTCAACATCGTCGTCGCCGGAGACGCAGCGGTGATCGAGGTGGCGCGGCCGCTCCTCGATGCCATGGGCGCGAAGACCTGGCCCTTCGGGACGGAGCCGCACCGGGCCAATGCCGTGAAGCTCGCTGGCAATTTCATGCTGGTGGCCGCGATCGAGGCCATGGGCGAGGCCGCCGCCTTCGCCGAAGGCCACGGCGTGGCCGGTGCCGACCTCCTCGACCTCCTCACCAACACCCTGTTCGCCTCGCCCGTCTACAAGGGCTACGGCGCGTCCATCGCCGCCGGCCGCTACGAGCCGCCGGGGTTCGGGCTTCGCCTCGGGCTGAAGGATATCGGCCTCGCCCTCTCGGCCTCGGCCGAGGTCGGCGTCCCGATGCCCTTCGCTGGCGTACTCCGCGACAATCTTCTCGACGCCGTCAGCCACGGCGACGGCGACAAGGATCTGGCGGCCCTGGCCTTGGTGTCGGCGCGACGCAGCGGGCGTTGAAACAGACCTGTTCGGACGCGGCTCTACGAGATGATGACGTCGGATGCGGACGGAAGACCGAAACTCCTGACCGTCGCGAACGGCGATGGAGAATGCACCAGCGGTCTTTCCCCCCGAGCAACGACCGGAGCGCCTAAAGCGTACCCTCCCGCACCGCGCCTGGATCGGCCAGCGAATGCAGCAGCCGCGCGGCGGAATGGGCGAAGCGCAGGGTCACCGCCTTGCGGCGGGCTCCACTGAGCGCGTGGTCGGCCGGGTCGCGCAGGATCGCTGCGCTGAAGGCATCGGCGATGATCAGCCCGGCCTCTTCAGGAATCAGCCCCTCGGGCAGTGTGTCCGGCACGGCGAAGTAGAAGCGGTCGCAATAATCGCGGTAATCCGGCCATTTCTTGTCGGCACGGAAATCCGCCACGCTCGACTTGATCTCGACGATGGTCAGGCGCCCCGCCGGGCACAGCGCGATGACGTCGGCGCGCCGACCGTTGGCCAGGGAGAATTCGGGTATCGTCACGTGGCCGAGATCGGCGAAGAGCCGGCGCACGCCGCGCTGGACGTGGAGCGCGGTCGCCGATTGCCGGCGATCCGGCGGCAGGACGACATGGGCGAGGGCTGCTGACATGGCTTCGTTCGGCGGTGGTGCGGTCTCGAATCGGATGCGGCTTCAGGGAATCAGGTCGAAGCGCCGTTGTCACCTGTGACAGCCTGCGCGCCCTTCAGGGCGACGCGGATCGCGCGGAAACCGTCGGTCAGCGCCGCCGGCCCGGGCTGGAGGATCAGCGGCGACTTGATCTCGTGGATGCGCCCCGCCGCCACCGCGGGGATCGCGTCCCAGCCCGGCCGCTCGCGGATGCGCGCCACGTTCACCCGCTTGCCGCACCACGAGGCCAGGATGACGTCGGGACGCGCCGCGATCACCTGTTCGGACGTGACGATCCTGTCCTTGGCCGCGGCCTCCCTCGCCTGGA
This sequence comes from Methylobacterium marchantiae, assembly GCF_022179405.1. Lineage (GTDB taxonomy): Bacteria > Pseudomonadota > Alphaproteobacteria > Rhizobiales > Beijerinckiaceae > Methylobacterium > Methylobacterium marchantiae. Next base: position 23,472 of record NZ_BPQT01000022.1, read on the forward strand.
GCGGGAACACGTCGTCGCCGCCGGCATAGCCGATGAGTTCGGAGACCCAGCCGATGCCGGAGATCATCGGCTCGTCCCATTCCTCGAAATAGACCTTCAACCGGGGCGGCCCGGCATTGTCGAGCGCGGCGGCGCCGAGATGGTGGGCGTAACCCTGCGCCAGGGCGTCCGCCTTCCCGCTGGCGCCGACGAGGGCGCCCACGGTGCGGATCATGGCGAGGCATCCGGCGACATCGCGCTGGTTGAACAGGTGGACCGAGATGCCGGCCCGGGCGAGGTCGGCCACGATCTCCGCCTGCATGTCCGAGAAGGCGAGGACGAGGTCCGGCTCCAACGCGAGGATCTTCGGCAGGTCCGCGCTGGTGAAGGCCGAGACGCGGGGCTTCTCCTTGCGCACGCGGGCCGGGCGCACGGCATAGCCGGAGACGCCGACGATCCGGTCTTCCTCGCCGAGGAGATAGAGGGTCTCGACGGTCTCCTCGGTGAGACAGACGATGCGTTCGGGCGGAAATCGGCGCATGGCGCGTCACGACTTGAAGAAGCTGATGACGCCCGCTCCGGGTGCCAGCCAGACGAAGGCCCAGACGAAGGCGGAGCTCCAGTTCGCCAGTTGGAAGGGCAGGCGAGCCACTTCGAAGATGCCCGCGATCAGCGGTACCACGGCGCGGGCCGGGCCGATGAAGCGCCCGATGACGATGCCCCATGCGCCGTAGCGCCGGCAGAAATCCTCACCCCTCGCCACCATCGCCGGGTAGCGGCTCATCGGCCAGATCGTCTTGGCGCCGTGCTGGAAGTAGCGCCCGATCTCGTAGGAGACCCAATCACCGAGGCCCGCACCGATGCCGCCGGCGATGACGATCGGCCAGAACGGAATGCCGCTGGCGCCGATCAGGGCGCCGATCGCCACCAGCAGCACCGTGGCCGGCACCAGGATCGACAGGAAAGCGAGGGATTCGCAGAAGGCGAGCACCCCGACGATGAACGGCGCCCATTCCTTGTGCGCCTCCACGAAAGCCAGAACCGTGGTCTTCAGCGCTTCGAAATCCATAGAGGTCCCCACTCGTCGCGCCCGATGTGCGGGAAGGGAAGTGCCGCGGCAAGCGTGAACCGCGTCACAGGGAGGGCCTGCGCCCGCCGTGGATGCACCGTCGGACAAAACCGGCTACCACGCAGCCGTGGCGCTCGAACCCGTCGAAGCAAGGCCGGACCCGCCGATGAAAGTCCTCTCGATCCAGTCGCACGTCGCCTTCGGCCATGTGGGCAACGCCTCGGCCGTGTTCCCGATGCAGCGGCTCGGCGTCGAGGTCTGGCCGATCCATACGGTGCAGTTCTCGAACCATACCGGCTACGGCGCCTGGCGCGGCCGGGTGTTCGACGGGCCGATGATCGAGGATCTCGTGGCGGGCATCTCCGAGCGGGGCGTCCTCGGGCAATGCGACGGCGTGCTCTCGGGCTACATGGGCTCGGCCGATATCGGAACGGCGATCGTGCGGGCGGTGGCGGCAGTGCGCAGCGCCAACCCGAAGGCGTTGTATTGCTGCGACCCGGTGATGGGTGACACGGATCGCGGGATCTACGTCCGCCCCGGCATCCCGGAATTCATGCGCGATCAGGCCGTCCCGGCGGCCGATATCGTGACTCCGAACCAGTTCGAGCTCAACGTCCTCTCCGGCCTCCCCACCGGCACGCTTGACGAGGCCAAGGCCGCACTCGCCGCGATCCATGCGATCGGCCCGCGCGTGGTCCTGGTGACCTCCCTCGTCACCGAGGACACCCCCGCCGATGGCATCGACCTCATGGCCGGGGAGGGCGGCCAGTTCTGGCGCATGCGCACGCCGCGCCTTCACCTCGACGTCAACGGCGCGGGCGACGCCATCGCTGCGCTGTTCCTCGTCCACTACGCCCGCACCGGCTCGGCGGCACTGGCGCTCGGCATGGCCGGTGCCTCGGTCTACGGCCTCCTCCGCCGTACGGCCGAAGCAGGATCGCGCGAGATCCTCACCGTCGAGGCGCAGGACGAGTTCGTCGCACCCAGCGAGACGTTCCCGGTGGAGCCGGTGTGACGGTCATGAACAAGGAACAGCCCATGAGCCGGCGCTTCGTCACCCTCGACGTGTTTACCGAGACGCCCTTCGCCGGCAATCCCCTGGCCGTGGTGCTCGACTCGCAAGGGCTCGACGATGCCGCGATGCAGAGGATCGCGGGCGAGTTCAACCTGTCCGAGACGGTGTTCGTGCTGCCGCCGGACGAGCCTCGTCACAGGGCGCGCCTGCGCATCTTCACCCCGGCCCGCGAGCTTTCCTTCGCCGGGCACCCGACGCTCGGGGCGGCGATCCTGCTGGCCTTGCGCGACGCGAAATCCGGGCTCACGGATGCCACCGCCTTCGGTCTCGAAGCGGCCGTCGGCACGGTGGCCTGCGTGGTCGAGGCGGGAGAAGGGCGCGGACGCGGGCGCTTCAAGCTCCCCGTCCTGCCGGACTACGACGGCGAGGGGCCGGAGCGGGATCTCCTCGCGAAGATGCTGGGGCTCGAGGTGCAGGATATCGGCTTCGGCCGCCATGCGCCGAGTCGGCATGCGGCGGGGCCGGGTTTCGTCTTCGTGCCGGTCAGCGCACGGACGAAGCTCGACGCCGCTCGTCTCGACATGGCCGCGTTCTCCGCCATGGCCGAGCCGGCGGCGCTCTATCTCTACGCGGCCGACCCGGAGGGGCTCGGCCACCGCTTCCAGGCCCGCATGTTCGCCCCCCATCTCGGAGTGATGGAGGACCCGGCCACGGGCTCGGCCGCGGCGGCCTTCGCGGGTGTGATGATGGAATTCGAGCCGCTCGGCGACGGTGAGCACGACGTGTTCATTCGCCAGGGGATCGCCATGGGGCGCCCGAGCGAGATCGCCCTCCAGCTCGTGATCGAGACCGGCGCGTTGCAATCGGTGGAGATCGGCGGCTCTGCGGTCGTGATGAGCGAGGGAACGCTGCTTGTCTGAGGGGGTCACCCTGACGCCGATCGAGGCGCCGACGGCGCGCCTCGTATCGTACGACTGGGCCTGGGCGCGGGACAACGAGGCCGTCATCGCCGAGAACTGGAACCGCCGCTGCGCCGCCCGGCCGGGCTTGTTCGATGGGCGCGTCCTCCTCGCGAGCGCCTGCCGTATCGAGGGGGCGGCCTGCGTGGTCGACATGTTCGAGACCGCCTATGCGAGTTTCATCGCCCACAAGGATCTGGATTCGCCCGATCCGGGCGTCCTCAACGCCTTCGCGGCGATCGTTCCCCACGGTGCGGACGGTGCCATCCTGCTCGGCGTGATGGGCGGCCACACCGCCAATGCCGGCCAGATCTACTTTCCCTGCGGCACGCCGGATCTCGACGATGTGCTGGAAGGCGGCGAGGTCGATCTCGTCGGCAGCGCGGCGCGCGAGCTCTTCGAGGAGACCGGACTGACGGTCCCGTCGGATGCGCCGCAGAATTGGCTCCTGATGCAGGGAGGTGGGCAACTCGCGTTCCTGCGTCCCGTCGCTTTCGATGAGCCGGTCGATGTCCTGCAGGCCCGGATGGAGCGGCATCGTCTCGCCGAAACCGAGCCGGAACTGTCCGGCTTCGTCTCGGTCGGCGCGCCGGAAGAGATCGATACGGCGCGCATGCCCGCTTTCGTGCAGGCCTATCTCAGGCACGCCCTCCGCAGTTCAGCCGCCGTTTTCCGTAGGTCGTAGCGAAGCGAGTTCCGGCGTCGCCGCTCGACCTCGCTCCCGGCATCCGCGGAGGGGGCGGACCGGAAAACCTCTATCGTGCCGGACGCAGCACCAGCCGGTCGCCGCGCACCTCGTAGGAGGCCAGCCGGTCGAGGAAGGTCATGCCGAGGAGATTGCCCGACAGCGCGCCGCGACGGCTCACGAGGGCGGAGACGCGGCGCTCGGTGATGGACCCTACGGTCAGGCTGTCGAGATAGACGGGAGCCGCCATCGCGACGCCGTTGGCGGTGGAGACCCGGATGCCGTAATCGGATTCCGCCGGGGAGATACCGATGGCGGCCGCATTCTCCGCGGTAAGCACCACGGAACTCGCACCGGTATCGAATTGAAAGACCTGCATCCGCCCGTTCACCTCTGCCCTGACGGAAAATGCGCCGTCCGCCCTCCGGGTGATGGTGACGGTCCCGTCGCCTGCCGTGACCGCGCTGCCCGGACGAAGCGTCCCGACGATGCGGTTTCCCATCTCTCCGGCCTCCTCCTTGTAGGCGTAGCCCGCCACCAGAGCGACGGCGAGGAGGGCCCAGATCATCAGGGCCTTGAGATTCTCGCCCATCCCGTCCCGGAACCTGTGCCAGAAGCCGGCGATGAGGAGCGTGAGCAAGGTTCCGCTGAAGGCGAGGCGCGCCAGCTCGTCCTTCTCCAACCCCATGAGCGTGTTCGACCCGTCGGAGAGGACGAGGAAACCGAAGATGCCGAGGAGAACGGCGAGAGCGGCATAGATCATTGCTTCGCGACGGCCTTCCTCAGCGGATAGGCGGCGGCGAGGCGGTCTTCCAGGGTCGCCATGATCGCCTGCCGCTTCGGCTCGGACAGCGAGCCCCAGAAGCCGATCTCGTCACGTGTGCGTCCGCAGCCTTCGCACAGCCCGGTCACGGCATCGAGGATGCAGACCTTGGTGCAGGGGCTGGAGGGTCTTGGAGGGAGAGACTGAGTCATCGCCCGTTCCATGCCCTCAGGTACGGGTTGCGATCAAGCTCCGATCCCTGAGCGGCTTCGCGTCGGCACGCCAACGCTTCACGCTGCTCAGCTCCAAGATGTGTCGCAGGTTACCGACGCGAAACCGGTGACCACTTTTACGAAACCTGCTTGGTTCCTCAGCGCGGGATCGCTGCGACGAGGCCCAGCAGCGCTGCGATTTCCGCGACCTGTTGGCAGGCCCCGATGACGTCGCCGGTCTGCCCGCCAATCTTCGCGCGTGCCAGGGCGGTGAGGCCGAGGGCGGCGATCAGCGCGCAAGCCGGCATGAGCAGCATGCCGAAAACGGGCAAGCCGCCGATCCAGCCGATCGCGACGAGGGTTGAAGCGAGGAGACCGACGATCGCGACGGTCCGGTTGTCAGGCCTTCCCACGGAGGCACCCGCCCCACCGGGCCTCGCCGGTCCGAGCAGCACCATCGGCGCCAGCGCGGCGCTGCGCGAGAAGGAGGCGGCCAGCAGGAGCGCCATTGCGGCGAGCTCCCCGGTACGGTCGAGGAGCGTCGCGAGGGCGCCGATCCGGAGGGCCAGTGCGAGAACCAGGGCGACGCCGCCATAGGCGCCGATCCGGCTGTCGCGCATGATCTCGATGCGGCGCTCCGGCGTCGTTCCTCCGCCGAAACCGTCCGCCACGTCGGCGAGCCCATCCTCGTGCAGCGCTCCGGCGACGAGGGCTCCGGCGGCCACGGCCAGGGTCGCGGCCAGGAACGGGCCCAAATCGAGTCCCCAGGCCATCAGCAGGACGAGGGCGGCGGGCAAGGCGAGGAGGATGCCGGCCACGGGCAGCATGCGCGGCAGGGTGCGGAAGTCGGGCAGGCGATGCGGGTCACCCTCACCGGGCAAGCGCGGCACCGGCAGCCTGGAATAGAACCGCAGGCACGCAGCGAGATCATACGCCAGGCGCGCGCCGGGAAACGCATCGTTCGGTTCGAGATCCCCGCCCTGCGTCATCGAGGCCCCGCCTTCACCGCCCGCGCCCCGTTGGTTATAGCTCGCGGCACAAGCAGGCCGCCATCCCGGCCGCGCCGAGATCCGAGGCAAGTTCCGCGCAATGACAGCCGAGACGCCGTTCGCCGATATCCGTCGCCTCATCGCCTCCGTGCCGGGGCCGGACCGCGACGCCATCGCCATGGTCCGCGAGCGGGACGCGACGCTGACGAAGCCGGCGGGCGCTCTCGGACGGCTGGAGAATCTCGTCGAATGGCTCGCCGCCTGGCAGGGAAAGGGCAAGCCCAGCCTCGACCGTCCGATGGTCTGCGTCTTCGCCGGCAGTCACGGGATCGTCGCGCGCGGTGTCTCGGCCTTTCCGGCCGAGGTGAACCGGCAGATGCTCGACAATTTCGCGGCGGGCGGCGGGGCGATCAACCAGATCTGCGCCGCCTACGGCCTCGGCTTCAAGGTCTTCGACCTCGCCATCGACTTACCCACCGGCGACATCTGCGAAGGCCCCGCCTTCTCCGAAAAGGATTGCGTGGCCACCATGGCCTTCGGGATGGAAGCCATCGCCGCCGGTACCGATTGCCTCGGCCTCGGCGAGATGGGGATCGGCAACACCACCATCGCCGCGGCGATCTACGCCGCCCTCTATGGTGGCGGGGCGGCGCGTTGGGTCGGCCGCGGCACCGGCGTCGACGATGCCGGGATCGCGCGGAAGGTCGCCGCCGTGGAGGCGGCTCTGACCCGACATGCCGGCCATCTCGACGATCCCCTCGAGATCCTGTCGCGCCTCGGCGGTCGTGAGATCGCGGCCATGGCCGGTGCGATCCTGGCCGCCCGGATGCAGCGCATCCCGGTGGTCATCGACGGATACGTCGCCACCTCGGCAGCCGCGATCCTGCACGCGGTCGACCCGACGATGCTCGACCATTGCCTCGCCGGCCACGTCTCGGCGGAAGGCGCCCATGCCGAGGTGCTGGAACGACTCGGTCTCGTGCCGTTGCTGGCGCTGGGCATGCGGCTCGGCGAGGCGTCGGGTGCCGCGCTCGCCATCGGCCTCCTCAAGGGTGCGCTCGCCTGCCACCGCGACATGGCGACCTTCGACCAGGCGGGGGTGTCGGGGCGCAACGAAGGCTAGGCTGAGCGTCGGCGGGGCTCGCCAGACTCAGGCGGCGCGTGCCGCATTGCGGCTGCCGCGCACGGGAGCGACCAGGGCGGCCTCGGCCGGAAGGTTGAGGGCGGGCAGGGTGTCCATGACCCGGCTCGCGGGGAAGATCACCACCACCTCGGTGCCCTCGCGCGGCTTCGACTTGAGGTGGAAATTGCCGCCGTGCAGGTCGACGAGACCCTTCACGATGGGCAGTCCCAGGCCCGACCCCTGCTCGGCGGTCTTGATCGCCAGCGAGCCCCGGCCGAACGAGGACATGACCGTGCCGAGTTCGTCCTCCGGAATGCCGGGGCCGCTGTCCTTGACGCTGACATACTGGCCGCCCGACGCCGTCCAGCCCACCTTGATCGTGATTTCCCCGCCCGGAGGCGTGAACTTCACGGCGTTCGAGAGGAGGTTCAGCACGATCTGGCGCAGCGCCCGTTCGTCGGCCCAGAGGCGCGGCAGATCGGGGTCGATGAACTCGTAGAAGGACTGGCCTTTGCTGCGCGCGCGCAGGGAGACCATGTGCCGGCACTCGTCCACCGCGTGAGCGAGCTGCAGCGCCTCCTCGTTCAGTTCGTAGCGTCCCGCCTCGATGCGCGAGAGGTCGAGGATTTCGTTGATGAGATTGAGGAGATGCATCCCGCTGTCGTGGATATCGCCCGCATATTCCTTGTAGGACGGGGCGACATGGGCGCCGAAGACCTCGTTCTTCATCACCTCCGAGAAGCCGAGAATCGCGTTCAGGGGCGTGCGCAGCTCATGACTCATGGTGGCGAGGAACCGGGACTTGGCGAGGTTGGCCTCCTCCGCCCGTCGACGCGCTTCGTCGGAATTGGCCTTGGCCTGTTCGAGTTCGACGAAGATCGCATCCTTCTCCGCCTGCGACTTCAAGGCGCCGACCGCGGAAGCGTAGACGCGGCGGGCGAGGCCCATGAAGAAGATCTGCGAGCCGACCACCATGGTCACGAGCATGATCGTGTCCATATCCTGGGACAGGGCCAGGAGCGATAGAGCAGCCAGGATCAGCGGCAGGAGCGCCGCACCCGCCGCGGCCGGCAGGGTGGCCGCCAGCATCGCCGCCACCGCGGCGACGATGACGAGGCCGAACAGCACGAAGATGCGGGCGCTGGGGTCGGCGACGAGGATCATCAACGCCCAGGACGTACTCTGGACGATCTCGCTCACCATGAAGGTGCTGCGCCAGCGCCTGACCGAAACGGTCTCCGGCGACTGCTTGAGGAAGCGCCGTGTCAGCCCCATGGACAGACCGACGCCGGCGAGCAGACAGATCGCCCAGGCGACGGCGACGGGAACCGGCACCCATAGCGAGGAGGCTCCGGCGATGAGCAATCCGAGCACGGCATGGGCGAGGCCGGCACCGGAGCGGTACTCGGCATAGATCCGGATCAGCTCGTAATCGAAGGCGCGCTCGAGTCCGCTCGTCGAGGTCAGCCGCTCGCGCGCGGAGCGGATGTCCCGCGCCACCTCGCGGCGTCGGACGGATTCCGGTGCCGAAGAACCGCGTCCACGCTGAACCATCTCCGCTGTCAGGTCGGACATCACCGTCTTGAGGATCATGCGAGGAAAGGCCGTGGGTCGAAGGGACCGCGGCCTGTCGGAGCTGCGACGAGAGAGAAAGTGCGCCCGATACGTTAAGAACGACCTGCCGAGACCGGGAGACTTGTCTCTAAATTCCACACCTTTCGCGCGTGCCCGGAAATCCGGCGCCTCCCGCCCGATGTGTGCCGCCGCACATTGGCGAGGTCTGTCTGTTACTTAGAATAAATGTGTTCTGCAGGCGGAGTGACGTGATGCTGAAACTGAACGTCGACGGCGTGTCGCACGAGATCGACGCCGATCCCGACATGCCATTGCTCTGGGCGCTGCGGGACCATCTCGACAAGACCGGCACCAAGTACGGCTGCGGAATCGCCCAATGCGGGGCCTGCACCGTCCATCTCGACGGCCAGCCCGTCCGTTCCTGCCAGACCCGCATCGGCGATGTCGGCGATGCGAAGGTCGTCACGATCCAGGGTACGTCCGGTCGTGTGGCGGATGCGGTGCGCACGGCCTGGCGCGGCCTCGACGTGGTCCAGTGCGGCTACTGCCAGTCCGGCCAGATGATGTCGGCGATCGGCCTGCTCTCGACGACCCCGAAACCCAGCGACGCCGAGATCGACAGCGCCATGGACGGCAACATCTGTCGTTGCGGCACCTATCAGCGCATCCGCGCCGCGATCCACGAGGCGGCGCGTTCCCTCGCCTGACCGGCGCCTTCCGTCTGCCGCTTTGGCCGACGCCATCTTGTCCGATATCCGCCGCGCCATCGTTCCTTGAGGAGGAAGCCATGCTGAAGGTCCGTCAGACCCATTCCGACGCGGCTGCTCCCCGTCCTTCGCGCCGCGCCTTCCTCGGCGGCGCCGGCGCTGCCGCCGGTGCCCTGGTGATCGGCTTCACCCTCGACCCCGCAAAGCAGGTGCGCGCTGCGGCCGGTCCGGACCTGTCCTCGGCGCCGGCTCAGCCCAATGCCTTCGTGCGCATCGCCGCCGACGACACGGTGACGGTGATGATCAAGCATCTCGACATGGGGCAGGGCAACACGACCGGCCTCGCCACCATCCTCGCCGACGAGCTCGACGCCGATTGGTCCCGCGTGCGCGTGGCCTTCGCCCCCGCCGATGCGACGCTCTACAACAACCTGCTGATGGGGCCGATCCAGGGAACCGGCGGCTCGACGGCGGTGGCGAATTCCTGGTTCCAGCTCCGCAAGGCCGGAGCGGCGGCCCGTGCGATGCTCGTGTCTGCGGCGGCCGAGAAATGGTCGGTCCCGGCCTCCGAGATCACGGTGTCGGCAGGCGTGGTCCGTCATGCGGCCTCGAAGCGCGAGGAGCGGTTCGGTGCCTTGGCCGAGGCGGCCGCCGCGATACCGGTGCCGCAGCAGCCGAAGCTCAAGGATCCGAGCCAGTGGGTCCTCATCGGCAAGAAGGTGCCCCGGCTCGATTCCTCGGCCAAGACCGATGGAACCGCCATTTACGCCATGGACATCCGGCGTCCGGGGCAGGTGACGGCGGTGGTGGCCCGGTCTCCGCGCTTCGGCGGAACCGTGGCGCATGTGGACGACAAGGCCGCCCGCGCCGTGCCCGGCGTGGTCGACGTGGTGACGATCCCCAGCGGCGTCGCCGTGATCGCAAAGGATACGTGGTCGGCGATGAAGGGGCGTGACGCCCTGTCCGTCACCTGGGACGACAGCACCGCGGAGAAGCGCTCCTCGGACGCCATCCTCGCGGAATATCGCGAGACCGCGAAGCGGTCCGGGATCGTCGCGTCCGAAAAGGGCGATCCGGCCGCGGCGATCGCCGGATCGGCCAAGGTCGTCGAGGCCGAATTCACCTTCCCCTACCTCGCCCATGCGGCGATGGAACCCCTCAACGCGACGATCGAGAAGGCGGCGGACGGATCCTACGACATCTATGCCGGCCTGCAGTTCCAGACGATCGAGCAGGCGGTCGCCGCCGCTACCCTTGGCGTGACGGCCGACAAGGTCAGGCTTCACACGCAATGGGCGGGCGGGTCCTTCGGGCGCCGCGCTACCCCGAGCGCCGATTACATCGCCGAAGCCGCCTCCATCATGAAGGCGACCGGCGGCAAGGCGCCGGTCCATCTGGTCTGGACCCGCGAGGACGACATGGCGGGCGGGTTCTACCGTCCCATGGTCCTGCACACCCTGCGGGCGGGCCTCGACGCCAAGGGTGCCATCACCGGCTGGCAGCACAGGATGGTCGGCAAGTCGATCATGATCGGCTCGCCGTTCGAGGCGATGCTGGTGAAGAGCGGCGTCGATTCCACCACCGTCGAAGGCGCATCGGACACGCCCTACGCCCTGCCGTCCTACCGGTTCGAGGTCCACAACGCCCGTGAGGGCGTGCCCGTGCTGTGGTGGCGCTCGGTGGGCCATACCCATACGGCGCAGGCGATGGAGGTGTTCATCGACGAGCTGGCCCATGCCGCCGGAGCCGATCCGCTCGCCTATCGCCTGGGCATGCTGACCGGCGCGCCGCGCCTGTCGGGCGTCCTGAAGCTCGCGGCCGAGAAGGCGCAGTGGGACAAGCGCAGCGGCGGAAAAGGCCAGGGCCTCGGCATCTCGGCGCACGAATCCTTCGGGTCCTACGTGGCGATGGTGGCCGACATCACCGCCGAGGCGGCGCATGTGAAGGTCAACCGCATCGTCGCGGCGGTGGATGTCGGCATCGCCGTCAACCCGGACGTGATCCGCGCGCAGGTGGAAGGGGCGGTGGGCTTCGCCCTGTCGTCGGTCCTGCGCAACCGGATCACCCTGAAGGACGGGGTGGTGCAGGAGAAGAACTTCGACGCCTACGAGCCGACCCGGATGAGCGAGATGCCGGTGGTGGAGGTGCATATCGTGGCCTCCGATGCCGCTCCGACCGGCATCGGCGAGCCGGGCGTGCCCGTGATCGCCCCGGCGATCTCGAACGCGATCTTCGCCGCGACCGGTCAGCGCCTGCGCTCTCTACCCCTCGATCTGACCGGATTGAAGGGCGTTTGAGTACCGGATTCCGAAGGCTCATTGACCGGATCGGAGAGCCTCAGCAGGTCAACGCCTGAGGAAATCCACGAGATCGGTCGTCAGGCGTTCGTGATGGGTCATCGGGATCGCGTGCGGCGCGCCGTCGTAGATCACGAACTCGGCGCTCGGCACGGCGGAGGCCGTCACTCTCGCCGTGACGTCGATCGGCACGGTCTGGTCGGCGTCACCGTGGATGATCAAGCAGGGGATCGTCACATTCGCCATGTCCGGCCGGAAATCGGTCTCGGAGAAGGCCCGGACGCAGGCGATCGTGGCTTTCGGCGAGGCCAGCATGGCGATCTGGCCGGCCCAGTCCATCAAGTCCGTCGAGGCGGGCGAGGTGAACATGCCGGCACCGAAGAAGCCCCTGTTGAAATCGGCGAGGAAGGCCGGCCGGTCCATCCGCAACCCGTCGATCATGTCGTCGAACACGCTCGCATCGACGCCGTCGGGATGGTCCGGGGTCTTCAGCATCATCGGCGTCACCGCCGAGACCAGGACCGCCTGGGAGACCCGGGCCGTCCCGTGGCGCGTGAGATAGCGGACGACCTCGCCGCCGCCCATGGAGAAGCCGACGAGGGTCGCGTCGCGGAGATCGAGGCTCTCCAGCACGGCGTGGAGGTCGTCCGCGAACGTATCGTAATCGTAGCCGCTCCAGGGCTGGCCCGATCGGCCGAAGCCCCGGCGATCGTAGGCGACGGCGCGGAAGCCCGCCTCCGCCACCGGCACCATCTGGTACTCCCACATATCGGCATCGAGCGGCCAGCCGTGGAGAAACACGACGGGACGCCCGCTGCCCCAATCCTTGTAGTAGAGCTCCGTCCCGTCCGGCGCGGTGATGAAGGCCATGGTGGTCCGCTCCCTGTCTTCCGCTCGTGTCATGCTCGCGGGACGGCTCGGTGACGCCGGCCCCTCCATCGATTCAAGCGCGGGGTGCGGCCTCTCGTTCCCGTGGGACCCGCTCGCAAGATCGGGCCGTCACACTACCTTCCGGCGCAGATGATCCCCTTCGAGACGACCGCCGAGGCCCTGCGGGCCTGCCGCCTCTGCCGCGATGCGCCTCTCTATGGCGCCCCCCTGCCGCAGGAGCCGAAGCCCATCGTGCAGGGCTCGTCCTCGGCGCGCCTCTGTATCGCCAGCCAGGCGCCGGGCAACCGGGCCCACAGGAGCGGCATCCCGTTCATGGACCCGTCGGGCGTGCGGCTGCGCTCCTGGCTCGGCCTCGGCGAGGCGGATTTCTACGATGCGTCCCGGCTCGCCATCGTGCCCATGGGGGCCTGTTTCCCTGGGCTCGATGCCAAGGGCGGCGACAAACCTCCCCGCCGGGAATGTGCGGAACGCTGGCGCGACGCCCTGTTCGCGGGCCTGCCGGCGGTGGAACTGATCCTGGTCATCGGCCAGTATTCGCAGGCCTGGCATCTCGGCCGGGTCGAGGGCGGGTTGACCGCCATGGTGCGGAACTGGCGCGCCATCCTCGACGAGCCGCGCCGCCCGCGCGTGCTGCCGCTGCCCCACCCGTCTTGGCGCAACAACGGCTGGCTCAAGGCGAATCCCTGGTTCGAGGCCGAGCTTCTTCCGGTCCTGAAGCAGGAGGTGTCCCGCGTGATGAGGCATCAGGATCGAACGACGGTCCCGTCCTCGGAATGATCGTGCAGGAATAATCGTGCCGGTGAGGGTCGATTTCCCGCCGCGATGCCTCCGGCGAGGTTATGCTCTCCCGGCAACGAGGAGCCCACCCGGTGAATGCCCAGAACGCCATAGACGCCCTCACGCTGCAGCACCGGCGTCTTACCGACATGCTGCGCGGCATCGACGGCGGCCTGTGGTGGTCGTCCGACGTCACCGCCGGGATCGACGCGGACAGCATCTACGCGCAGGCGGAGGTGATCCGCATCGCCCTCGACGAAACGAAGCGTCTCGTGACGAAGATCACCGCGTGAGTTCGTGGCATCTCGCCCCACCTTACCCGAATGGTGGCCGAGATCCCGGCGCCGAACGCGGTCGAAGGCATCTTCTCTGCCTTGAGGCGCTGCCGCCCGCGGCGAGAAATCTTCCGCGGCTTTCACACACCGAGACGTGCCCGGCTTCAGTCGTGCCTTGACTGAGGTTCTGCCGAAACCGCCGCGGGCCGTTATCTCCGAATGAGACCGCGCCCGCGTTGACAGAGGGGCCTGCGACGGCGATCCGTCTCGCGAGATTGTCCGGAGCCCTCATGTCCCCCATCGCCGTCGATCCGCGAGACCGCCTCATCGTCGCCCTCGACCTGCCGAGCGTCACCGAAGCCGAGGCGCTGGTGGACCGGATCGGCGACGCGGCGACATTCTACAAGATCGGTTATCGGCTGGCCTATTCCGGCGGTCTGTCGCTGGTCCGGCGCCTCTCCGATGCCGGCCTCAAGGTCTTCATCGACCTGAAGCTGCACGATATCGGCAACACCGTGGAGGACGGCGTCCGCGCCCTCTCCGACCTCGGCGTGACCTTCCTCACCGTCCATGCCTATCCGCAGACCATGCGAGCGGCGGTGCGGGGCCGGGGCGAGGACGGCCCGACGATCCTCGCGGTCACCGTGCTCACCTCCTACGATCAGGCCGATGCCGACGAGGCCGGCTATGCCATGCCCGTCGCCGATCTGGTGGCCCTGCGCGCGCGGCAGGCGGCGGATGCGGGGATCGGCGGCATCGTCTGCAGCGCGGCCGAGGCGATCTCCGTCCGCTCCGCGATCGGCCCGTCGCGGCTCATCGTGACTCCGGGCATCCGACCCGCGGGAGACGCTGTGGGAGACCAGAAGCGGGTGATGACTCCGGCGGCCGCGATGGCGGCAGGGATCGACCACATCGTCGTCGGTCGTCCGATCACCCAAAACGCCGATCCGCGCGCCGCCGCGCAGGCGATCCTGGCCGAGATGGGCTGAGAACCCGCCGCGCCCGCGGTTCGGGTCTCCCAGCAGGCCCTCTCGTCAGGTCTGCGTGTCACGACCTCTCGGCGGGCCCGTGCAGGGCGCGGAGGAGGAAGGCGATCATCGCGTCGATCGGCGGGGCGGGCGCGTTGGAATACTGGCTCACGAGGACGGGGTGACAATAGCGCGTGATGGCGACGTGCAGGCAGGCGGCGGTGGTCGCGGGATCCTCGACCTGGAACTCGCCGCTGCGCACGCCTTCCGTCACCACCCGCTCCAGCGCCTTGCCGATCCGGTCGATATGGTGGCGACAGGCGTCCCAGCTCTCCGACATGGCGGCCTCGACCATCTCGTGGATGCGGGGATTGTCGCTGCAGCGCTCGATACAGTCGCGGTGGAGTTCGCGGATGATCTCGGCGATCCGCTGATCGGCGCTGAGGCCGGGCGCCACGGCGATGCCGGCGATGAGCGCCTCGACCTCGCGGGTGACGCGCTCGACCACGGCCTCGTTGATCGCCTTCTTGGATTCGAAGAACCGGTAGACGTTGGCCGGGCTCATCCTGAGCGTCTTGGCGATGTCGGCCACGGTGGTCTTCTGGTAGCCGATATCGCGGAAGAACTGCTCGGCCGTCGCCAGGATCCGGCATCGTGTGGTGGGCGCGGGTTCCTCCGGGCGAAGTTCCTGCACGCGAACTGGCACCTGATCGGCGTCGATTGTCATGAAAGAACCCTAAGTCTCCCGCTCTCGGCCGTCAAAACGACGGTGGTGAACCATGACCGTCCTCGCATCCCATGGATGAACGTCACGGGAATGGTATCGGCGATGGGCCGGTCTCACCTTTCGTCAGACGTGCCCACTTCCGCATTAGTTTCGCCTTTAACTGAATTTTAGACGCGCTCGACGATAATAGATTTATGATGTTCCTCCGCCGCCCGAAGCATGTGTCCGAAGAGATCCGGTCTGTTCCGGTCGAAGAGGTTGCTCGACCAGAAGAGGCGAGATCGCGATTGTCGGGTGGGACAGACGTCCTCGATACCATCGAAGCCGATATCCGGTCGGCGATCGACGGTGTCAGCGGCTCCATTGCAACGGCCCGCTCCGACGTGGTCGAGATGCAGGAGAGCCTGGCCGGCATCCGCACGCGGATGACCGAGCTAGCGGAGGCCGCCCAATCCGCCGCCTCGGCGACGACGGACCTCGCCGAGCGGACCGGCGGCCTGTCCTCCACCTCCGCCCGGATCACCGAGGCGATGGGGCAGGCCGGCGGCCATCTCGACCAGGCGGGAGACCGGGGAACGGAGGCGCGTGCCCTCATCGCGGCCTTGGCCGAGGCCGGCAACGAGATCGCCAGCATCGTCGATACGATCTCGGCGGTGGCGAGGCAGACCAACCTGCTCGCGCTCAATGCCACGATCGAGGCGGCGCGGGCGGGCGAGGCGGGGAGGGGCTTCGCCGTGGTCGCCAGCGAAGTGAAGTCGCTCTCGGTCCAGACCGCCCAGGCCGCCGAGGACGTCCGCGCGAGGATCGCCCGCCTGCGCCAGGGCGCGGCCTCTTCGGGCGCCGCAATCGAGGCGGTGGCCGGCGCCATCGAATCGGTCCGCCCGGCCTTCGCCACCGTCCGCGACATCGCCGCCGCCCAGGCCGAGACCGTGACCGGGATCGTCCAGGGCGCCCATCGCGCGTCGGGTCTCGTCGCCACGGTCGACCGGGATGCGGGTCAGGCCACCGCGGCGACCCTCGCCCTCAACGCCCAGGCCGAGGCCATGGAGGCCGCCGCCGCCCATGCCGCCGAACAGGCCTCAGGGCTCGGACGGCGCTTCGTCGCTGTCATGCGCCAGAGCGAGATCGGCGATCGCCGTCGCCACGACCGTTTCCCGGTGGATCTCGCGGTCGGGCTCGCCGATGGACGGCAGACCCGGACCATCGACCTCAGCGAGGGCGGCGTGCTGCTGGCGATGCCGTCGGGCCATCCGCTCCGGGTCGGGCAGAGCCTGCCCGTCGAGATCGAGGCGATCGGTCCGGTCCCGCTGACGATTGTCGGAACCAGCGCGATGGGCCTGCACGGCGCGTTCGGAGAACTCGATGCGGGAATGCGCGAACGGCTCCGGCAGAAGCTCGCGGCGATCCATACCGAGCATGCGCCGCTCATCGCCAAGGCGCAGGAACTGGCATGGCGGGTGAGCTGCGTCCTCACCGCCGAACTCGATGCCGGGCGCCTCGACGAAGCGACGCTGTTCGATACCACCTACACGGCGATCCCCGAGACCAACCCGCTGCAGTTCATGACCCGTTCGGTGATGAGGCTCGAAGCGCTGATCCCGCCGATCATGGAACCGGAACTGGCGCAGGACAACCGGATGCTGTTCTGCATCGTCACCGATCGGAACGGTTTCCTGCCGGTGCACAATACGAGATACGCCCAACCCCAGCGGCCGGGCGATCCGGTCTGGAACAACGCTCATTCCCGCAACCGGCGGATCTTCGACGATCGCACCGGCATCACCGCCGCCCGCTCGACGCGGCCGGCGATGGTGCAATCTTATCTCAGGCAGGTGGGGTCGGAGACGTATATCGTCCGGGAAGTCGACGCGCCGATCCGCGTGCGCGACCGGCATTGGGGCGCCTGCAGGACGGCCTACCGCCTCTGAGCCGTGGCATCAGGCTCGGCCAGGCCATGCGGGTATCCCGCATCGGAGTTTGTTTTGATTTGTCTTTCCAGGGCCTTACCTCATCCTGAGGTGGTCTGATGGGATGATCGACGTGGGTTTGAGCAGCCGCTGAGACATCCGATCGACCGGGCTCTCAGGAGCCGAATTGCGATCCGAGCTGCTCGAGATACTCCGCGAGATCGACGCCGCCGATGCGGGTGCCGTAATCGAAGCGCATGCCCTGGCGGATATCGACGCTGGTCTTCTTCGTCGTCAGCGTGAACGGCTTCACGCAGATCCAGGCGCCGTCGCGCCGGTGCTCGAAGAAATTGAGGATGTCGTGCTTGGCCATCGCCGCCTCCGGTCGATTTGCCGGATCAACCGCCAAGTCACGCCGGAGTTCGGCCGCCGCTGTCTTATATTCGCAGGCGCCCGAGCTTGGCCTTTAGGCCATCGCACGTGCACTGCACCCTATTCGATGCAGTGCACGTGTCGGGAACGGGTCAGGCGGCGCCTTTGAGAGCGCCGATATTCTTGTGGAAGTCCGGCCCGTTGAAGGTCTTCGTCACGTAGCCGGCGCGGATCAGGAAGTCGCCGAACCGCTCGCCCGGCGTCTTGCCCGCCGCGTAGGCTCCGAAGAGCGGATCGAGGATCGTCCTGATCTCGGAGGCGTTCACGTCCTCGGCGTAGAGCTTGCCGAGGCGCGAGCCGTCGAAGGCGGCGCCGAGATAGAGGTGGTAGCGCTCGGGTCCGCGCCCGACGAAGCCGATCTCGGCGATGAAGGGCCGGGCGCAGCCATTGGGGCAGCCGGTCATGCGGATGGTGATCTCGTCGTCCTGCAGGCCGTGCGAGGCGAGGCTCTCCTCCAGTTCCGTCATCAGGTCCGGCAGGTAGCGCTCGCTCTCGGCCAGCGCCAGGCCGCAGGTCGGCATGGCGACGCAGGCGATCGAGTTGCGGCGCAGGGCACCGGCTCCCTTCAGTAGGCCGTACTCGTCGACCAGGGCCTCGATCTCGGCACGCTTCTCGGCCGGGACGTTGGCGATGATGACATTCTGGTTGCCGGTGAGGCGGAAATCGCCCTCGTGGACCTCTGCGATCCGGCGCAGGCCCGCCAGAAGCTTCGGGCCGTCGCCCTCGTAATCCTTGATGCGGCCCGAGGCGACGTAGAGGGTCAGGTGGTGGCGGCCGTCGTCGCCCTCGGTCCAGCCGTAGCGGTCGCCGTTATTGGTGAAGGTGAACGGCTTCGGGTCGGAGAGCGCCTTGCCGACGCGCTTCTCCACCTCGGCGCGGAAGGCGGCGAGGCCGTACCGCTCGATCGTGTATTTCAGGCGGGCGTTCTTGCGGTTCTTGCGGTTGCCCCAGTCGCGCTGGACGGTCATCACCGCCTCGGCCACCTTCACCGCCTCCTCCGGCTTGCAGAAGAGCATCACGTCGGCCGTGCGCGGGAAGGTGTCCGGCTCGCCATGGGTCATGCCCATGCCGCCGCCCACCGTCACGTTCCAGCCGGTGACCTTTCCCTTTTTGTCGAGGATGGCGATGAAGCCGAGATCGTGCGCGAAGACGTCGACCTCGTTCGAGGGCGGCACCGCGACGACGATCTTGAACTTACGCGGCAGGTAGGTCTTGCCGTAGACGGGCTCGAATTCGGGCTCGCCGCCGAGCACCTTCTCGCCGTCGAGCCAGATCTCGCGCCAGGCGTTGGTCTTCGGCAGCAGCGTGTCCGAGATCTCCTTGCCGAGCTCGAAGGCGGCCTTGTGGGCGCCCGACTGGGCCGGGTTGGTGGAGGCCATGACGTTGCGGTTGACGTCGCCGCAGGCGGCGATGGTGTCGAGCAGCGCGCCGTCGATGGCGGCCATGGTGCGCTTGAGGTTCGACTTGATGACGCCGTGATACTGGAAGGTCTGGCGCGTCGTCGCCCGCAGGGTTCCGTTGGCATAAGTGGTGGCGATGTCGTCGAGGACGAGCCATTGCCTGGGCGTCACCACGCCGCCGGCGATGCGCAGGCGGATCATGAAGCTGTAGGCCTTGTCGAGCTTCTTCTTGGTCCGCTCGGGGCGCAGGTCGCGGTCGTCCTGCAGGTACATCCCGTGGAACTTCACGAGCTGGCCGTCATCCTCGGAGATCGCGCCGGTGGCGTGCTTGAGGAGCCCGTCGGCCAGGGTGCCGCGCAGGAAGCCGCTCGCGATCTTGATGTGCTCGTTATGGGCGAGGCCGGCCTCGCGCGCCGCTTCGGCCTCGTCGATCGGGCGGGTCGTCGGCGGCGTCTCGTAGGTGCGGGGAGGTGTGTGGTCGTCCATGGCGGCGTTCCGGTTCGTTCGCGTGTTCTCGGTGTGCGTCCCTCTCCCGTGGTTGGGTGAGGGTCGTGTTCGCGTCCTAGTAGACGTCCTGCTGGTAGCGATGAGCCCGCTCCAGTGCCGCGACGGCGGTCTCGGCATCGGCCTCGCTGAGGGATTTCACCTCGGCATAGGCCTGGACGACGGCGTTGCGGACGTCCTTGGCCATCTTGTTGGCGTCGCCGCAGACGTAGAAATTGGCGCCGCCATCGAGCCATTCCACCAGTTCCTTGGCGTGGTGGCGGATGCGGTCCTGCACGTAGATCTTCTCGGGCTGGTCGCGGGAGAAGGCGACGTCGATCTTCGTCAGCGATCCGTCTTCCAGCGCCTCCTGCCATTCGAGCTGGTAGAGGAAGTCGTGGGTGAAGTGCCGGTCGCCGAAGAACAGCCAGGAGCGGCCGGGGGCCTCGATGGCGCGGCGCTCCTGCACGAAGGCGCGGAACGGGGCGACGCCGGTGCCGGGCCCGACCATGATGATGTCGGTGGCCGGGTCCTGCGGCAGGCGGAAATGCCGGTTCGGCTTCAGCTTTACCCGCAGCTTGGCGCCGTTCCTGATCCGGTCGGCGACATGGACCGAGGCGACGCCCGAGCGCGAGCGGCCATGGCTGTCGTAGCGGACGGCGGCGATGGCGAGATGGACCTCGTCGCCCACTTCCTTGCGCGAGGAGGCGATGGAATAGGCGCGCGGCGGCAGCGGCCGGGTGATGGTATTGAGGTGCTCCGCCGAGAGGGCGGCCGGATAGGTCTCGATGAGGTCGATCAGGTGGCGCCCCTCGATCCAGGCCTTCACCTCGCCGCTCTCGATGAGCTTCTGCGCCTCGGCATGGCTCGTCGCCTTGGCGAACCGCTCTACCGTGGTGGCCGAGAGCGTGGTGATGTCGCGCTCGGAGAGCAACGCCCTGCGCAGACCCTCGTCCCCGGTTAGATTCGTCGCCTTGAGGATCTCCTCGACGAGGGCCGGATCGTTCTCGGGGTAGATCTCGAGCGAATCGCCCGGCTCGTAGGCCGGCGCGCCGTCCTCGAATTCGAGGGCGAGGTGGATCGTCTCCTTGTCGGAGAGCGACGAATTGAGATTCACGTGGTCGACGACCTCGACCACCACCGGCTCGCGGCTCGGCTCGGCATCGTCGTCCTCGGCAGCGGCGCGGCCCGCGAAATCGACCGCCACGACGTTGTCGGCGCTCGCCGCGGGCGCCAGCGCCTTCAGCGTGTTCTTGATCCAGTCGGCGGCCGGCTTGTCGAAGTCGAGGTCGAGGTCGGCCCGCTCCGCTCCGCGCTTGCCGCCGAGCGCCTCGAACCGCGCGTCGAGGGCCTTACCGATGGCGCAGAACTCGACATAGGAGGTGTCGCCGAGCGCCAGCACGCCGAAGGTCACCCCGTCGAGGCGCGGCGCCGATTCGCCCATGAGCTCGTTATAGGCGCGGGTGGCGCGGGCCGGGGGCTCGCCCTCGCCCCAGGTCGCCGCGATGGCGATCACGTTCTTGGCACCGGACAGGGTGGCGATGTCGAGATCGGCGAAATCCACGACCTTCGGCTTGAAGCCGCTCTTCTTCGCGAGCTTGGCGACGTTGCCGGCCAGGGCTTCGCAATTGCCGGATTCGCTGGCGTAGATGATCGTCAGGGGCTCGGAGGCCTTCGGCGGGGCGGCGGGGATCGCGGCGGCCTGGCCGCCGGCCGCGTCGAGGCCGGCGAGGAAGCCGGCGAGCCAGGCGCGCTGGATCGGCGTCGCCGCGCCGAGGACGGCGTCGAGGCTCGCGCGTTCGCTGTCGTCGAACGGGGCGGTACGGGGGAGGATCGCGTGTCGTGCCATCGGTAAGCCATGTCGTCCTGGGAGGCCGGCTGTCAACGGGATGTCCGTTTTACAGAACGACCTCCGGGTAGAAGGAGCTGCCTGTCCTCGCAGCGCAAAATAGAACTTTATTCTCCGGCCACCACGGACAGGGTGGGTGTGAAGCGGCCGTTCGGCGGCGCTGCCGGCAGGGGAAGCGCCGTCGTCGACTTCACCTTTTCCATGGCGAAGCGGGACGTCACGTTCTTGAGGGGCAGGGTCGCGATGAGCTGCTTATAGAATGTGTCATAGGCCTGCATATCCGCGACAACGACGCGCAACATGTAATCCACATCGCCGGCCATCCGGTAGAATTCCAGCACTTCCGGCATGGCGGAGACGGTGGAGGCGAAGCGCTCCAGCCAGTCGCGGGAATGGTCCGACGTCTCGATGGAGACGAAGACGGTGAGGCCGAGCCCGAGCTTGACCGGATCGAGGACCGCGACCCGGCGGTCGATCACGCCCTCCGCTTCGAGCCGCTGGATGCGCTTCCAGCAGGGCGTCTGCGACAGACCCACCTTCTCGCCGATCGTGGCGATGGAGAGGGTGGCGTCGTTCTGCAGCAATGCCAGGATCTTGAGATCGATCGCGTCCACAGTGACCTCGCTTTGCAGTTCCGGTCGGCGGCGCTGAGGTGCGCGAAGGCACGGCGTCGACCAGCGAATTGAGAAGGATATTCCTTCGGCGGGCAACCGATAGGGGTGCCGCGCCGTTGCAGACCAGATTTACCGCAGCGTGGGAATGCCGCGGTGCGATCCCCGCCATGCCTTGACAGCGTTCGTTATAGCGAACATTTCAGGTGTCAGACAAGCGGGCAACTTGCAAGCGGGCGCACAGAACACAGCGATGAGCACTTCCCTGGAACGAACGGCGCGGGACCTCGCGTCCGCCATGGCCGGTCTCGATCTGAAGGGGCGGATTCGCGCGATCGAAGCCGCCATCCCCGGTCGGCTGGTCTTCACCACCAGCCTCGGGATCGAGGATCAGGCCCTGACCCACGCCCTCGCCATGGCGAAAGGCCGGACCGAGATCGTCACCCTGGATACCGGCCGGCTGTTTCCCGAGACCTACGACGTGTGGGCGGAGACGGAATCGGCCTACGGCATCCGCATCCAGGCCTATGCGCCGGAGCGGCTCGCCGAAGAGGCCTTCGTGCGCGAGGAGGGCATCAACGGCTTCCGGCATTCCGTCGCCGCCCGTCAGGCCTGTTGCGGTTTCCGCAAGGTCGAGCCGCTGGGCCGCGCCCTCGACGATGCCGCCGGCTGGCTCACCGGCCTCCGGGCCGGCCAATCGACCAACCGGGCCGATACCCCCCTGGCCGAGGCCGACGAGGCGCGCGGGCTGATCAAGATCAATCCGCTCGCCGACTGGACCCGGGCCGATGTCGACCGCTTCGTGATCGACAATTACATCCCCTACAACGTCCTGCACGACCGGGGCTTTCCCTCGATCGGCTGCGCGCCCTGCACCCGCGCGATCAAGATCGGCGAGTCCGAGCGCGCCGGCCGCTGGTGGTGGGAGCAGGAATCCAAGAAGGAATGCGGCCTTCACGTGCACCAGCCCGAGGCGAACGTTCAGCCCGGGCAGGAAGCCGCCGCTTTCGAATCGACCCCCCCCAACAGCAATCTGGAGATGGCCCGATGAGCGCCGCCCCCGCTTTGGCCGCGACGCTGCCCGAGCGTCTCACCCACCTGCAGCGTCTCGAAGCCGAGAGCATCCACATCATGCGGGAGACGGTCGCCGAGACCGAGAACCCGGTAATGCTCTATTCCATCGGCAAGGATTCGTCGGTGCTGCTGCATCTGGCGCTGAAGGCCTTCGCGCCGGGCCGCCTGCCGTTCCCCTTGATGCACATCGACACGACGTGGAAGTTCAAGGAGATGATCGCGTTCCGCGATCAGCGCGCCAAGGATCTCGGCCTCGACCTCATCGTCCACACCAACCAGGACGGTCTCGCCCGCGGCATCGGCCCGATCAGCCACGGGTCGGAGGTGCATACCGACGTGATGAAGACGCAGGCCCTGCGTCAGGCGCTCGACACGCACAAGTTCGACGCGGCCTTCGGCGGCGCCCGCCGCGACGAGGAGGCCTCGCGCGCCAAGGAACGCATCTTCTCCCTGCGCACGGCCCAGCATCGCTGGGACCCCAAGCGCCAGCGGGCCGAGCCCTGGCACCTGTACAACCTCAAGAAGAAGCGCGGTGAATCCCTGCGCGTCTTCCCGATCTCGAACTGGACCGAGCTCGACGTCTGGCTCTACATCGAGCAGGAGCAGATCCCGATCGTGCCGCTCTACTTCGCCAAGCCCCGCCCGGTGGTGGAGCGCGACGGCCAGCTGATCCTGGTCGATGACGAGCGCCTGCCGCTGAACCCCGGCGAGACCCCGCAGAACCTGTCCGTGCGCTTCAGGACGCTGGGCGATTACCCGCTCACCGGCGCCGTCGAGAGCGATGCCGCGACCCTGCCCGAGATCATCGGCGAGACCCTGGCCGCCCGGACCTCCGAGCGTCAGGGCCGCGTGATCGACAAGGACGGGTCGGGCGCCATGGAGCGCAAGAAGCAGGAGGGGTATTTCTAAGATGACGATCCATCAGTCACCCGAAGCCTTCGGCTACGACAGCTTCCTCGCCGCCCACCAGAGCAAGGAAGTCCTGCGCTTCATCACCTGCGGCTCCGTCGATGACGGCAAGTCGACCCTGATCGGCCGGCTGCTGCACGACACCAAGCAGATCTTCGACGATCAGGTCACCGCCCTTCAGCGCGATTCGCGCAAGCACGGCACGCAGGGGGCCGAGATCGATCTCGCCCTCCTCGTGGACGGCCTGCAGGCCGAGCGCGAGCAGGGCATCACCATCGACGTCGCCTACCGGTTCTTCTCCACCGACAAGCGCTCCTTCATCGTCGCCGACACCCCCGGCCACGAGCAGTATACCCGCAACATGGCGACCGGCGCCTCCACGGCGGATGTCGCCGTGATCCTGGTGGATGCGCGCCAGGGCCTGACCCGCCAGACCCGGCGCCACGCGCTCCTGGTCTCGCTGCTCGGCATCAAGCGCGTCGCGCTCGCGGTGAACAAGATGGACCTCGTCGGCTGGTCGCAGGACAAGTTCGAGGAGATCAATGCGGCGTTCGACGCCTTCGCCGCGCCCCTCGGATTCACCGAGATCCGCGCCATCCCGCTCTCGGCCAAGAACGGCGACAACGTCGTGCTGCCCGGCGCCGTCGTGCCCTGGTACACCGGCACGCCCCTTCTCCAGTACCTCGAAGAGGTGCCGGTGCGAGTGGAGGAGCAGGCCGCCCCGTTCCGCCTTCCGGTACAATGGGTGAACCGCCCGAATTCCGACTTCCGCGGCTTCTCCGGCCTCATCGCCAGCGGCCGTGTCGCTCCCGGCGACGCGATCATCGTCGAGCCCTCGGGCCGGACCTCCACGATCGCCCGCATCTACACCGCCGACGGCGACCTGCCGCATGCGGTGGAGGGACAGTCCGTCACCCTCGTCCTCGCCGATGAGATCGACGCCTCGCGCGGTTCGGTGATCGTCGCCGCCGATGCGCCGATGCGCGTCACCGACAGTCTCGAGGCGCGCCTGTTCTGGGCGGCCGAGACGGAGCTGCTCCCCGGTGCGACGCTGCTCGCCAAGATCGGCACCGTGACGGTCAACGCCACCGTGACGACCATCGGCAACCGCATCGATCCGGAGACCGGCAACCCGGCGCCCGCTGCCCGGCTCGTCGCCAACGACATCGCCGACGTGACCCTGAGCCTCGACCGGGCCGTGGCCGTCGATGCCTATGGCGCCAACCGCGACACCGGCGGCTTCATCCTGATCGACCGCGAGACCACCGATACGGCGGCCCTCGGCCTGATCCATGCGGACACGTCCGCTCCGCAGGCGAAGGACGAGCCTGAGGCGACCCGCGCGGCGAAATCCGGCGGCGGCTTCCTGTCGAAGCTGCGCTGGGTGTTCGGCGGTATCTGAGCTGCGCGCCATCGGGTGGCGGCCCCTTTTTGGGGGCGCTTCTCTCTTCGCACGATGGCTGGTCCGGCGATCGACCGACATCGACGGTCACAGAGAGTGCGGCCGACACCGTTCCTCCCACCCATCACCTCATCCTGAGGTGCCGGAGCGAAGCGGAGGCCTCGAAGGAGGCGTCCAGATCGCGCAGTGGGTTCTGGAAGGCTCATTCGAGGCTGCTTCGCAGCTCCTCAGGATGAGGTGGTGGGCAGGAGAAGATTGAGAGTGGTTGAGGGGTCGAGACCGCTTCGATCCGAAGGGCGACATCGAACCGCCTTGAGACGTCGCCCCCTGCGGCTCAGCCTTGCCGGCTCACACCTCCGGGACTAGGGTCCGCGCGCTTTTCAAAGGGCGCCCGTAGGTGCCCGTCAGAACCCTCGGAGCATGACATCATGGGCTTTCTCGCCGACGCCCTGTCCAAGGTGAAGCCGTCCGCGACCATCGCGATGACGCAGAAGGCCCGCGAGCTGAAAGCGGGCGGGATGGACGTGATCAGCCTGTCGGTGGGCGAGCCCGATTTCGATACGCCGGACCACATCAAGGACGCGGCCATCGACGCGATCCGGCGCGGTGAGACCAAGTACACCCCGGTCTCCGGGATCGTGCCCCTGCGCGAAGCGATCGCGAAGAAGTTCAAGCGCGAGAACGGCCTCGACTACAAGGCGTCGCAGACCATCGTCGGCACCGGCGGCAAGCACGTCATCTACAACGCGCTCCTCGCCACCCTGAATCCCGGCGACGAGGTGATCATTCCGCGCCCCTACTGGGTCTCCTATCCGGAGATGGTGGTCCTGTGCGGCGGCACGCCGGTCTTCGCCGAGACCGACATGGAGCACGATTTCAAGCTCCAGCCGGAGGAGCTGGAGCGGGTGATCACGCCCAAGACCAAGTGGATCATCCTCAACTCGCCGTCGAACCCGTCCGGCGCGGCTTACGCCCGCGACGAACTGAAGAAGATCACCGACGTGCTGATGCGGCACCCCCATGTCTGGGTGCTCACCGACGACATGTACGAGCACCTCTGCTACGGCGATTTCGAGTTCGTGACCCCGGCTCAGGTCGAGCCCGGCCTCTACGACCGCACGCTGACCATGAACGGCGTGTCCAAGGCCTATGCCATGACCGGCTGGCGCATCGGCTACGCCGCCGGACCCGAACATCTCATCAAGGCGATGGATTTCGTCCAGGGCCAGCAGACCTCCGGCGCCTCGTCGATCTCGCAATGGGCGGCGGTGGCGGCCCTCGATGGGACGCAGGAGCATCTCGCGCGCTTCCGCGCCGCCTTCCACGAGCGCCGCGACCTCGTCGTGTCGATGCTGAACCAGACCAAGGGCCTCAAATGCCCGACGCCGGAAGGCGCGTTCTACGTCTATCCGTCCTGCGCCGAGACGATCGGGCGCAAGACCCCGTCGGGCAAGGTCATCGAGTCCGACGAGGATTTCGTGGTGGAACTGCTCCAGGCGGAGGGCGTCGCCGCCGTCCACGGCTCGGCCTTCGGCCTCGGCCCCAACCTGCGCATCTCCTACGCCACCTCGAACTCAGCCCTCGAAGAGGCCTGCACCCGCATCCAGCGTTTCTGCGGCTCGCTGAGCTGAAGAGGCCGGCCGTCGCTGCCGACGGCCTTCACGACGATGCGCGAGGGATCACCCCTCGCGCATGACCTTCATGCTGGTTCCGGGCGCTTCGTCGGCCTCCAGCGGTTCCGCGCGACCGCCGAGATGGCGCGCGAGGAAGGCCTCGGCCGCGGCGAAGAAGGCCAGGCGGTTGTCCGGCCTGACGAAGCCGTGGCCTTCGTCGGGGAACAGCAGGTAGGTGACGGGAATGCCCTTCGCCTCCATGGCGGCGACCATCTGGTCGGATTCGTCCTGGCGCACCCGCGGATCGTTGGCACCCTGCGCGATCAGGAGCGGGGACCGGATGCGGTCGGCCATGAAGACCGGCGAGCGTTCGCGCAGCAGGGCGAGCCCTTCCTCGGTATCCGGGTCGCCGATCGCCCGATGCAGCTGGGCCCGCATCGCCTCCCAATAGGGCGGGATGGTTCGGACGAGCGTTTCGAGATTGGCCGGGCCGACGATGTCGATGCCGCAGGCATAGACTTCCGGATTGCGGGCGAGGGCCGCGAGGGTGGCGTAGCCGCCATAGCTCCCGCCCATGATCGCGATCCGGGCCGGGTCGGCGATGCCCTCGTCGACGGCCCAGGCGACGGCGTCGAGAAGATCGTCGTCCATGCGCCGGCCCCATTCGCCGTCACCGGCATTGAGGAACGCCTTGCCGAAACCGGTGGAGGCCCGGAAATTGACGCTGAGCGCCGCGTAGCCGCGATCGGCCAGCCATTGGTGCAGCGGGTTGAAGCCGAACCCGTCCCGCCCCCACGGACCGCCATGGACCAGGAGGACGAGGGCTCCGGCCGCCTCCGCATCCCGTGGCCGCGTCAGGTAGGAGACGAGATCCAGACCGTCGCGGGAGCGGATCATCACCGGTCGCATGGGTACCAGCGGCGCCGTGTCGAGCTCCGGATAGACGCTGCCGAGGTCGGTGAGGCGCTGCTCGCGCCTGTCGTAGAGGTAGGTTCGCCACGGCCGGATGTCGGATTCGGTGGACAGGACCCAGAACCGGTCGTCCTCGCTGCGGCTCGCCAGATGCCAGTCGCCGATCTCCCGCGAGTCGAGGAAGGCGAAATCCCCCCGCACCCGCTCGTCGAGCGGATACCAGCGCACCCGCTGGTGATTGATCGCGTAGGCCAGCGGCTCGAGCGTCTCGACGTCGTTGAGGACGAAACCGATATCGGCCTCGTCATGCGCGGCGAGGATCGTCGTGGCACCGTCCGAGAGCGCGACCCGCGTGAGCGCTGCCGTGTCGCGTCCGCGGCTGTCGCGGCAGAAGACGAAGGCGCCCACCGCATCGAGATGATCCGGGCCCGAGATCCGGGCATCCTCGGCGGAGAAATCGAGCCACGGCTCCCACCCGTCCGGACCGCGGCGCAGCGCCCGGCTCGATCCGTCGGAGGGTAGCTGCAGGGCGAGGCGGGGACGGAAATGCTCGTCGGTGACGAACCCGGCGAATCCCGGATTCTCCTCCACGAGGTCGCGCGTCCCGGTCCTGAGATCGATCCGGTAGAGATCGTGGAAGCGTGGGTCGCGCGCGTTGATGGAGACGAGAATGGAGCCGCGCACGAAGCGGCTGATCCCGGCGATGTCGGCCATGATGCCGGGGATCGGCGTCAGGTCGCGGCAGGCCAGGTTCGAGAGGTCGACGGCGAAGACGTGATGGTTCTCGTCGCCATCGGCATCCTGCAGATAGACGAGATGGTCGGGTTCGTAGGTCCAGGAATATTGGGATATGCCCCGCCCGCGATCCGCCGTGACCGGCGTGCCGATCCCAGGGGTCTCGGCGGGCCCCACCCACAGGTTGAGCACGCCCTCCACGGGCGCGACCCATGACAGGAACCGGCCGTCCGGGCTGATCTTGTAGGCGGTCCGAACGGGATTGCCGAACAGGTGCCGGCGCGGGATCAGGTCAGTCACCATACCATCCGTCGAAGAAGCATCGTGCCTCGTTGGAGCACCGGGCCATCGACATCGGAGCCGGGCGGCCTGTCAACCACGGGTGGGGTGCTCTGCGATCGTTCCCTCACCGGCGCGCAGGCGCTCGGCCCGAAGCGATGGACCGGCCATCGCGACTTGACGACGCGCGGCTCGCGCAGGTCTGGTGAGAGCCTCGAGCGTTCGGCTCGGAGGAGACGCTCATGGTGACGATCGCCGTCATCGCACCCGGCGCCATGGGCAGCGCGGTCGCCGCCCTGCTGCACGGGAACGGGGCCCGCATTCTCACCGTGCTGGCCGGGCGCAGCGCCGCCACCATCGCCCGTGCACGGGACGCCGGCATGGAAGGCGTGGACGAGGCCGATCTCGCCGGGGCCGATTTCGTCCTCTCCATCGTCCCGCCCGCGGAAGCGACGGCTCTGGCGACGCGCCTGGCTCCCATCCTCGCCGCCGCGGCCCGCAAGCCGGTCTATGTCGACTGCAACGCCCTCAACGTCGCGACGAAACGGGGCGTCGCTGGCGTGATCGCGCAGACCGGCGCGCCGTTCATCGATGCGGCGATCATCGGGGCTCCGCCCAGGCCCGGCGGCAAGGGCCCACGGATCTACGTCTCGGGCGACGATCTCGCCTCGTCCGTGGCGTTGCGCGAACTGGGGCTGGACATTCGCCCGGTGGAGGGCGGCGTCGGAGCGGCGGCGGCCCTCAAGATGTCCTATGCCGGCATCAACAAGGGGCTGACCGCGCTCGCCGCCGCGATGGTTCTCGCGGCAGGCCGGGCCGGGGCGGCCGAGGCCCTGCATGCCGAGCTCGCCGAGAGCGAGCCCGAGTTGCTGGCGCGCTTTGCCCGCGTACTTCCCGACATGGTGCCGAAAGCCTATCGCTGGGTCGCCGAGATGGACGAGATCGCCGGTTTCCTCGAGGGGGACGATGGGGGCCGCCTGATGTTCGACGGTGCGGGGCGGCTCTATGCGCGGCTCGCCGCAGAAGGAGATGGCGACGAGATCGCGCGCTTGAGAGCCTTCGCGGCTGCGGCGGAACGGCCCTGAGGCGGCGGGATCGGTTGCCGGCTCGGGCCGCGATGTCTATACCCGCCATCCCCGCAGCCGATGCGTTCGATGGTTTCGCGAACCCTCTCGGGCAGGCGCGGCAGCGGGGCTTGTCGTGACGGGGCGGGGCGGACCAGTTCTCTGCATCGTTCCTGTGAGGCCTCGTGGGCCGGGTCGCGGCAAGAATGTCACGCGCGCGGGGAACAGGAACCGTCGCCGTGGCTGATGGCCCACGCTCGTTCCGCCCTGGACACGGGGAGACCGCGCCATTTCAGGACAGGGGCCGGCGAGCAGCGGGCGCTGAAGATTAACCGATTTCACGGACAAGTGAGGCAGGCCGGGGAACCGGCGTCCTTCCTCCGCGTAGTCTCGGGCTCAACCAGCATGCGACGCCTTCTGACGGGTGGCATCAAGGCGATCATCGCCATCGCCGCGCTCTCCACCGCGGCCCATTGGGCCATGCGCGTCCAGCGCGAGCCCTCGCCCTCCGTCGCATCCGCGGCGGCGGTGAAGGATCCGGTGGCGACCGGATCGATCTCGCCTCGCAAAGCGGAGCCGGTGGTGGAAGACCGCCTCACGGACGTGACCCGCGGGCTCGACCAGAAGCGTCTCTCGGAACTGATGGCGGGCGTGTCCCCGCAGAAGCCAAAGGTCGAGAAGGCGGTCGCCAAGCGCTGAGGCGCCCGAGCGTCGACCGTCACGCGATGGTCAAAGGCCCGTGGTTCGGTGGGCCGGACACGTCGCAACAGGCTGCCGCATGACCGACCGCTCCACCCTGACCCGCCGCGAGACCATGGCGGGTGCCGCGGCCCTCGCTTTGGCACCGGCCACCGCCCGTGCATCGGACCGCGCGACCGGCATTGTCTACGAGATGGTCGCGGGCGCCCGCCGGGGTGTCCCAGACGTGGCGGTCTCCAATGGAAGCGACGTGGTCCGCACCGACGGCCAGGGCCGCTACGGCCTCGACGTCGCGGACGGGGACATCGTCTTCGTCGTCAAGCCGCCCGGCTACGCCCTGCCGCGCGACGAGAACAACATCCCGCGCTTCAGCTACATCCATCAGCCGAAGGGGACGCCGCCCGACCTGCGCCTGCGCTATCGCGGCATCGATCCCACCGGTCCGCTGCCCGCCTCCATCGATTTCGCGCTGACCCGCGAGGCGGAGCCGGACGCGTTCGACGTCGTCCTGTTCACCGACCCGCAGCCAGAGAGCCCGGTGGAGCTCTGCCACGTCCGCGACACGGCGGTGACGCGGGTGCTCGGCACCAAGGCCGCCTTCGGCATGACGACGGGCGACATCCTGTTCGACGATCTCTCGTTCTACGGCCGCTCGAACCGCATCATGGGGCGCATCGGCATCCCGTGGTTCCATATCGGCGGCAACCACGACCTCAATTTCGAGGCGCCCGACGCGCGCCATAGCCGCGAGACCTTCAAGCGGGTCTACGGCGCGCCCTATTATGCCTTCCACCACGGCAAGGCGCTGTTCCTGATGCTCGACACCGTGAACTATCTCGGTGCCGCATCGGGGGCCGACGGGGTCGGGCGCTACGAAGGGCGCATCGGCGAACGGCAGCTCGGCTTCATCGCCAACATGCTGGCGCAGACGCCCAAGGACAGCCTCGTCGTCATCGCGATGCATATCCCGCTCTATACCGATCTCAACCCCGACGATCCGCGCCAGAACGTGATGGACCGCGAGCGCCTGCTCGATCTCCTCGGCGACCGTCCGGTGCTGAGCCTCGCGGGCCATACCCACACGACGGAGCATCACTATCCCCGCGCCGACGGGGCAGGGCGGCACCATCACCACGTGCTCACGGCGGTGTCCGGCTCGTGGTGGAGCGGTCCGTCCACCCGCACCGGCATTCCCTCCGCCGACAGCCGCGACGGGACGCCCAACGGCTTCCACGTCCTATCCGTCGACGGCAACGGCTACACCACCCGCTACCGCCCTGCGCAGGGAGAGCCCGACGAGGCGATGCGGATCGTCCTGGAGAGCCAGTATCGCGGCGGGGTCGCCGAGGTCCTGCGCGATTACAGGCCGATGCAGACCCTGCGGTCGCCGGTGCCGCGAGAGAGCCTCGCGGCCACCAATCTGGTGGTGAACGTCTTCGACGGCGGCCCGCGCACCCGCGTCCGGTACCGCATCGACGGCAGCGAGCCGGTGGAGATGGTGCGCACGCGCCGGCCCGACCCGTTCGTCGGGGAGGTCTTCCAGCGCTACGCCGAGACGAAGAAGCCCTGGGTGAAGGCCGAGCCGTCGAGCCATGTCTGGGTCGCGCGCCTCGGTGGCGACATAACGAGCGGCATCCATCGGATCACCGTCGATGTACAGGACGAGTACAGCCGCCCGCTCTCCTCAGGCATCCTCCTCGAAGTCACCAGCGAGGAGGGGGCTTCGAAGGGCTGATACCGGACGACGTTGAGGACGACCATCGGTCGGGATCGGCGCCGCTCGATATGACATGACAAGGCCGCCCGTCCCGCAGGACGAGCGGCCCGTTCACGATGTTGGAGTGGAAAGAGGTCTCAGGCGGCGAGCCGGCGGGTGCCGTGATTGCCTTCCTGGATCTCCTCGATGATCTTGGCGCAGAAGGCATCGAGATCGCCCGGATTGCGGCTCGTGACGATGCCCTGGTCGGTCACCACCGCCTCGTCGTGCCACTGGCCGCCGGCATTGATGACGTCCGTCCTGATCGAGGAGAACGAGGTCAGGTTCAGGCCCTTCACGGCGCCGGCCTCGATCAGCAGCCAGGGCGCGTGGCAGATGGCGGCCACGACCTTGCCGGAGGTGAGGAACGCCCTGATCACCTCGAGGGCCTTCGGCTCGAGGCGCAGCTTGTCCGGGTTGATCTGGCCGCCGGGCAGCACGAGGGCATCGTAGGACGACGGATCGATGTCTTCGAGATCCTGATCGACCGCGACGTTCTTGCCCCAGTCGGTCTTGTCCCAGCCGCGGATGGATTCCTGCGACTCACGCGATTTGGGAGATGCGACGACCACCGTCGCGCCGGCTTTCTTGAGGGTGTTCAGCGGAACCGTCAGCTCCGATTCCTCGAAACCATCTGTGGCGACGATGAGGATTTTCGATTGCTTGATGTCCGGCATGGCCGATCTCCGCGACGACGTTGAGGGGTGACGGATGAACCGGTCGGGGCAAAGCGCGGTTCCGGCATCGGGACGGCTGCAAGGCAGACCCGGCGAGAGCGCAAGGCTCGGAATCAAGGCTCGGAATCCAGGCGAAATCCGGAACTGTCCGCGCCCGGACCGGGTTGGCCTTGCAGACCGTTCCACTTCCTCAAAGCGAAGGAGACGCCGAATGGCCAATCCAGGCCTACCGATCCCCGAACCGCTGCCTGGGGGTGTCCCCGGCGACCTGCCGCCCCCGCCGCTGCCGCCCGATGAGGGACCGGATATCGGACCGACCGGTCCGCGCACTCCCTATCCGGTGAACGATCCGGGCATCGACGAGCCCGCGGGTCCGGGCTCCGAGCCGGATTACCTGCCGGGCGGTCCGACCGATCCGGGCGTCAGGATGTAAAAGCGGGTTCAGTGATCGCCGTGCGACGCGCGGACGTCGCGGGGCGCACTGAGGATTTCGGAGAGGCTCGTCACCACGTGGCGGGCCTCTTCGTCCGTCAGGCGGAGCTGGAAGGGCGGCAGCGCTCCGGCCTGCAGGGCGACGACGGCCTGGCCCTTTTCGTCGGTTCCGACCTCGATGGCGGAGGAGGTCACTTCGAGCATGGCGATGTCCTCGTCGCTGAGGTCGTCGGGCAGATCGACCTCGTCCGGTTCGTCGATCGCGGTGAGCAATTGCCCCACTGCGCGCACCAGGGCGCGGGCCGCCCGCGCGTCCATGACCACCGCCGTCGCCTGGTCGTCTTTCTGGAAGGAGAGCTGGATGTTCGCGCCTTCGAGGGAAACCGAGATGCCCGCCATGAACCGCCTGACCGCGTCGCCTAACTGCCTGGAACCGAACTCATATATGCACGTCGCGGCCCGAAAAACACGGGGTTCGCGCGGCGCCGGTCGAGAGTGGCGCGCGATGTCGCCGCCGGCAAGATCGCGCCCGATGCCTTGTTGCCGCCGCACAATGCGCCTACATGATGGACAGCGGGCATCGGTGAGCCGGACGCAACAACCAACTTGCGTCTCACGACCTGCTGATTCCGTCAGATGTACAAAGAGGACCGGAGCCGGGTGTCTCGAGCAGACGCACGTATTTGGTCAACGAACGATACGAGGTTCTATTCGTGAATACCGGCACTGTTAAGTGGTTCAACGAAACCAAAGGCTACGGCTTCATTCAGCCCGATGATGGCGGCAAGGACGTGTTCGTTCACATCTCCGCCGTCGAGCGCGCGGGAATGCGCAACCTCATTGAGGGTCAGAAGGTCTCCTACGAGATCCAGACCGACAAGCGCAGCGGCAAGGATTCGGCTGGTAACCTCCAGGCGGCCTGACGCACCCGGCGCCAGCCCTCGGGGCTGGCGTCACCTTCCGGCATTCGATGCCGGCCCGCCGCCATCCCGGCGATCTCCTCTGGGGGGACGAGTTCGATTCAGGGATGACACTTCCGCAACCCCCAAACCTTTGACTTACGGAACCGACGCGGGAAGCGTCTCGTTCTGCACACCAAGAAAATCTGAAAGATCACAAGAAAACATGTTGTTCGAATACACCCGGCGCCGCGGCGCCCGTTCGCCGATCACCGATGCGGCGACCTTCAAGGTGGGAAAATTGAAGCAGATGACGTCCCGCGAAGCGCAGGACATTGCCGCTCGAGACATCGATTTCAGCCACCTCATCGACACCTCCTACAACTACCATTCGCCCCGTGAACTGCGCTGGCATCTCGCCGAGCGGTTGGGCGTGACCCCCGACGCGGTCGCGGTTCGCGAAAACGCCTGATCGGGACGCCCCGCGCCGAGGAGATCGTCCCGGCGCTCGGGCATCCCAGTGAGTGCATCCAGTTGTCAGTGACGTCTCGCGCCGAGTTCTCATGGAGCTCGGCGTTCGCGTGTCCGGAGCCCTCCGGGGCCGGCTAGGTCCGGGCCAGGGCCGCGACCACGTCGTCGCGCAGACCGTCCGACATCGCGATCAGGGCGCCGTGCACCGGATCGGGACGGTTATAAGTCGTGCGTGCTCCGGTGAGATCGCTCACAGATCCGCCGGCTTCGCGCAGGAGCAGGTCGGCGCCGGCGAGATCCCAGTCGCGCGCGTCCGACGAGACGAGGCCGATATCGATCGACCCTTCCGCCACCCGCGCCACCCGCAGGGCGAGAGAGGGCACGCGCGGGACCATCTCGAAGTCGAGGGGATCCCCGCTCACGGCACCGCCGCGCGCGAGCTTGTCGATCATCGGTTTGGGCCCCGTCACCCTTGCCCCGGCGAGACCCGCCTTCCGCGAGACCGAGAGCGGCACCCCGTTGCAGGTCGCACCGGCCCCGGCGACGGCCTCGTAGAATCGGTCGCTCACCGGAGCATGGACGAAGCCGATGATCGGCTCGCCGCGCGAGAGCAGCGCCACCGAGATCGACCAATCCGGGTGACCGGTCAGGAAGGCCCGCGTGCCGTCGATGGGATCGACGATCCAGACGAGATCCGAGCCGAGGCGAATGGAATCGTCGCTGGTCTCTTCCGAGAGCCAGGCCGCCTTCGGCAGGAGCGCGCTCAAGCGGATCTTGAGGAAGGTGTCCACGGCGACATCGGCCTCGGTCACCGGTGAGCCGCCGGCCTTCGACCACGTCCGCGCGGTCGTCTGCGCGCCCAGTCGGAACGAGGGCAGCGCCAGGGATGCCGCCTCGCGGATGGCCTCACGCAGGGCAGGGACGAGTGCCTGGGCGGCCTCGGTCGACATCGGGTCGGACATGCGTCTCCGGAACTTCGGGATTCGATGGGGATCGGGTGCGGATCTGGCTCCCGCTCGCATCGCGGCGGGGGGAAGACACCCTCGTTGTAGGGCCGGCATCCGGCCTCCACAAGGATCGAACGTCACGCGACGGCGCCGGATTTCGCCGAACGCAGCAAGGAACCGTTGAGCATTCCGGACGCTTCTCCGCCGTCCACTTTCGCTTAACTCTGGCTATTAAGCTGCTTTGAGGAGGTTAGACGCAAATCTGCTTGGCATAACGAACGGCCCGACAGAGGCCGATCACACCAGCCAGGCATCGATGCAATGAACACTTTCTCAAACATGAATTCCACTCCGACAAATGTTCGCAACGCGGCGGACGTGTCGCTGCAGGATGGTGTCGAGGCGGCCTCCCTGGACTTCGCAGCTTCGCCTCTGCCCGTGATCGGCAAGGTCGGCGGCGGAACCGCCGCATGCGGCATCGCCCTGGCTTTCGCCTCCGAGGCCAGCGATGCCTGCGACGAGGACCGATTCGCCCTGCTCCTCGTGGACGAGGCCGGCACCACTCTGGGCCGTCTCGGCCCGTTCGGCGACGACGACGTCGTGGCGGTCTGGCGCGACTGCTCGGCCCGGACCGGCCTGCCGCGGATGATCGTGCGGGAGGACGGCTCGCTCGCCACCGTGTCGCGCCAGCTCGGCCGCGTCGCCCTCGGGACGACCCGGACCCGCCGGCGCCACGGCCTGCTCAACGGCCGCCGTCCGCGCTTCCTCGTCCGCCGCAAGACCGGCATGCTGCCGGTGCGTCCGCTGATCTATCGCGGCGAGAGCGAGATCGTCGGCGGCGCCCTGTCCTGAAACCGGATCGACATCAGGACAGGCCCTGCCAGAGGGCATCGGCCGCGAGCCCGGCGAACAGGATCAGTCCGGCATCGCGGTTGGAGCGGAAGAGCCTGAGCGCCCCGCGCCCGTCTCCGGGTCGGAGGCGGTGGACCTGCCATCCGAGATGGGCGGCGAACAGGATGATTCCGAGGGCACCGAGCGGGCCCGCTCCGGCCAGGAACGCGGCCAGGGCGATGGCGACGGCAGAGACGGCGTAGCAGAGGCCGATGGCCGGTTTCAGCCCACGACCGAAGAGGCGGGCCGACGACCGGATGCCGGCGATCTCGTCGTCCTCGATATCCTGCACCGCGTAGATCGTGTCGTAGCCGACGACCCAGGCCACCGTTCCGAGATAGAGCAGCAGAGCGGGCTCCGCGAGTTCGCCGAAGACGGCGACCCAGCCCATCAGTGCCCCCCAGGAGAAGGCGAGGCCGAGCACCGCCTGGGGCATCGACATCACCCGCTTCATGAACGGATAGATCGCCACCGGCACGAGCGATGCCATGCCGACGAGGATGGCGGTGCGATTGAACTGGAGCAGGACCGCGAGACCGACCAGCGCCTGAGCCACCAGGAACAGGGCGGCGGAACGGGTCCGGACCTGTCCGGAGGGGAGGGGACGCGAGCGCGTGCGCTCGACCTGCGCATCGAGGTCGCGGTCGGCGATGTCGTTATAGGTCGATCCCGCCCCCCTCATGGCGATGGCGCCGACGAGGAACAGGAGGAGATGGGCCGGGTCGGGAAACCGCGCGTGACTGGCCAGGGCCGCCAGGGCGGACGACCACCAGCATGGCAGAAGCAGCAGCCACCAGCCGATCGGCCGATCGATCCGCGCCAGGCGGAGATAGGGACGCACACCCCGCGGAGCGAGGCGATCGACCCAATGCCCCGCGACCGCGTCCGCGACCCGTCCGTCCGATTCGGGCGACGACGTCACGACCGGCATGACGGCCGGGATGACGTCCGGCTCGCGCGGGCCGGGCCGTGGAGCAGCGGGTCAGCCAATGCTCAGAGCGCGCCCTGCGGCATCTTCAGGCTGCCGGTGAGGCCGGGGCCACCGAGCATGCCGCCACCGCCGCCGCCGTTCTGGGCCTGGGCGCGCGCCTGGGCTTCCATCTTCGAGGCCTGGGCGGCGACGCCGCAGATCTTGGTGCGGATGCCGGCGACCTTGAGATGGTCCGCCTTGAAGCCTTCGGCGAAGGTATCGGGGATCGAGCACCATTCCTTGTTGGCGGTGATCCACTTGACGCCCTCGGCGCCGTTGCTCTGCAGCTTGCCGAACAGGGCGCAGGCCTCGGCCGGGGTCATCTTCTTCTTCGAGTTCGAGGCGGCATTCGCCTTGGCCACGAGTTCCTTGCGCGACTGGAGCGTCTTCTGGATCTCACCGCATTCCGCGTTCTGCGCGAAGGCAGGGCCGGCGATGAGGGCGGAACCGAGAAGGGCTCCTGCGAGAGCCGCGATGGTCTTCGATGACATGAGCTAGGATTCCCTCTCCCCCAATCCACGCCGGGGCCCTGCGACGGCCGCCGGAGCGATTGCCAAACTTGAAAGACGTCTCGCCATAGGAATGTGGCGTCTTTCGAGCGGTAAACCGGCGGCAAGGATTGCGTTTGGGGAAACGCGATAAAGTCCGGCCCTGTTGCCGGGATGCATCGCTTCCCGTCCGGTCGCCGCGTTGACAGGCTCGGGCCCGCGAGCGACCACGCGACACCATGGCAGACTACGACTTCACCGCTCCGCGTCTCTTCGTCGAGCCCGACCTGCGCGAAGGGACGATCCTCCCCCTCGAACGCGCCCAGGCGAACTACCTGCTCAACGTCCTGCGGCGCGGACCCGACGATCCGGTCCTGGTCTTCAACGGCCGCGACGGCGAGTGGCGCACCCGCATCGCCCAGAGCGGCCGCAAGAGCGCGGAACTCGTCGTCGTCGAGCGCCTGCGTCCCCAGCCAGAGCGGGCCGACCTGCATTACCTCTTCGCGCCGTTGAAGACCGCCCGGCTCGACTACCTGGCGCAGAAGGCCGTGGAGATGGGGGCCGGCACCATCCGCCCGGTCTTCACCCGCTATACGCAGGGCGAGCGGATCAACGGCGACCGCCTGCGCGCCAACGCCATCGAGGCGGCCGAGCAATGCGGCATCCTGGCGATTCCCGACCTTCCCCAGGCCGTGCGCCTGCCCGTCGCCCTCGCGGAGCTCGATCCCGGCCGGCTCCTCGTCTTCTGCGACGAGGACGCGCCCGTCGCAGACCCGGTGGCGGCCCTGCGCGGTGTCGCCGATCCGGCCGCGCCGCCGCCGCTGGCGGTCCTGATCGGGCCGGAAGGCGGGTTCTCGGAGGAGGAGAGGGCGATGATCTCGGCGCGGCCGAACACCGTGGCCCTGTCGCTCGGCCCCCGCATCCTGCGGGCGGACACGGCCGCCGTGGTGGCGCTCGCCCTGGTGCAGTCTGTGCTCGGGGACACACGCTGAGCAGGCCCTACGGAGCCTGCGTTGTTCGCGCCTCGCGGCTGGACTAAGGAGTCGCCATCTCCAAAAGGGGTTCCCCGCTGCGGTCCGGCGTGCCTCTCACCCTGAACGACCTTCACCACGAGGCAGCGCATGGCGCGCGATACGTCCGACACCACGCCGCTGACCAAGCGGGACGAGCTGATCGCGTGGTTCGCCGAGGGCGAGAAACCGCGCGAGAGCTTCGCCATCGGCACCGAGCACGAGAAGGTGCCATTCTACCGGGACGGCAACGGTCCCGTTCCCTATGCCGGCGAGCGCGGCATCCGTGCTCTCCTCGAAGGCGTGGCGCGGGAGACGGGCTGGGAAGCGATCGAGGATGCGGGCAACCTGATCGGCCTCGCCGGAGCGGATGGCGGGGCGATCTCGCTGGAGCCCGGCGGGCAGTTCGAACTGTCCGGCGCGCCCCTACCCGACGTCCACGCCACCGAGCGCGAATTGCGCACCCATCTCGAAGCAACCGCCCGGGCGGCCGACCCCCTCGGCATCGGATTCCTCGACCTCGGCATGAGTCCGAAATGGACCCGCGAGGACACGCCGGTCATGCCCAAGAGCCGCTACAAGATCATGGCCGGCTACATGCCGAAAGTCGGATCGCTGGGCCTCGACATGATGCTGCGCACGGCCACTGTGCAGGTGAATCTCGATTTCTCCTCGGAAGCCGACATGGCGGCCAAGATGCGCGTCTCGCTGGCGCTGCAGCCGGTGGCGACGGCGCTCTTCGCCAATTCCCCCTTCACCGACGGCCGCCCCAACGGCTTCCTCTCGCGCCGCTCCGAGATCTGGCGCGATACCGATGCCGACAGGACCGGCATGCTGCCCCGCGCCTTCGAGGCCGGGTTCGGCTACGAGGCCTATGTCGACTGGCTGCTCGACATGCCGATGTATTTCGTCAAGCGCGGCGAGACCTATCACGACGTCAGCGGCGCCTCGTTCCGCGACCTGATGGACGGCCGGCTCGCAGCCCTTCCCGGCGAGCGCGCCACCGTCTCCGACTGGGCGAACCACGCCTCCACGGCGTTTCCCGAGGTCAGGCTCAAGCGCTTCATCGAGATGCGCGGCTCGGATGTGGGCGATGCCGGCATGATCGTCGCGCAGGCGGCGTTCTGGGTCGGTCTCCTCTACGACGAGGCGGGCCTCGCCGCCGCCTGGGACATCGCCAAGGCCTGGACCGCCGCCGAGCGGGAATGCCTGCGCGCCACCGTTCCGCGCCTCGGCCTCGCCACCCCGATCGCCGGGCGCAGCCTCGGAACCGTGGCCGCCGAAGCCCTCGCGATCTCACGCAGGGGGCTCGCGGCGCGCGGGCGCCGTGATTCGCAAGGACGGGACGAGACGCATCACCTGCAGCCGCTGGAAGCCATCGTCGCGGGAGGCCGCTCACGGGCCGAGGACAGGCTCGCAGATTACGAGGGGGCATGGCGCCGTTCGGTGGAGCCCGCCTTCACCGAATGCGTATTCTGACGCAGCGATATTGACGATAAAGCCAGGTCTCGCGGGTTCGACAATTGTGCGGCGGGGGCATTCGGCAGAGAGTGACTGGGCTGTTCCGGAACGGTTCATCGAAGATGGTGTTTTAACGGGTCAGGTTCACTCGAAATTGGAGATCGCCGCCATGTCTCGCATCATGTCCCTGGTCCTCGCCGGTTCGACCGCCCTCGGTCTCGCGGCGGCTCCGCTCTCCGGCGCGCAGGCCGCTCCGATGCCGGCTCTGACCTCGGCTCAGGTCGCCGGCGGCGGCTCCGCCATCGAGACGGTGCGTTACGGACGCTATTACGGCGGTGGCGGCTACCGCCGGGGCTATTACGGCGGCGGCTATCGCCGTGGCCCGGGAATCGGCGGAGCCCTCGCGGCCGGCGCCGCTCTGGGCATCATCGGTGGCGCCATCGCCGCCAGCCAGGCCCCGCGCTACGGCTATTACGACCGCGGCTACGCCCCCGGCTATGGCTACGCACCCGCCTACGGCTATGCCGCCCCGGCCTATGGTTATGCGCCCGCCTACGGCTACCCGGCCTACGGTTACTGATCGGACCCGTCGTGCCGATGCGTCCTCGGCGGCGCATCGGCGACGATGACCTCAGCCCCGTCCACGGCCGATGCCGCGGGCGGGGCTTTGTCGTATTCGGGGGGAGCCATGACCGATCACATGACCGATCAACCGCCCGTCCTCGATCTCAGCGGCCTGAAATGCCCCCTGCCGGTGCTGCGCACCCGCAAGGCCATGCGCGGCCTCGAGCCCGGGGCGATGCTGACCATCCTCTGCACCGATCCCGTCTCGGTCATCGACATCCCCCATCTCGTCACGCAGGAGGGCGACCGACTGGTCGATCAGGGCCGCAGCGACGGCGTCTTCAGCTTCACCATCGAGAAGGGCGGCGCGACGGTTTGAAATCTCGTTCATTCGGCACCGCCTTTGCCTCATTGATGCGGCAACTCGCGGTTAGGTGATCCCGCAGAGGGCTGTGCGACCGCCCGCAGCCGGAAGACGGGAACGACTATATGGCGCCGGTGATCCGTGGCACGCGCATCCTGCACGACGGCTGGAGCCGCTTCCTCGTGGCCGAGGTGACGATGCCGGACGGCACGCGCCTAGCGCGTGAAATCGAGGATCACGGCCGCGCGGTCGGGGTGCTGCCCTACGATCCCGAGCGGCGCGTGGCCCTGCTGGTGGAGCAGTTCCGGCCGCCCACCTTCTTCGCCGCCGGCACCCTCTCGCTGCTCGAAGTCCCTGCCGGGCTCCTCGACGAAGCCGAGCCCGAGGACGGCGCCCGCCGCGAGGCGTTCGAGGAGACCGGGGTCCGCCTCGGCACCCTCGAGCGGCTGACGACGGGATGGACCATGCCGGGCATCTCCACCGAGCAGATGGACCTGTTCCTCGGCGCCTACAGCGCCGCAGACCGTTCCGGCCCCGGCGGCGGGCTCGCCGAAGAGCACGAGAACATCACCGTCCACGAGATGCCCCTGGCGACGCTGGCCGCCATGAGCGACCGCGGCGAACTCACCGATATCAAGACCCTGCTCCTGCTCTTCGCGCTTCGCCTGCGCCGGCCGGAGTTGTTCGCCGAGCCCTAGCAGACCACGCGGCGCGCCCGCGCCATCTCGTGCAAGGGTTGTATAAATGTCACCCGATCGAGCGGAAGCGGATCGTCGGCGCTGGCCCGTTGCAAGTCGTCAATCCGCCTTTTAGCAGGATTGCGGAAGGTGCCGGGAGCGGATGATGACGTTGAGCTTGGTGAATGTCGGCAATCCGATCTCGCTCGACGAATCCGGCAGGGAAACAAGTATTCACGAAGTCGTCCCCGGCAAGAACGGTGGATTTTCCGTCCTGTTTGCCTCTTCCGTGAAAATCCCGACGGATTGGGGATACGCGCGCGAGACATCGTTCAAATCCGCTACGTTCGATGCTGCGGGTGTGCGGCTCGGACAGACGCGGGATTACGGGAATTCGTTTCTCGACAACAAGCATTTGAGCAAGAACGGCGTCTTGGTCGGCTCGAACGATCTGAGCGAGCACGATTACGACTTTCGCACCGGCACGTACACGCAAAGCGGGAAGGTGCAACTCGGACTGGTCACCGATGGCGGGAGCGAGCGGGCCTTCTACACGACCAAGCTCGCGGCCCTGAACGAGAGCGCCACCACCTACGCACAATACGAGTACAGCGTCGGATATGCCGCTGACGGCACGATCGCCCTCGCCCATCTGGCGAAGGGCAGCAGCGGCGTCTACCGCACCGTCGACATCCTCGACGCGAACCGCAAGTTCGTGGCCTCCGCCATCGTCGACCGCGACATGACGGGAGACCAGGCGGGGTCGACACGGGTTCTCGCCCTCTCCGACGGACGCTACCTCGCGACCTGGGTCCAGGCGATGGAGGACGGTTCGGACGTGGTGGCACGGCTGGTGACGGGGGCCGGCAAGGCCATCGGCTCCACCTTCGTCATCGGGCACGTGGACGACTTGGCTCCGCCCGGTGCGCCGAGGGTCCGATACGATGTCAAAGCCCTCGCCGGCGGGAGTTTCTCGGTCGATTTCCGCGGCACCGAAACCCTACCTAGCACCACGAGCACCCTCTCTTCGGAAGCCGATTCGGTCATCTGGAATCCCGGTCGCGGATCGTCGTTCACGGCCGGCTCGGGATTTCGCTCACACGACGATCTGGACAATGCCAGGGTCGAAGACGTCGTCGGTCTCTCGAACGGTCAGATCCTGGAACTCGTTCGTGAACGCTCCGACTTGGCCGGCGACCTGTCGATCGCGACCCTCCACGGCTACTTCTACGACGCGAACGGCACCTATACAGGCGAGCACGTCGAGTTCTATTCGCAGATGCAGACGGATCATGTCTGGGACGCCGGTGCATCCGCCTATGCTCTGTCGAACGGCGGCTTCGCTCTCCGGAAATCGACCTCTCTCATGAACGATGGTTTTCCGGACGTTGTCGATGATACGCAAATCTACGCGCTCTCGAATGCCAAGGCGGTCGCCATCAAGGGGGCGACGTCCGGCAGCGACATCGTGAAGGGATCGGCCACGAGCGACGTCGCCGAGGTCATTTCCGGTCTCGCCGGTAACGACAAGCTCTTCGGTTACGGCGGCAA
Source organism: Methylobacterium marchantiae (assembly GCF_022179405.1). Lineage (GTDB taxonomy): Bacteria > Pseudomonadota > Alphaproteobacteria > Rhizobiales > Beijerinckiaceae > Methylobacterium > Methylobacterium marchantiae. Next base: position 67,010 of record NZ_BPQT01000022.1, read on the forward strand.
CGACCGGCTCGTGGGACATGACGGCCGCGATACCCTCGACGGCGGCAAGGGCGCGGACCGGATGCAGGGGGGCGCCGGCAGCGACATCTACGTCGTGGACCATTTCGGCGACGTGGTCATCGAGGGGCGCGACCAGGGCACCGACCTCGTCCTGTCCTCGGTGAGCACGGGCCTGTCCGCCAATGTCGAGAACCTGAGGCTCACGGGCACGGACGATACCTATGGCCTAGGCAACCGCCTATCGAACCTGATCGAGGGCAATTCCGGCGACAACTGGCTCGATGGAACCGGTGGCAACGACATCCTGAAGGGCCGTGCCGGCGACGACGTCTATTTCGTCCGCAGCGCGAAGGACCGGGTGATCGAAGCGCGCGGAGAGGGGACCGATACGGTCTATGCCCGGAGCGACTTCAAGCTGGCCGACGGACAATCCATCGAGTTCCTGCGGGTGGACGAAGGCACCACGGAATCGGGAAAGATTCTGCCTGAACGGATCAGCCTGACCGGAAACGAGTTGAGCAACACGATCGAGGGAGGCGGCGGCCACAGCATCCTCAATGGAGGGCTCGGCAGCGACACGCTGATCGGCGGACGGTCCGGCGGTACGACCCAGTTCGTCTTCGACACCAAACTCGGCTCCACCAACGTGGACCAGATCGAAGATTTTTCGCGCAACACGGACCAGATCGTTCTGGAAAACGCGATCTTCAAAGGTCTCGGCGCGGGAACGCTGAAGATGGAAGCCTTCAAGAACCTGTCCTACGGCGAAATCGACAGTAACGATCGCATCCTCTATGACGGGTATACCGGTTCTCTCTATTACGATTCTGACGGGAGCGGTTCGGCAAAAGCCGTCCTCTTCGCCGTGCTGGAGAACCAGTCGGCGCTGTACAGCAGTCATTTCCTGATCACGTGAAAGCTCCGTGGCGATCGGCCGATAGGGTGCCCGGCCCCTGCCGCCCTAGGGCCGGGCCTCATCGATCCCGGCTTCTCACCCCCGCTGCGACGAGCCCCGCACCACCAGCCGTCCGCTCAAAGTGACCTTGCGGATCGGCTGGTCCGGTGCCTTCAGGCGGTCGAACAGGAGCGACATGGCCTGGGCGCCGATCTCGGCGACGGGCTGCTCGATCACCGTGAGGCCGGGCTCGACGAGGTCGGTCCAGGCATCGTTGTCGAACCCGGCGAGGCCGAGATCGTCCGGCACGCCGAGCCCCGCCGACCGGGCCGCGCGCACGGCGCCCATCAGCATCAGACCGTTGGAAAGGACCAGCGCGTCGGGAGGCGTCGCTTCCGATAGCCATCCGCCGACGCAGAGTTCGGCGGCGGCGGCGTTGGGCGGGGCCGAGCGCATGTCGGGAACGAGGCCCGCGCGCCGGATCGCCGTCTCGTAGCCCGCCCGGCGTTCCTGCGCGGTGGAGCTCGTGGAGCCGAACAACCCGCCGATCCGCCGGTAGCCGCAGGCGATCAGGTGGTCCACGAGGAGGGAGGCGGCGGCCGCGTTGTCGAGGACGACGCTGTCATGGGTGCCGGGCGGGCCGGTCCGGTCGATGAAGACGACGGGGACGTCGAGGTCGCGGGCGGCGAGTTTCTCCGCCGTGATCCGCGTCGGCGCGAAGATCACGCCGGTGACGCGCTCCTCCTCCATCAGCCGGAGATACATCGCCTCGCGGTCGGGATCCTCGTCGGTGTTGCACAGGATCAGCCGCATGCCGGCGGCATAGGCCGCATCCTCCACCGCCCGGCTCACCGCCGTGAAGAACGGGTTGCGGATGTCGGCGACGATCAGTCCGATCGTCTGGGTCGATTGCGAGCGCAGGCGCCGCGCCGAGAGGTTCGGGCGGTAGCCGGTCCGGCGTACCGCCTCCTCGACCTGGCGCTTCAGCGCCTCGCTGACCGGGCCGCGGCCGAGGGCGCGGGACACCGTCGCGGTCGAGACACCCGCTGCGCGGGCGACATCGCGAATGCCGATCGTCATGACATCGGGCTCATCGGAGAGGAAACGTTTTCACCAACATGGCGCCTTTCTGTCACTCGTCCGACCGAGCGGCAAGGGATTTTCCTGAACTATTTCGCCGACGTTCGTTGACAGACTTTGTGAAAACGTTTTCATTGCGGCCAACGAAAACACGGAGGGCACGCCATGCTCGCACCGACGCCGATCCTGACACCCCGATTGCTGATCCGTCTCGGCGCAACGCCCGCGACCAAGGAGGATGCGATCCGCGAAGCGTCGCAGCTCCTTGCCGCCTCCGGCTGCATCGATGCGGCCTACGGCGCGAGCATGCTGCGCCGGGAGACGGTGGCGAACACCTATCTCGGCCACGGCGTGGTCATTCCCCACGGCATGGTCGACGACCGCCACCTGGTGCGCGAGAGCGGGCTGGCGATCCTGCAGGTGCCGGGCGGCGTCGAATGGCACGACGGCCAGATCGCCCATCTCGTGGTCGCCATCGCGGCGCAGTCGGACACCCACATCACCATCCTGCGCCGGCTCACGCGGCTGATCCAGGACGAGGCGCGCCTCGCCACCCTGCGGCACACGAGCGCCAAGGAAGACATCGCGGCGGCCCTCTCCGAGGACGCGCCCGCCTCGGGCTCGGCAGGCCCCGCCGCCGACCTGCGCCAGCGCTTCGACTGGACGGTGGATTACCCCACCGGCCTGCATGCCCGGCCGGCCTCGTACTGGGTCGAGGTGGCCCGGCTCTGCCCGGCCCGCATCCAGGTCCGGCACGGATCGGAAGTCGCCGACGCCAAGAACCTCATCGCCCTGCTCCAGCTCGGCCTGCGCTGCGGCGACGAGGTGACGATCTCGGCGGAGGGCGACGACGAGGCCGGCGCGCTGGCCAGGGTCTGCGCCGCGGTGACCTCGCTGAGCGCCGGCGAGAAGGCCTCCGCCAGGGCCGCCGAGGACGCCGCCGCCAAGGCGGCCGGGCCGGTCGCCGGCTGGAACCCGTCCGATTCGCCGCGCAGCATCGCGGGGATCGGTGCGAGCCCCGGCATCAGCATCGGCCCGATCCACGTGCTCGCCACCGCCGAGATCGCGGTGCCGGACCAGCCGGAGCCGCTCACCACGGGAGGAGACCGCCTGCATGCGGCGCTGGCCACCACCGGCGGCCAATTGAGGGCGCTCGCCGACGATACCGAGCGCCGCCTCGGCAAGGCCGATGCCGGCATCTTCCGGGCGCAGGGCGACCTCATCGCCGATACCGATCTGATCACGCTCGCCTGCCAGCTCATGGTCGAGGGCCACGGCGTCGCTTTCGCCTGGAACGCGGCGGTGGAGCGCATGGCCGGACGGCTCTCGGCGCTCGGCAACCCGGTTCTGGCCGCCCGCGCCGCCGACCTGCGCGATGTCGGACGGCGGGTGCTGGCGCAGATCGACCCCTCCCTCAAGAGCGGCCACGACCTGCCCGACGTGCCCTGCATCCTCATCGCCGCCGATCTCGCGCCCTCCGACACGGCCGGGCTCGATCCGTCCCGCGTCATCGGCCTCGCCACGGCGCAGGGCGGCCCGACCTCGCATACGGCGATCCTCGCCCGCACCCTCGGCATTCCGGCGATGGTGGCGGGCGGGCCGGCGCTGATGGCCCTGCAGAACCACGGATCGGCCATCCTCGACGGCAGTACCGGCCGGCTCTACCTCGATCCGAGCGAGGCCGACCTCGCCTCGGCCCGCGACTGGCGCGACCGGCAGCGCGCCATCGCCGAGGAGGAAGCGCGCGAGCGTGCGCTCCCCGCCCGCACCGGCGACGGGCATTCCGTCGCCATCGGCGGCAACGTCAACAATCCCGATCAGGTGCCGCTGGCCCTCGACCAGGGCGCGGAAGGCGTCGGCCTCATGCGCACCGAGTTCCTGTTCCTCGAGCGCGGCGACACCCCCTCCGAGGACGACCAATACGCCACCTACCGCGCCATGCTGCGCGCCCTTGAGGGCCGTCCGCTGATCGTGCGGGCGCTGGATATCGGCGGCGACAAGCAGGTGGCGCATCTCCACCTCCCCAAGGAGGAGAATCCCTTCCTCGGCGTGCGCGGCGCCCGCCTTCTGCTGCGTCGGCCGGACCTGATGGAGCCGCAGCTGCGCGCCCTCTACCGCGCCGCCAGGGACGGGATCGCGCCCGATGCGCCCAGGGGCAAGGACGCCCCGCTCTCGATCATGTTCCCGATGATCACCTCGATCCCCGAGATCACGACCCTGCGCGCGCATTGCGATCGGATCCGCGCCGAGCTCGATGCGCCGGACTTGCCCATCGGCATCATGATCGAGGTGCCGGCCGCCGCGATCCAGGCCGATGCCCTGGCGAAATACTGCGACTTCTTCTCCATCGGCACCAACGACCTGACCCAGTACGCCCTGGCGATCGACCGCCAGAACACCGAACTCGCGCCCGAGGCCGACAGCCTGCACCCGGCCGTGCTGCGTCTGATCCGCATGACCTGCGAGGGCGCGGCGCGGCACCAGCGCTGGGTCGGCGTCTGCGGCGGCATCGCCGGTGATCCGTTCGGGGCGAGCCTCCTCGCCGGCCTCGGCGTCCACGAACTCTCGATGACGCCCCGCGACGTCCCCGCCGTGAAGGCGCGGCTCCGGGCGTCGGAGATGAGCGAGTTGCGCGCGCTGGCCGCCAGGGCCTGCGACCAGGAAGACGCCGCCGCCGTGCGCGCCCTCGAAGGAGCCGCGGCATGAGCGCTATCGTCACCGTCACCCTCAACCCGGCCATCGACCAGACCGTGACCCTCGACGCGCTGACGCCCGGCCAGGTCCATCGGGCGCGCGGCGTGCGCTCGGATGCGGGCGGCAAGGGCGTCAACGTCGCCTCCTGCCTCGCCGATTGGGGCTTGAAGGTCTCGGCCACCGGCATTCTCGGCTCGGACAACGCCACCCCGTTCGAGGCCCTGTTCGCCCGAAAGGGGGTCGACGACCGCTTTGCCTGGATTCCGGGCGAGACCCGCACCAACCTGAAGCTCCTCGCTGCCGCCACCGGCGACACCACGGACATCAACCTTCCCGGTCTCGCCGCGACTCCGGGCGCCCTCGACACCGTCCGGGCCGTCCTGCGCCAGGTCGCGACGGAGGGCAGCCTCGTCGTCCTCGCCGGCAGCCTGCCGGGGGGGCTCGGCGTCGAGACCTACGCGACGCTGACGCAACTTCTGAAGGCGCGCGCCGTCCGCGTGGTCCTCGACGTCTCCGGGCCGGCCCTGACAGCGGCCCTCGCGTCCAGGAGCCTGCCCGAGGCGATCAAGCCCAACCGCCAGGAACTCGCGGAATGGGCCGGCCGGCCCCTCGACACCCTCGCGGAGGTCGTCGCCACGGCGCGCGGCCTGACCGCACGGGGCATCCCCCTCGTCGTCGTCTCGCTGGGAGGGGAGGGCGCGCTCTTCGTCACGCGGGACGAGGCGCTCCACGCCCATCCGCCGCCGACCCAGGTGTCGAGCACCGTGGGGGCGGGGGATGCCCTGGTGGCGGGCCTCGTCGCCGGGCTCCATGCGGGTCTGCCCCTGGCCGAGACCGCCCGGCTCGCCCTCGCCTTCGCCGCCGGCAAGCTCACGCAGCCCGGCGCCAATCTCCCGAGCCGGGGGACCATCCTCGCCATCGTCGAGACCGTGCGGGTGGAGACCATAGACGTCCCACCCCGAACCTCGTCCTGAGGTGCTGCGAAGCAGCCTCGAAGGAGGGCTCCAGAGATCGCAGAGCGAGCTGGCCTCCTCCTTCGAGGCCTCCGCTTCGCTCCGTCGCCTCGGGACGAGGCGGCTGGAACGACCGAAACACAAAGACAGACAGGCGGACGAAACCATGGCTCAGTTGTTGGCCGTCGTCGGAGGCGGGGATCTCGGCACCCATGCGGTGCTGGCGGGCGAGGCCCTGCGCAAGGCCGCCACCCGCCTCGGACAGGCCCTCGACCTCGAACTCCGGGGCAAGGGCGTCGGCGGCAATCCGCTGGCCGAATCCGCCATCGCCCGGGGCGATTCCGTCCTGCTGATCGGGGAGGGCGATCTCGGGGAGGATCGCTTCGGCACCATGCGCCGCGCCAGGATCGCCATCGACGACGTGCTCACCGACGCCCATTCGGTGCTCGACCGTTTCCTGGCGGGAAGCGACACCGCGCCGGAGGAGGGCGGCAGGAAGCGGATCGTCGCGATCACCTCCTGTCCCACCGGCATCGCCCATACCTTCATGGCCGCCGAGGGCATCCAGGCCGCGGCGCAGGCGCTGGGCCACGAGGTGAGGGTGGAGACGCAAGGGTCGGTCGGCGCCCGCGACGCGCTCACCGCCGCCGAGATCGCCGCCGCCGACATCGTCCTCATCGCCGCCGATACCGGCGTCGACCGCGCGCGTTTTGCCGGCAAGCGGCTCTACGCCACCAGCACCAAGGCGGCGATCCGCGACGGCAAGGGGCTCATCGCCACCGCACTGGCCGAGGCGCAGGTGCAGGCGACGGATGCCGCGAAGGACGACGGCCCGGCCCGGCCAGCCGCCGCCGAGAACAGGCCCGGCGCCTACAAGCACCTGATGACCGGCGTCTCCTTCATGCTGCCCTTCGTGGTGGCGGGCGGCCTCCTCATCGCGCTCGCCTTCGCCTTCGGCGGCATCGACGCGATGAAGCCGGAGAATGCCGGCACCTTCGGCTACGCGCTGGGCGAGATCGGCGCCAAGGCCGCCTTCGCCCTGATCGTCCCGGCTCTGGCCGGTTACATCGCCTATTCCATCGCCGACCGGCCCGGCATCGCGCCGGGCATGATCGGCGGGATGCTGGCGGCCAATCTCCAGGCGGGCTTCCTCGGCGGCATCGCGGCGGGTTTCATCGCCGGATACGCGACGCGCTTCCTCAACCGGCACATCACGCTTCACAGGAATCTGGAGGGCCTGAAGCCGGTCCTGATCCTGCCGCTGCTGGCCACCACCATCACCGGCCTGATGATGATCTACGTGGTGGGCGTGCCCGTCGCCGCGATCCTCGCCGGTCTCACCGACTGGCTGAAGGGCATGCAGGGCGCCAGCGCCCTCGTCCTCGGTCTCGTCCTCGGCGGGATGATGGCGGTGGATATGGGCGGCCCGATCAACAAGGCCGCCTATGCTTCGGCCGCCGCTCTGCTCTCTTCCGGCGTCGATGCGCCGATGGCGGCGGTGATGCTCGGCGGCATGACCCCGCCGCTCGGGATCGCCCTCGCCACCCGCCTGTTCCCGAACCGCTTCTCGAAGCCGGAGCGCGAAGCGGGCGGCGCGGCGGCGGTGCTCGGCGCCGCCTTCATCACGGAGGGCGCGATCCCCTTCGCGGCGGCCGACCCGCTCCGGGTGATCCCCTCCATGGTGGCGGGCTCGGCGGTGGCCGGGGCCATCGCGCTCAGCGCTGGCGTGACCCTGAAGGTCCCCCATGGCGGCCTGTTCGTCCTGCCGATCCCCAATGCCGTCACCAACCCGCCCTGGGCGGTGATCGCCCTCGTCGCCGGGACGATCGTCACCGGCCTGATGGTCGGCCTGCTGAAGAAGCGGACGGCCTGAAGGGACGCGCACCATCATGGCCGGCACCGAGACCGGACCGGCGACAGAATCGGACTCATCGAGGGGGCACAGGATGAAAGCAGGATCGACGATACTCGCCGCGCTCGCGCTCTGCGCGGCGACGGCGTCCGGGGCCCTCGCGCAGACGGCGCCGCGCGGCGCGAGGGCCGGCCAGCAGGACGGACAGGGCTTTGCCGGCGCGGATACCGCCGCGGGCGCCGCCGACAGTCTCGGCCAGACCGCGACGCCGCCGACGGTGTCGGCCGGAACCTTCGATCTCGGCAACGGCCTCAGCTTCCTGATGAACTATACCGGACAGGCCGCCGCGAACCCGATCGGCGGCATCCGCCAGGGCTCGGCCTATGCCGGCCAGCTCTTCTTCGGCATCGACGGCGACCTCGAGCGCCTCGCCGGGATCGAGGGCGGCTCGTTCCACATCGCGGTCACCAACCGCCACGGCCGCAATCTCGCCGACGATGCCATCGGCAACAACACCTCGGTGCAGGAGATCTTCGGCGGCGGGCAGACGACGCGGCTGACGCTGCTCAGCTATCAGCAGAAGCTGTTCGACAACCGGGTCGACATGGAGTTCGGACGCCTCGTCGCCAACATCGCCTTCCTCAACTCGCCGATCTACTGCAATTTCCAGACGAATTCCGCCTGCGGAAACCCGACCTTCGTCTTCAAGACCTCGAACTTCACCTTCTGGCCGGTGGCGAGCTGGGGCGCCCATGCCAAGGCCTGGCTCACCGACAAGGTCTTCCTGCATGGCGGCGTCTACGAGGTGAACCCGCTGCACCAGCAGCCCGGCGATAACGGCCTCGACTTCTCCACGAAGGGCGCCACGGGCGCGATCATGCCGTTCGAACTCGGCTATTCCACCACCTTCGCCAACGACCTCCTGCCGCGCAATTACGGCATCGGCGGCTGGTACGACGCCTCCGACTATGCCGATCCGACCCGCGACGTCACCGGCCGGCCCGCGGTGCTCACCGGACTGCCCCTCGGCACGCGGTTCGGACGCTCGGGCGTCTACGCCCGGTTCGACCAGATGATCTGGCGGCCCGACCCCACCGCGCCCCAGGGACTGACCCTGTTCGGTGTCGCCATGGCCGGCACGTCGGGGCGCCTCAACGAGGATTACTTCCTCGAGATCGGCGCGCTCCAGACCGGCACCTTCGCCGGACGCCCTTTCGATACGGTGGGCTTCGTCGTCAATACCCAGAAGTTCAGCGACCTCGCCCTGCAGAACATTCAGCTCGCGCAAGCCTCGCTTGGGATCGACCGCAAGCTTCCGACCCAGCAGGTGATGATGGAACTCAATTACGGCATCCAGGTCACGCCGGCGATCCGCCTGACACCGAACCTGCAATACATCGTCAACCCGGACCAGACCCGGTTTCCATACTATCGCAAGAACATCCCCGATGCATTCGTCGTCGGCGCGAAGCTTTCGGTGGACCTGTTCACCCTTGCCGGTCTGGCGAAAGGACCGGGCTCGAACTGATCCGCCTTCGCGAAGCCAATCGGCTTCCCGGCCGGGGCCGGAATTGCCTCGGATGGACGCGGATTGCGATGTCTCGTCGAAGCCGTACCGGCGACGACGATCCGTTTACGGTGCTCTAACCCTATTCCGGCATGAATTTGTTCGCGTGACTCCGATCGCTTGGGTCGATTCACCAGTCGATCCACCGTCAGGCGGGTCGATGCGACGTGCCGGAGCAACCTGACGTGGCGCCTTCTCCCATCGAGGTCGGACTGAGCCGACCGTGGCATACGCTCCGGCTGCCGCACGCGCTCGAGGCCAGATTCCATGCGGAAGAGGTGCCGCCGCGCGGCCTCTACATGCAGTCCTGGCTGCTGATCTTCATCGTCTTCAACATCATCTCCCTGAAGATCGATCTCGACCTGTTCGGTCGCGAGGCCATGGCCGTGCCCGCCGGCCTGACCGTCGGCGTGTTCATTCCCCTCGCGCTGGTCTGGATCGTGGCACTGCACGGGCATCCCTCCGCGCGTCGGCAGGCCATCGCGGCGGCGGTCACGTCGCTGGCGGACATGGCGATCGTCCTGAACAGTTCGCGGATCGCGCCGCATGAGCATGCCGACACCTACCTGATCCTCGCCGCCATCGTCCCGCTCGTGGTCGGGATGATCGCGCCGCTCTCGTTCCGGGACAGCCTGTGGTTCTGCGGGATCGCCTTCCTGGCCTATGTCGGCTTCATCGTCGCATCCGGGCTCGGGGCCGAGGGACATACCGGCGTGCCGCTGCTGGTGGCAGCCCTCATCCTGGTGCCGATCAAGCTCACCTATTCGCGCGAATGGGACAGGAAGAAGAGTTTCCTCCTCGGCCTGCGCGAGAAGGAGCAGGCCGAGGAACTGGCGCGCGCCTGCGCCCGCCTCACCATCCTGTCCGAGACCGACCCGCTCACCGGCGTCGCGAACCGCCGCCTCTTCACCGAGCGCCTGGACGAGCGCTGGGAAGTCGCCGCGGTGCGGCAGGAATGGTTCGGCGTACTCCTCGTCGATATCGATCATTTCAAGCGTCTCAACGACACCGCCGGCCATGCCGAGGGCGATGGTTGCCTCGTGAGCGTCGCCGATGCGCTGAAGCGCGATCTCGCGCGGTGGGGAGGCCTGGTCTGCCGCTATGGCGGCGAGGAATTCGCGGCCTTCGTGCCGCTGACCACGCCGGAGACGATCCGCGATGTGGGCGAGAGCCTGCGGCTGGCGGTGGCGGATCTCGCCATCGGACATCCCGGCCTGCCCCAGGGCGGTGTCGTCACCGTCAGCGTCGGGGTGACCGCGGCACATGGCGCGAATCGGCATGCCGGCCTGCGCGCCCTGCACCTGCTGCGAACCGCCGACGAGGCGCTCTATGCCGCGAAGTCAGCGGGCCGCAATCGCGTCGAAGCCCGAAACGCCCTCACGGCGGCGAACCTCGCCGTGATGACCGACCACGCGGCGTGATCCGCCTCGTCGAAGCATAGGCCTCGACAGCGTGCCGGGACGGGTTGGCCGATCGGTCGCCTCGTTGCGACTGGCCGTCGAAATAAGGAATTTTCGGAAGGAAGTGGTGCCGCAAGAGGGATTCGAACCCCCGACCCCCTCATTACGAATGAGGTGCTCTACCAGCTGAGCTATTGCGGCGAGATCCATGGTGTGACGGCGGGTGGCGCGTCGGATCGTTGCGGGTTCATATCCGCAGGCTCGGCCGAAGGCAAGGCAGCAGGTCTTCTCTTCGAGAACGGGCATCGTCCGTGTGATGCAGCCGTGCCACGCATCCGGTCCGCGCGGCTCCGGGCGGTCCATCTGCCTTGACGCGAACCGGCGCGGCTTCGAAGGCTGGCCGCGCGTATCAGGAACCATCATGTCGCTCATCGCCCGCCTGCGTGCCTATGCCGCCGATGCCTTCGGCCTGTCCGCCGGCCAGGAGGAATCCGAGGCCGTGGACGAGCGGCTGGCGGCGATCGCCCTCCTCGTCCACGTGGCTCGGGTGGACGGTGTGCTCGATGCGGCGGAATCCGAGCGCCTGTGCCGCCTCGTCGAGGGACGCTATGCCGGCACCCGCGAGGAGGCCGAGGCCCTGATCGCCCGCGCGGCCACCGTCGATGCGCAGACCCGCGACATGGCTCTCCTCGTCGAGATGATGGGCCATGAATTCGGCGAGACCGAGCGGGCACGCCTGCTCTCGATGGCCTGGTCGGTGGCCGGCGCCGATGGCACGGTTCATGAATTCGAGGAGGCGCTGGTCTGGCGGCTCGGTCGCCTGCTCCGCTTCGACGATACGGCGATCCGGCTCGCGAGAGCGGGCGCCGATGCCGGGGCGGTCTCTTAGGGCGGGATGCGGCCGGCGACCCTCGGTTCGGGTCGTGATGCGGGATCGGGTGAATCGGGGACCGGCGCGCGATGATCGTCAGCTTCACGCTGATCCTCCTGGCACAGCTCGTCGGCGAGGCGATGGCGAAGGCGTCGGGCCTTCCGGTTCCCGGCCCGGTCGTCGGGATGGCGCTGCTGCTGCTGTTCCTGGTGCTGCGGGACCGGGCGCCCCGTCGCGCGGAGCGCATCCTCCCGCCGCCCCTCGTCGACGGCAATCTGGAGCGCTCCGGCAAGGGGCTTCTCGCCAATCTCTCGCTGATGTTCATCCCGGCCGGTGCGGGGATCGTCGGACGGCTCGACGTGCTCGAGGCGCATGGCGTGGCGCTCGCCTGCGTCGTCGTGGTCTCGACCCTCGCGACCCTGACCGCGACCGCGCTCACCTTCGTGGCCGTGAAGCGCTGGGTCGCCCCGGGGGATCGGCCATGACCGGAGACTTCGCCCTCTGGGTCTATCTCTCGCGCACGCCGCTGCTGTGGCTGACCGTGACCCTGATGGTCTATGCCGTGGCCGACCGTATCGCCACGGCGACGAACCGGCATCCCCTGGCCAACCCCGTCGTCGTCGCCATCATCCTGATGGCCTGCGTGCTGAAGCTCACGGGGACGCCCTACCCGACCTATTTCGAGGGCGCGCAATTCGTCCACTTTTTGCTCGGGCCGGCCACCGTCGCCCTGGCGATTCCCCTCTACGAGTATCGCGCCACGGTGATCCGCTCGCTGGCGCCGATGCTGGCGGCCCTCGTCGTCGGCTCGGTGGTGGCGCTGATCTCGGCGATCACCCTGGGGAGTGCCTTCGGCATCCCGCACGACGTCATCGTCGCGCTGGTACCGAAATCGGTGACCACCGGCGTCGCCATGGGCATCGCCCAGAATCTCGGCGGCGATCCGACCCTGGCCGCCGTGCTGGTGATGCTCACCGGCATGACCGGCGGCATCCTGGTCACCCCGCTCATGAACCTGCTCCGCATCCGCGACATGCGGGCGCGGGGCTTCGCGGCGGGCCTCGCGGCCCACGGGGTCGGCACCGCGCGGGCGTTCCAGGTCAACGAGGTCGCCGGTGCCTTCGCCGGCATCGCGCTCGGCCTCAACGCCTTCATCACCGCGATCCTGGCGCCGCTCGCGGTGACGTTCCTGCGCTGACGAACGCCGCTTCGCTCATTCCGCCGCCGCCGGCCTTTATTCCGCCGCCGCCGGCTTGGGCAGGTCGGTCGGTGTGAAGCGCCCGTCATTGCCCGGCTTCATGTCGATGCGCTTGTCGTGGAGGGCGTGCAGGGTCGAGCGGTGGCCGATGGAGACGATGGTGGTGCCGGGCAGCCGCTCGCGCAGCATGCGGTAGATCCCGGCCTCGCTCGGTTCGTCGAGGGCGGCGGTCGATTCGTCGAGGAACAGCCAGGCGGGCTTGGCCAGGACGGCACGGGCGAGGGCGAGGCGCTGCTGCTCGCCGCCCGACAGGCGCTGGTCCCAGGCATCGACCTCGTCGAGGCGGTCGGCCAGTTGCGGAAGCTGCGCCGCGATCAGGGCCTCGCGGATCGCCTCGTCGGTGAACTGGTCGGTGGTGTTCGGATAGACCACCGCACCGCGCAGGGTGCCGAGGGGGATGTAGGGCCGCTGCGGCAGCACCAGCGCCGACTGGCCTTCCGGCACGTCGACCCGGCCCTTGCCGAAGGGCCAGATGCCGGCGATCGCCCGGAACAGGGTCGACTTGCCCGAGCCGGACGGCCCGGTGAGCAGGGTCGCGGCGCCCTTGGTCAGGGCCAGCCTGTCGGCGGCGACGATCTCGCGGCCGTCGGGCAGAGCGAGGGTCAGCCCGGACGCGGTCACGTCGGACTGGCTCTGGCTGCCCTGGACGAGGCCGTATCCCGCTTCCGACAGGGCCTCGGCCTTCGTCATCGCCCGCTTGAAGGAGGTCAGACGGTTGGTGTTGGCGCGGTACGACGCGATGGTGGTGTAGGAATCGATGAAGAACGACAGCGAGCCCTGGACGCTGCTGAAGGCATTCGCCGTCTGCTGGAACTGGCCCAGCGTGATCTTCTTCAGGAAGTAGGACGGCGCGGCCAGGATATAGGGAAACACCACGCTGATCTGGTTGTACGACAGGGTGAAGCTGCCGATCTTGATCCGCCGGTAGATGATCGCGAGGTAGTTGCCGATGATCTCGCGGAAGAGTTCACGCAGGCGCAGGGTCTCGGAGCGCTCGCCGCGCAACAGCGCGATCTGCTCGGAATAGACCCTGGTCCGCGCGAGCGAGAAGCGGAAATCGGCCTCCACCTTCTCCTGCCGGAAATCGAGCCCGATGAGCGGGCGGCCGATGAGGTGGGTCAGCCAGGTGCCGACCACCGCGTAGCCGACGACCAGCCAGACCAGGAAGCCGGGCACCACCGTATCGGTGAAGGGCAGGACGAAATCCCGCGACAGCCCCCAGAGAATGACCATGAACGAGACGAGGGTGGCCGCCTGCGAGAGCAGGCGGATCGACAGGCTCGTGGTCTGCTGGATGAAGAGGTTGACGTCGCTCTGGATGCGCTGGTCGGGGTTGTCCGCCGGCTCGTCGGTGAAGGGGATGCGGTAATGGGTGCCGGCATCGAGCCAGCGGCTGTAGAGGCTGCGCGTCAGCCAGGTCCGCCAGCGGATGTGGAGCGAGGCGTCGACGAAGGTGTCGAACATGCCGATGACGACCCAGACCGTGGCCAGGGGAACGAAGATCCAGACCAGCTGATACCAGAAGGCGTCGGCGTTATATTCCTGCAGGGCGTTGAAGAGGTCGCGGTACCAGAAGTTCAGGCGCAGCTGCAGCGCCACCTGGGCGAAGGTGATGAAGATCGACAACGCCACCAGACGCCGTGCGACCCGTCCCTCCGTCGTGCCGAAGAAGCGGAACGGCCCGATCTCGCGGTTCGGCTCCTCGCGCGCGGCGAAGAACGGGTCGGCGATGCGGGTGATCGCGCGGATCGGTTCGAGATGCGAGATTCCGAAGACGATGCCGGCGAAGACCACCGCGCCCGTGGCCGCGAAGGCCGGAGGCAGCAGCGCTGCGAGCGTCTCCGGCAGGAACCCCATCGCAGCCAGTTGCTTGGCGCCGGCCAGGAAGAGGTAGCCGATGCCGTAGACCGAAATGAAGACCTTCAGGTAATCGGAGATCTTGCCCGAGGCGAGCAGGATCGCCGCCATGGCAAAGCCGCTGAGGCTCACGTAGAGCGGTGTCGAGACGCCCGGCAGGATCAGGAGAGCGAGAGCGAAGAGCGCCGTGATGGCGGCCTGCAGGCCGAGGCCTGTCCTGAGTACGGCCACGCGTCTCTCCTCACGTCTGTCGTTGGTTCGTCGCCCGCCGGTGCGAGACCGGACGGTGCGGGCGGCAGTGAAGCCCGCTCATGGCGAGATCGTGGCGGGGCCGGCCGGGTTCAGGACCGTGGAGCCTGATCAGGGCCAGTCCCAGTCGCCGTAATCGGGCTCGCGGCAGCGGTAGCCGACCGGACATTCGATATTGTCGCGGGTCGGCACGAAGCGGAGCTCGGCGATCTCCGTCATGCCGCAGAGGCTGCGGTCGCGGACGAAGCGTTCCGTCTTGCCCGGCTGCCAGGACATCATGGCGGAGCCGTCCCTCTTCACGACGGCCATGGCGTCGGCGCAGGTCATCCGCTGGGTGGAGACGGGTGCTTGAGCACTGGCCGGGACTGCGAAGGCGACGCAGACGGCGATGGCAAGGCGTCTCGTCACGATAGCTCGGCGCACTGACCCGTTTCTCACAAGCTTGAGCATGGCAGTTTTGGTGAAGGACGGGAAGGGCTTGCCGTTCGCTTGCCGTATTCCGGGAGTCTATCCCCTGCTATCGGCCGCGCCGAGACAAAGTAACGACCGGTCTCTTGTATCGAAGACGATGTTGCGAAAGCGCAACGGTGTCGAAACGTCGAACGGGGCGAGGCTGTTACGGGGTGGCGAGGCGTTGACGCCGCCGCTGCGGCTGCGAGGTTCGCTCGGCCATGGTGCTGAGCTCGACGGGAGAGGACGATGGCCGCGGGCATCGAGGGGATGGGAGCCGAGACGATCCACGACGACGCACGGTCGCAGGCGGTCGCCGAACCGCGTCGCGGATCGCGGCGCGCGCTCGTCCTGCCCCTGGCGCTCGCCATGGGCTGGGGCGTGCTTCTCGGCTACAGCACCGTCCTCCTCACCGACGACACGCCGGTTCGCCCGGAAGCCGGGAGCGCGCAGGCGGCCATGAGCGAGCCCGGCCCGTTCGAGAATACGGACGGCGCGTCGCGTCCCAAGCGCAACGGCGCTCCCTGGTCGGATGTGACGACCGCGGCCGGCCTCGAAGGCGGGTCGGTGAGGGATGCGACGGACGGATCGTCCGCTTCTCCGGGCATCCGGACCGTCGCCCTGAAGCAGGAACCCGAGGCGTCACCTCGGATCGACGCCGCCAGCGCCGCGTCGCCGGCCGTCGAACCGGCCGCCTATGTCGGCGTCTGGGGACCCAACGAGATCGCCTGCCGTCGCGGCGCGCGGCGGAAGGGATACATCCCGGCCAGGATCACCGAAAGCGGGGCGCGGGCCGGAAACACGATCTGCACCTTCCGCGACGGACGCCGCATCGGCGCGAGTTCGAGCTGGAGCGTCGCGGCCTCGTGCAGCGATGGCGGACGGCGCTGGTCGTCGCAGGTCAAGCTGCTCGTCGAAGGCTCCCGGCTGACCTGGTCGAGCGCCAGGGGCGACGCCTCCTACATCCGCTGCGGTCGCCGCGCGGGGTGAATCCACACGCGTATGGCAGGACCGTGTGCGCGCTTTGCGGGCCGAGAGATCCGGCGGCCATACGACGAGACGATTTTGTCGTCGTCGCACAGAACCTTCGACTTCGGAGAGTCGCGCAAGTCCGAATCAGTGGCAGAACGATCTCGATCAATTGTCGAGATCGGCCGATTCGTCGATGGGGAGAGGACAAGCCTCCATCGACTCATGCGATCGGCGTTGGATTGTGATTTGATGTTGACATCCATGTCATTGTTTCTAATGAATATTGTCGATTCTTGTTGTGGGGCTTCTCTTCAAGTAAATCCAAGACATCATAATCAGCGTTATTCCATACCCGCCCTATCGGTATGAATTCGTACTGATCTTGCTTTGCACTTGTCACCGAAGACAACAAATTTTGCGTAACAGCGCCTGAGTTGCTGTCGAATGCGCTCTCATTTGCGCTGGTTGCGCAAAAATTTCAGCCCGACATTTGAAATAAAATTCGTTTCCGGGCATGTCCTTACAAAATTCTTTGTAGGATTTTCGTCTTTGTATCCCTAGGTTGCATTGATTTATGAGATGCACCGCTGATGAAAAGGAATAATTTCTTAATCAAAGGTTATGAAATGTACCAATCCGTACTATAGATTCCGAGCCGGGTCACGACATGACAGCGTGCATGGCCCAAATTCGAAGACCGCTTAAAGATTCCGTTATGAAATCGCTCCGATCCTAGGCACCGAAAACGCTCGGGTTATTCGGTATGGTCGAGATTGTGGCGATGACGATGAAGCGACGTCGGTCCATTACTCCAGGATCGTTTTTCGGTTGCACGCAAGGTACTTCGGCCGTCGAGTTCGCTCTCGTCGTCCCGGTCCTGCTTGCCCTGTTCGGAGGGATCGTCACCTTCGGGATCTATCTCGGCGCGTCCCATAATCTGCGGCAGCTTGCCTCTGAGGCGGCTCGCGCCTCGATCGCAGGCGTCAGCGATCAGGAGCGCGCCGATCTCGCGCGGCAGCGCGTCACCACCGCGCTGGCGAGCGGCGCCATGTTCAAGCCCGGGACCGTGGATGTTCAGGTCGGCTCGGATGCGACCGACGCGTCCCTCTACACGGTGACGCTGGTCTTCGATGCGAAGGCGCTGGGTTTCTCGGGCTTCTCCGGGCTGATCCCGATCCCGCCGGATCTGATCAAGAGTTCGGTGAGTGTGCGACGGGGAGGCCTGTGATGAACGTCTCCGTCTTCTCTCGGGATCGGAACGGCTCGGTCGCGGTCTTCACCGCCTTCGGCATGACGGCCCTGATGGCGGTGGCTGCCGTGGGCGTCGATCTCGGAGCGATGGTCCTGGCACGCCGTCGCGCGCAGGGCGCCGTCGATCTCGCGGCGATGATCGCCGCCACCAATCCCGCCAGCGCCGACGCCCTGGCGCGCCGGTCGTTGAGCGATAACGGCTACGCCGACGCCGTGATCACCGTGGAGACCGGGACCTATGCCGGCGATCCCAAGCTCGCCGTGGCCTCGCGCTTCGTCGCCGGCGCGGCACCGGCCAGCGCCATCCGGGTTGCGCTTCAGACCGCGACGCCGACCTATTTCGCGCCCGCCCTCGGTTTCAGCCGCGAGGTCGCCATCGGGGTGAAGGGCACCGCCGCCACGGCGCAATTCGCCGCCTTCACCATCGGCTCGGGCCTGGCCTCCCTCGATTCCGGCATCGCCAACGCGATCCTCGGCGCGATGCTGGGGCGGACGGTGTCGCTGTCGGTGATGGATTACAACGCGCTGCTCGGCACCCGGGTCGATGCGTTCCGCTTCCTCGACGCGCTCGCGCCGACGCTCAACCTCCAGGCCGGCAACTATTCCGACATCATCAAGGGGAGCGTCTCGGTCGGCCAGTTCGTCGCGGCGCTGCAGGTGGTCGCCGGCTCGACCGCCAACGGCTCGGCGGCCGCCTCCGCCCTGGCGCAGATCTCCGCGACGCTGCAGGGCGCCGGCCCGACCATCCAGATCGGCGACCTCGTCGATCTCGGCGATCTGGCCGGCCTGTCGCCGGGCGCGGGAACAAAGGGTCCCCAGATCGGGCTGATGGACACGCTGTCCGAGGCGGTCTCCCTCGCCAACGGGGACCGGCAGGTGGCGATCAATCTGGGGCCGTCGATCCCGGGGCTCCTCAAGACCCAGGTCACGGTCGGGATCGGCGAGCGGAAACAGAGTTCGGGATACGTCCAGCCGGGCGGCCCCCGTGCGACGGTGAATACCGCCCAGACCCGTATCCTGATCGAGGCCAGCCTCAGCCTGCCTCTCGGCCTTGGAACGCTGACCCTGCCGGTCTACGTCCAGGCGGCGCAGGCCAAGGCCACCTTGCGGAATGTGACCTGCCCCTGGTCCAACGTGAGCGGCCGGCAGGTCACCCTCGACGCGCAGCCGGGACTGGCCGATCTCGCCATCGCCAACATCCCGAGAAATCTCGTGGACCCCGCAGCGGCGACGCCGGACCTGACGGCGCCGGCAACCCTGCTCCAGGTCACGCCCCTGCTGAACGTCACCGGCCGGTCCCGCCTGACGCTGGGAAGTCCCTATGCGCAATCGGTGAGCTTCAGCGAAGACGAGATCGCGCGACATACCGTCAAGACGGTCACCTCCTACGGACTGACGCAATCCGCAGTGACGAGCCTGATCCAGAACCTGAGTCTCACGGTCAACGGGATCGGCGTCATCGCGCCGGGCCTGATCACCAGCACCATCGCCACGGCCCTGTCCGGCATCGCCCCCGCCCTCGACGGCGTTCTGGCGAACACGCTGCGCACCCTCGGCCTGAGGCTCGGCACCGCCGATCTCACCGTCGACGGCGCGCGCTGCGACCAGGCCGTCCTGGTGCAGTAATTGTCAAAGAGCCTGTTTGAGTTGTCTTTCCAAGGCTTTACCTCATCTTGAGGTGCTCTGATGGGATGATCTGCTTTGGCATGAAAAGCCGCAGATAAATCCGATCAGACAGGCTCTAAAGAGAAAAGGGCCGCCTCGCGGCGACCCTCTCCTTACTCTTGCACCCAAGTCTAAGCCCAGCCTGCCGGGCTTAGACATACCGCGTGAAGCGTGGGCGTACTGAACTTCTTAGAAGTCCATGCCGCCCATGCCGCCGCCGCCCGGCATCTGGGGAGCGCCGCTGTCCTTCTTGGGAGCGTCGGCGATCATGGCCTCGGTGGTGACGAGGAGGCCGGCCACGGAGGCGGCGTCCTGCAGCGCGGTACGCACGACCTTGGCCGGGTCGACGATGCCGGCCTGGATCATGTCGACGTATTCTTCGGTCTGGGCGTTGAAGCCGAAGGTGATCGAAGAGGTGTTGTCGGTGATCTTGCCGACCACGATCGAGCCTTCGACGCCGGAATTGGCGGCGATCTGACGGATCGGGGCCTCGAGCGCCTTCAGCACGATCTTGATGCCGGCCTGGACGTCCGGGTTGTCGCTCTTGAGATCGCGAACGGCCTCACGGGCGCGGAGGAGGGCGGTGCCGCCGCCGGGGACGATGCCCTCTTCCACCGCAGCGCGGGTGGCGTTGAGCGCGTCGTCGACGCGGTCCTTCTTCTCCTTGACCTCGACCTCGGTCGCGCCGCCGACGCGGATGACCGCGACGCCGCCGGCGAGCTTGGCCAGGCGCTCCTGGAGCTTCTCACGGTCGTAATCCGAGGTGGTCTCTTCGATCTGAGCCTTGATCTGGCCGACGCGGGCTTCGATCTCGGTCTTCTCGCCGGCACCGTCGATGATCGTGGTGGTCTCCTTCTCGATGCGGATGCGCTTGGCGCGGCCGAGCATCGGGAGGGTGACGTTCTCGAGCTTGATGCCGAGATCCTCGGCGATCATCTGACCCTGGGTCAGGATCGCGATGTCCTCGAGCATGGCCTTGCGGCGATCGCCGAAGCCCGGAGCCTTGACGGCAGCGACCTTGAGGCCACCGCGCAGCTTGTTCACGACGAGCGTGGCGAGAGCCTCACCCTCGATGTCCTCGGCGATGATGACGAGCGGCTTGCCGGTCTGCACCACGGCCTCGAGCACCGGCAGCATCGCCTGCAGCGACGACAGCTTCTTCTCGTGGATGAGGATGTAGGGGTCCTCGAGCTCGGCGACCATCTTCTCCGCGTTGGTGATGAAGTACGGGGAGAGGTAGCCGCGGTCGAACTGCATGCCCTCGACGACGTCGAGCTCGGTCTCGGCGGTCTTGGCCTCTTCGACGGTGATGACACCCTCGTTGCCGACCTTCTGCATGGCATGGGCGATCATCTCGCCGATTTCCTTGTCGCCGTTCGACGAGATCGTGCCGACCTGGGCGACTTCCTCGGACGAGGCGACCTTCTTGGCGCGGGCGACGATGTCCTTGACGGCGGCGGCGGTGGCGATGTCGATGCCGCGCTTCAGGTCCATCGGGTTCATGCCGGCGGCGACGTACTTGGCGCCTTCGCGGACGATGGCCTGGGCCAGCACGGTGGCGGTGGTGGTGCCGTCACCGGCGATGTCGTTGGTCTTCGAGGCCACTTCGCGCACCATCTGGGCGCCCATGTTCTCGAACTTGTCGGCGAGCTCGATCTCCTTGGCGACGGTGACGCCGTCCTTGGTGATGCGCGGCGCGCCGAAGGACTTCTCGATGACGACGTTGCGGCCCTTGGGGCCGAGCGTCACCTTCACTGCATCGGCGAGAATGTCGACGCCGCGAAGCATCTTCTCGCGGGCATCGGAGCCGAAGCGGACTTCTTTCGCTGCCATGTTCAAATCCTCATGAGGTTCGGAGCCCTGAGGCGCTCGATCGAAGAGCGCGCTCGAAGGGCTCGGATGGGAAGAAGGAAGAGGGCGGGTCGCCTTAGGCGACGACGCCCATGATGTCGGATTCCTTCATGATCAGCAGGTCCTGACCATCGATCTTGACCTCGGTGCCGGACCACTTGCCGAACAGGATCCGGTCGCCGACCTTCACGTCGAGCGCGTTCACGCGGCCGGCTTCGTCACGGGCGCCGGGGCCGACGGCGATGATCTCGCCCTCTTGCGGCTTCTCCTTGGCGGTATCCGGGATGATGATACCGCCCTTGGTCTTCTCTTCGCCTTCGATACGGCGGACGACGACACGGTCGTGCAGCGGACGGAACTTCATGAGCTGCCCTCTTGCTTCGAATTCATGGATGGCGTTGATGCGGCCGGAGGGCGCGCCCAACCCAGGCTGTTAGCACTCCCGAGCGAAGAGTGCCAAAGCCAGGCGGGAGGTAGGCTCAAGCCTTGCGCGAGTCAAGACGGCGACGTCGCGTCGTGCCGCCTTCACAGAGCATGTTCTGCTCCGCGTTCGCCGACAGACGGATGATAATCGCCCCATGATCAGTCTTCAGGGACCGCAAGGCGCGGTCGAGCATTCCGGCGCAGCCGATGGCGGCACCGTGCCGAACCATGCGATCTGGATCGATCTCAACGACCCGAGCGCCGAGGAGGCGGAACACATCGAGGCGGCCACGGGTCTGCGTGTGCCCTCGCGCAAGGCCCTGAGCGAGGTCGAGAATTCGAGCCGCCTGCGCCGCCTCAAGAACGGCCTCTCGCTATCCACGCCGATGATCACCTTCGACAAGGTGGATTCGCAGCTGACCCCGCTCGGCTTCGTCCTGACGAAGGACCGCCTCATCACCGTGCGGTTCAACGAGCTGCGCGCCTTCGCCGAGGTCAAGAAGCGCATCGGCGAGGGCGACGGCGATTGCGCGTCCGGCACCGAGATCTTCCTGCTGCTGATGGAGGAACTGGTCGACAGCCTCGCCGACGCCCTGGAGGAGATGGGGTCCGACCTCGACGCGCTCTCCACCCGGATCTTCGATTTCGACGTGAGGGCAGGCGGCGTCGCCAGCGATGCCGGCAGGACTCCGGGCACCGGAACCCCGCGGCGGCGCGACCTCGCCCTCCGGCGCATCCTGCGAAGCGTCGGGCGACGGGGCAAGGCGCTCGGCAAGATCCGCTCGAGCCTGCTCGGACTGGAGCGCATTCTCCCCTTCGTCGCCGGCGAGTGCGAACACCTCCTCGGCGAGGGCGAGATGCCGCGTTTCGAGACCCTGCGGCGGGACATCGCCTCCCTCGACGAGTTCGAGATCCGGCTGTCGGAAAACGTGCAGTTCCTCCTCGACGCGACCCTCGGCCTCATCAACATCGAGCAGAACAACACCTTCCGGGTGCTCACCGTCGTCTCGGTGGTGGGCGTGCCGCCGACCCTGATCGCCTCGATGTACGGCATGAACTTCAAGCACATGCCGGAACTCGACTGGTTCTACGGCTATCCCTATGGTCTGTCGTTGATCGTCGTCAGCGCGATCATCCCCGTCATCTTCTTCAAGCTGCGCGGGTGGTTCTGAGCCGCGCGCGACCTCGTCTCCTCTCGGCTTAGGGGAATCTTTGCGGGCGGGGCGCAAGGATCGGAAACAGGGCCGGACGTCCGGCGACCAGAATCGACCCCCAGAATCGACCTCATGGCCGTGATCACCGCCTTCATCCTGAATGCCGGGCTCAATTTCGGCCTCGGCCTGCTCCTGGCGAAGCTGATGGGGCCGGCGGATTTCGGCCTGTTCGGCCTCGCCACCACCGGCGCCGTGGTCCTCAACACCCTGGTCTTCGAATGGCTGCGCCTGTCGGCGACGCGGTTCTATTCCAGCCGCGTCCGGCGCGAGGAACCATGGATCCGTCATGGGCTCGACCGCGCCTACGCGATCCTCGCCCTCGTCCTGCTCGTGGCCTCCGCCCTCTGCGCCATTCTCGGCGCGACCGTGGAGATGGATGCCGAAGGCCGCCTCGCCATCGCGGCCGGCGCCGGCATGGCCGCCTTCGGCATCGGCCTGTTCGATTACCACGCGGCGCTCGCCCGCGCGCGCTTCGATGGCGGCCTCTATCTCAAGCTCACCATCGTCAAGAACGGCCTGTCCTTCCTGCTCATGGCCGGGGCGGCCTGGCTCTTTCCCCAGCCGGTCTGGGTCCTCGTCGCCTGCGGGCTCAGCCAGTTCCTTCCGGTGGTGGTCCTGCGCAAACCCCTGCTCGATCCGCCGGTGCCGATCGTCAGGGTCCGGATGGGCGAGACCTGGCGCCTCTTCCGCGCCTACGGGCTTCCGCTGATCGCCGCGAACGCGATCTACCAGATCACGCCGTTCCTCAACCGGAGCGCCATCGCCATGCAGTTCGGACTGGCGGAGGCCGGCTATTTCGCCCTCTCGGCCGACGTGGCCTCGCGCAGTCTCAGCATGATCGGGACGGCCATGGATCTCATTCTCTTCCAGCTCGCCGTGCGGGTGGACGAGCACGAGGGTCATGTGGCGGCCGAGGCCCAGATCGGGCGCAATGCGGGGATCGTGGTGGCGCTGATGGTGCCCTGCGCCGGCGGCCTCTGGGCCGTGCTTCCGGCGATCCAGGGTCTCGTCGTGCCGGAGGCGTATCGCGGCCCCTTCGTTCTCTACGCGATGCTGCTGATCCCCGGCCTGCTCTGCGGCACGCTGATCAATTTCGGCCTCAACCCGATCTTCCAGATCCGCCGCAAGACGGTCCCGGTGATCGCCGCCGCCGTCATCGGTCTCGCGGTGAACGCCGCCTGCCTGTTCGTCCTGCCGGCGCGTTTCGGCGCACCGGGCATCGCCATGGCCCAGAGCGCCGGCCTCGTCGCCTCGACCCTGTGGCTGGCGGTCCGGGCGCTGACCGGCCCGCGCCGGCTGCGCATCGCGTGGCGGGACGTCTTCACCGCCTGCGCCTCGACCCTGGCGATGATGGGCTGCCTCGCGCCGTTCCGGCACATGGACCCGGCCGCCGCCCTGGCCCTCTGCGTGCCGCTGGGCATCCTGGTCTACGCCGCCCTCGTCTGGATCTTCGACATCGCCGGCCTGCGGGGAATGCTGGCGACCCATCTCAAGCAGCGCGCCATGACGCCGACGGCCTGAGGAACCGGCCCCGCTTGAAAGCGGTGCCTCCCTTCCCGCATATGGTCCGGCAAAGGATGCCGTCGAGCATCATGTCGGGTAGGAAACGATGCGGTCATACGAGCCTCAGGACGAGGGCGAGGCGCAAGCCATCGTCGCCGACGCTGCCGCCCGGTCCGAGCCGATGCGGCTCGTCGGCGGGGGCACCAAGGCCGCTGTCGGCCGGCCGGCCCAGGACGAGGCGACTCTCTCCTCCCTGAGATTGTCCGGGATCACCCTCTACGAGCCGGCCGAGATGGTGGTGGCCGCGCGAGCCGGCACGCCCCTCGCCGAGGTCCAGACGCTGCTCGCCGAGCGCGGCCAGATGCTGCCCTTCGAACCGATGGACCATCGCATCCTGATGGGCTCGGCCGGCGAGCCGAGTTTCGGTGCCGTGGCGGCGACCAACAATGCCGGCCCGCGCCGGATCAATGCGGGGGCCGCCCGCGACAGCCTCATCGGCGTGCGCTTCGTCAACGGGCGCGGCGAGGCGATCAAGTCCGGCGGCCGCGTTATGAAGAACGTGACCGGCCTCGACCTCGTCAAGCTCATGGCCGGCTCGTGGGGCACGCTGGGCCTCCTCACCGAAGTGACCTTCAAGGTGCTGCCGGTCCAGGAGCGCGTGGCGACCCTGGCCTTCCCGGGCCTCGACGACGCGACGGCGGTGGCCGCCCTCAGCGCGGCGCTCGGATCGCCGTTCGAGCTCACCGGCGCCGCCCACCTGCCCTCCGGGCTCGACGGGCCGAGCCCGCGCACCCTGATGCGCGTCGAAGGGTTCTCCGAATCCATCGACTATCGCCTCGGCGAATTGCGCAAGCTCCTGAAGCGGTTCGGCGAACCGGAGATCATCGAGGACGGGATCGGGGCGGTCCTCTGGGCCGCGATCCGCGACGTGATCCCGCTGACGGAGCCGCGCATCTCCGCCGTGTGGCGGATCTCGACGACGCCGGGTCACGGCCCGGCCGTCACCGCCGCCATCGCCGCGCAGCGCGAGGCGCGCTGGTTCTACGATTGGGGCGGCGGCCTCGTCTGGCTCGCCACCTCGGCCGAGGGCGATGCCGGCGCCGAGATCATCCGCGCAGCGCTCCGCTCCACCGGCGGCCACGCCACCCTGGTGCGGGCGCCCGACGCGGTGCGGGCCTCGGTCGCCGTCTTCGAGCCCCTGGCCGCACCGCTGATGCGGATCACGGCCGGGATCAAGGCGGCCCACGACCCCAAGGGCGTGTTCAATCCGGGCCGGATGTATGCGGGGATTTGAGCTTCGCGCCGACGCCGTTCCGACCGCCCGGCCGGCGCTCCATTCCGTCTTCTACGCCGCTGCGGCACTGCTGGTGCTCGGAACGGCGGTCACGCTCCTCGCCATGGGCCGTGAGCCGTTCTGCACCTGCGGGACGATCCGCCTCTGGTACGGCAACGTCCACGGGCCGGAGAATTCGCAGCAGATCGCCGACTGGTACACGCCGTCCCACGTCATCCACGGCTTCCTGTTCTACGGCGCGGCCCATCTTGTCGGCCGGATCGTCGGCCGGCCCCTGCCGCTCGGCCTGGGATTCCTCATCGCCGTCGGCGTCGAATGCGCCTGGGAAATCGCCGAGAACACGCCCGCCGTGATCGCGCATTACCGGCAGGCGACCA
This sequence comes from Methylobacterium marchantiae, assembly GCF_022179405.1. Taxonomy (GTDB): domain Bacteria; phylum Pseudomonadota; class Alphaproteobacteria; order Rhizobiales; family Beijerinckiaceae; genus Methylobacterium; species Methylobacterium marchantiae. Next base: position 92,686 of record NZ_BPQT01000022.1, read on the forward strand.
TGGCCGCCGGCTATGTCGGCGACAGCGTGCTCAACTCGCTCTGCGACATCGCGGCGATGGCCCTCGGCTTCTGGCTCGCCCGCCGGCTTCCGGCCGCGGCGGTGGTGATCGCGGGGCTCGCCATGGAGATCGGCGTCGGCTACGCTATCCGCGACAATCTCACCCTCAACGTCCTCATGCTCCTGCACGATTTCCCCGCTATCAGGGCGTGGCAGGCCGGGGCTTAGAGGCGTTCCAAGGCTCGGCTTCCGTCGACATTGTCTCTAAGCTGCGGGAAACAGCGCCGGGCGGCGGAAGATCGCTCCGCGTTTGGACGATGTCGGGACCCCGAGGAAACGCCGTGCAGACCAATTTCAGCCTGACGCAGCTCGCCGATCCGGCGATGGCGGCCTCGGAGAAGATCCTGCGGACCTGCGTGCATTGCGGGTTCTGCACCGCCACCTGCCCGACCTACCTGCTGCTCGGCGACGAACTCGATTCTCCGCGCGGCCGCATCTACCTGATCAAAGACATGCTGGAGGGCGGAAAGCCGGCCACGCCGGAAGTGGTCAAGCACGTCGATCGCTGCCTCTCCTGCCTGTCCTGCATGACGACCTGCCCGTCGGGGGTGCATTACATGCACCTCGTGGATCACGCCCGCACTCATATCGAGGAGACCTATCGCCGGCCGCTGAGCGACAGGCTCCTGCGCAGCGTGCTCGCCTTCGTGCTGCCCTATCCGAACCGCTTCCGCCTCGCGCTGCTCGCCGCCAAGATCGGAGGGCCGTTCCGGCCGCTGGTCGCCCAGCTTCCGCGGGTGGGCAACCGCCTCGCGGCGATGCTCGACCTCGCCCCGGCGCTCCTCCCCAACCGCAACATCACCGACCGGCCGGGCATTTTCCCGGCCGACAACCGTGCGCGGGAAGCGAGCGCCATGCTCCAGGGCGAGGCCGCCCCGAGCCGGGCCAGCCGGGTCGCTTTGCTGCGCGGCTGTGCCCAGAGCGTCCTGCGCCCCGATTTCAACGAAGCGGCGATCCGCCTCCTCACGCGCCACGGCGTCGAGGTGGTGCAGGCGAAGGGGGAGGGGTGCTGCGGCGCGCTCACCCATCATATGGGCAAGTCGGAATCCTCCCACGCCCAGGCCAAGCGCACCATCGATGCCTGGATCGCCGAGATGGACGGCGCCGGCCTCGACGCGATCATCGTCACCGCCTCGGGCTGCGGCACGACGATCAAGGATTACGGCTTCATGTTCCGCGACGACCCGGCCTATGCCGAGAAGGCGGCCCGGGTCTCGGGGATCGCCAAGGACGTGACCGAATACGTGGCGACCTTGGGCCTGATGCCCCCGCTCTTCGAGAGCGACCTCGTGGTCGCCTACCACTCGGCCTGTTCGATGCAGCACGGGCAGGGCATCCGCACCGAGCCGAAGAACCTGCTCAAGAAGGCCGGCTTCACCGTGAAGGACGTGCCCGAAGGCCATATCTGTTGCGGCTCGGCCGGCACCTACAACATCCTCCAGCCGGAGATCGCGAACCGCCTTCGCGCCCGGAAGGTGGCCAATATCGAGCGCTTGCGCCCCGACCTCATCGCCACCGGCAATATCGGCTGCGCCACGCAGATCGGGAACGGCACGAGCCTCCCCATCGTGCACACCGTGGAATTGCTGGATTGGGCGACGGGCGGCCCTAAGCCAGCGGTGCTCGAGGGCCTGGGCGGGACGCGGGTGCTGGAGGCGGCGGAGTAGCGCTCAGGCCGCGTCGGCCAGGGATTTCAGATCGGCGCCGCGCGCCATGTGCACCGACGCGTCGAGGATTTCGATACCGACGACACGACCTTCGGCGTCGAGATCGAAGATGATCCCCGGACGGATTTCCTCGCTCTCCACCACGGACTCGTCGGAGAAGCCGAGATAAAGCGCGTCGACCTGAGAATCGTAGCTCGTCTTCGTCGGTTTAGCCTCCGTGTTCGGTTCCGATCGAGGAATGCCGTGATCACACGAATTTCGCTGTGCGGGCTTTCATCTATCACGCGAAGGATGCGTCCGCCGCATTCCGGCAGTGATCGATACGCCCTCATGCGCTCGGGGTGATCGGGGTCCGGTTCCAGGGATTCCGGGTTCCTGATCGTCCTTTCGATCCATTCTCGGTCGAGTCCGCGTCGGGCGAGACGTTGATCGGCATGATCGACGAACAGGATCGGCTTTATCGTCCCCGCTCTCGAACCGAGCTGAGCACGAACACCCGGATCGCCGACGACAAATTCTGCGCGCCCCGCGCCTCGTCGATCTCGCCGATCAGCACCTGAACCGATTGCTCCCTGGCGGCGGCGATCTCGCGCAGCGCCTCCCAGAACGGCGTCTCCAGCGACACGCTGGTGCGGTGGCCGGCGATCATCACCGAGCGTTTGGTGGTGCCGGCGGTCATCGCGGTCGGTCCCTCCCCCCTCCGCGGGGGAGGGGGACGCGTCGCGCTCGTCACCCGTCCGAATCCGGCCCCACGAGCTTGTGGCCCTCGTGGCGCGAGAATTCGATGGCCTTCTTGGCCTCGGCCAGGGTCTTCGCCTTCTTCGGTCGGCCGAAGGCGATTCGGTTGTCCGCCGCCTTCTCTTCCTTCTCGGCCCGCAACTTTCCCTTGCGGACCGAACGCAGGTTGATGATCTCGGCCATATCGAACCCCGTCAGTCGACGCGTTGTTCAGTCGACGCTCGGCGCCAGCATGGTCTCGGGGCGGACGACGCGGTCGAACTCCTCCTCCGTGACGTAGCCGAGGCGCAGCGCCTCCTCCTTCAGGGTGGTGCCGCGCTTGTGCGCGGTCTTGGCGATCTCGGCGGCCTTGTCGTAGCCGATCGAGGGCGCGAGCGCCGTCACCAGCATGAGCGAGCGGCTCATCAGGTCGGCGATCTTGTCCTCGTTGGCCTTGATGCCGACGACGCAATTGTCCGCGAAGCTGACGGCCGCGTCGGCGAGGATGCGGATCGATTGCAGTACCGCATTGGCGATGACCGGCTTGAACACGTTGAGCTCGAAATTGCCCTGGCTACCGGCGAAGCTCACCGTGGTGCCGTTGCCGATCACCTGGGCGCAGACCATGGTCAGCGCCTCGCACTGCGTCGGGTTGACCTTGCCCGGCATGATCGACGAGCCGGGCTCGTTCTCCGGCAGGGAGAGCTCGCCGAGACCCGAACGCGGGCCCGAGCCCAGGAAGCGGATGTCCTGGGCGATCTTGAACAGGCCCGCCGCCAGCGCCGAAAGCGCCCCTTGCGTGAAGACGAGGGCGTCGTGAGTGGCGAGCGCCTCGAACTTGTTGGCGGCCGAGGTGAAGGGCAGGCCGGTGAGCTCGGCGACCTTGGCGGCGAACTTCTCCGCGAATTCCGGATGGGCGTTGAGGCCGGTGCCCACCGCCGTGCCGCCCTGCGCCAGGGCCAGCACGCCCGGAAGCGTCGCCTTCACGCGCTCTGTGCCCAGAGCCACCTGCGCGACGTAGCCGGAAAATTCCTGGCCGAGGGAGACGGGCGTCGCGTCCTGCAAATGGGTGCGGCCGATCTTGACGATGGACGAGAACGCCTCGGACTTGGCCTGGAGCGCGTCGTGCAGGTGCTTCAGGGAGGGCAGCAGCCGGTCGTTGATCTCGCGCGAGACCGCGATGTGCATGGCCGTCGGGAACACGTCGTTGGAGGACTGGCCCCGGTTGACGTGGTCGTTGGGATGGACCGGCGATTTGCCGCCGCGCTTGCCGCCGAGCAGCTCGTTGGCCAGGCTGGCGATGACCTCGTTGGCATTCATGTTCGACTGGGTGCCGGAGCCCGTCTGCCAGACCACGAGGGGGAATTCCTGGTCGTGCTCACCGGACACCACCTCGGCCGCGGAGGCGGCCACGGCCTGGGCCACCTTCGGATCGAGGGCGCCGAGGTCCTGGTTCACCAGGGCGGCGGCCTGCTTGACCATCCCGAGGGCATGGACGAGGGGCGCCGGCATCTTCTCAGTGCCGATCTTGAAGTTCTGGATCGAGCGCTGGGTCTGCGCGCCCCAGTAGCGATGGGCCGGAACCTCGATCGGGCCGAACGTGTCGGACTCGGTCCGGGTGGCGGACGTATCGGTGGGGCTTTCGAGCGGCGACATCGTGGCCTCTTAGATGGCGGGATATGCGGCCCTACTTAGACGGTGCGGCCCAAAACCGCGATGGTGGTTTATTGCAAAGGCGTCACAGGTCCGTGCCGGAGTCAGGCATCGTCCCCGTCGATGCCAGCGAGGACGAATGCCGATGCCTGTGGACGCCGCGACCATGGAGCCCGACGCCCTCCCGCGCTTTCGCCCGACCGTACCGCGCCCGCGGCGCGAGCAGCCGGGGCTGTTCGCCTTCCTCAAGGCGGTCCGCGCCAACCCGATCACCACCTGGCTCGACGAGCATTTCGTGGAGCCCGTCGTGGCGCGCGAGGGCGCGATGGGCCGCGTCACCGTGGTCAGCGATCCGGCCCTGATCCGCTACCTTTTCGTGGAGAACGCCGCGAATTACCGCAAGGACGACCTGCAGCGCCGCGTCCTGGCGCCGGGCCTCGGCAACGGCCTCCTGACGGCGGAGGGGGAAGAGTGGAAGCTGCAGCGCCGCACCCTGGCGCCGATCTTCTCGGCCCGCCACGTCCAGGGCTTCGCCGCGCCGATGAACGAGGCCGGCGCGCGGATCGCCCGGCGGCTCGCCCGGCGCGATTCCACGCAGGTCGACGTCGCCCTGGAGATGACCCGCGTCACCCTCGACGTGCTGGAACGGACGATCTTCACCGAAGGGCTCTCCAGCGATCCCGACGCGCTGGGCCGCGCGATCACGCGCTTCCTCGAATCCGTCGGTCCCGTCGATCCGATGGACGTGTTCGGCGTTCCCGCCTTCGTTCCGCGCATCGGCCGCATCCGGGCGCGGCCGGCGATCCGCTTCTTCGAGGAGGTGGTGAACGCCCTCATCGCCCGCCGGCGCGTCCAGCTCGACGCCGGAACGGCGCCCTCGGATCTCCTCACCCTGCTGCTGCAGGCGCAGGACCCGGAGACGGGCAAGGGCCTCACCGATTTCGAGGTCAGGGCCAACATCGTCACCTTCATCGCGGCCGGCCACGAGACCACGGCGAACGCGCTCACCTGGGCGCTCTACTGCCTGTCTCAGGACCACGAGGCCCGCAGACGCGTCGAGCGCGAGGTCGATGCGGTACCGGGCGACGCCTTCGATGCCGAGGCGCTCCCCTTCACCAAGGCGGTGATGGAGGAAACGATGCGGCTGTTCCCGCCGGTCCCGTTCATGAGCCGGCAGGCCATCGCGGAAGACCGCATCGGCCGGATCAAGATCCCGAGGAATTCGCTGATCATGGTGGCGCCCTACGTGCTGCACCGCCACCGCACCCTGTGGGACGAGCCCGAGGCGTTCATGCCGGAGCGTTTCCTGCCCGAGAACAGGGCCAAGGTTCAGCGCTTCTCCTACCTGCCCTTCGGAGCCGGGCCGCGGGTCTGCATCGGCCAGAGCTTCTCGCTGCAGGAAGCGGTCATCGTCCTGGCGCACATCGCCCGAAGCGCGCGCTTCACGCTGGCGCCGGACCATGCCCCGGTGACGCCGCTGCAGCGTGTGACGCTGCGACCCGAACACGGGTTGCGGATGCAGGTCGAGCGGCGGGACTGACCTCCGATCCGGGCCCAAGCGCAAGACGCCGCGATGCGCCTCAGCTCTTCTTGCGGAACGCGTCGAGGCTGACGACTTCGGCGCTGGCGTCGTTGCCCTCGGTTTTCTTGGCTGCCGGGCGGGCGGACTTGTCGTCCCCCCCGTTCTCGGTCTTGTCGAGATTCTGGCTGGCTCCCTGCGCAGGCAGGAGCTTGGGGACGCTCGCGCCGATCGCCGCCACGGCCTTGCCCTTGGGCAGGATCTCGCTCGGCTCGGACGCCGCGCCACGCGGCGCGTTCTTCGTGCCCGGCACCTGCGGCGCATCGTCCTGCGCCTCTTCTTCGGCCGTCTCGTTCAGGTCGAACTTGAGGCCGAACTGGACGGAGGGATCGAAGAAGCCGCTCAACGCGTCGAAGGGCACGAGAAGACGCTCGGGGACGCCGGAGAAGGACAGGCCGACCTCGAACGCGTGTTCGGTGACGCCGAGGTCCCAGAACTGGTGCTGGAGGACGATTGTCATGTCCTGCGGATATTTTTCCCGCAGGCGCTGCGACATCCGCACACCGGGCGCTTCGGTCCTGAACGACACGTAGAAATGGTGCTCGCCAGCGAGCCCTTCGCGGGCCGCGTCGGTCAATACCTTGCGGACGACGCCGCGCAGGGCATCCTGAACCAGAAGGTCGTAACGGATCAGATCGTCTGCCATCGCTTGCCGCTTTGCCCGGTACCTGCCGGAATATCGCGCTGGTGGCGCACCGGGTCGGTGAGTTGACGTGAAGGCTTGCCGGAATCGGGCGCCTTCTCCTACCCCGCCCTCCCGGTATGGTCCGGTCGAACGCCGGTTTCAATCGTGCCGTTCCCGCTGCGATCTCCGCAGGGGGCGGTGAATTGACACCGTATCCAAGAACCCAGGATTCTGGTGAAAACGCCTGGGTCGACCGGCTTTCACCGAAGACCGTCAGGCGCCCGGTCCGGCCTTTCGACCGAACGGGTTGAATATAGAGGGAGAGGCGTCGCTTTTGAAGCCCGATCCTGGCGCAGAGATGCCCGTCGATCGGGCGATGATGGAATTGGCGCCGTCGACCGGGGCCGCGGGGCCGCGCCGCTCACCGATCAGGCTCGCCGCGACCGCCCTGCGCGACGCCCTCGGCCTCGTTCTGACGACGCTGCTCGTCATGGTCACGGCGGCGGTCGTCGCGATGCTGATCGTGCGGGTCGGGGCCGATCTCCTGCAGGGGATCGATCCCCTCGCCAGCGAGGCACGCCGTCCCCGGCTCTATCCGCAGCAACTCGTGCTGCGCGAAGTGGCGAGCGACATCCTGCGCCAGTTACTGATCGTGGGGATCGTCATCGGCGCGGCCATCGCCTCCGGAGGATCGACGTGGCGCCGAAAACTTGCGCTCACCCCGGTGGAAGCACCCGGCCTCCCGCCCCGGCGCTTCCTCGTGATCGTCCTGCTCTGGCCGTTCCTGCACATCCTCTGGGTGATCGGAACGGCGGAGGCGTTCCACATGGCCTTCGGCCGCAATGTCGGCCTGTCCCCGCTGCTCAGCCGGAACGGAGCGGTGGCGTGGCTCGCCTTCACAATCGTCCTGGCGCCCGTCGCCGAGGAATTGCTGATGCGCGGCGCGATGTTCGAGCGGGCCTCGCGCTTCCTCCGGCCCTGGGGCGCCATCCTCGCCACCTCGGCCCTGTTCGCGCTGCTTCACCTGCAGGTCGGCAGCGTCGCCCGGCCGGTCTCGCTCATCCCCCTGGCCCTGATGCTCGGCTGGCTGCGCTGGCGGACGGGGCGACTGTGGCCCTGCATCCTGCTTCATGTCTGGAGCAACCTCGCCGTCGTCGCCTATCTGCTGTGGCCGGGACCGGCGTGACGGCTCGCCTCGCGGCCCGGTTCGGGGTATCGCCTGAGGCAGAACACGGGACCCCGATGCACGCGTATCATCAGCTTCTCGAACGCATCCTCTCGGAAGGCGTCCGCAAGGACGACCGGACCGGCACGGGGACGCTCTCGGTCTTCGGCCACCAGATGCGCATCGACCTCGCGAACGGCTTTCCGCTGGTTACGACGAAGCAGCTGCACCTGCGATCGATCATCCACGAATTGCTGTGGTTCCTCACCGGCGACACCAACGTCCGTGCTCTCCAGGCCAACGGCGTGACGATCTGGGACGAATGGGCCGATGCCGAGGGCGATCTCGGCCCGGTCTACGGCCGGCAATGGCGCTCCTGGGCGAAGCCCGACGGCGGCGCAGTGGACCAGATTTCATGGGTCGTCGACGAGATCGGGCGCAACCCGGATTCCCGTCGCCTGATCGTCTCGGCCTGGAACCCGGCCGATCTCGACAGGATGGCGCTGGCGCCCTGCCATTGCCTGTTCCAGTTCTACGTGGCTGAGGGGCGGCTCTCGTGCCAGCTCTACCAGCGCTCGGCCGACGTCTTCCTCGGCGTGCCGTTCAACATCGCTTCCTACGCGCTTCTCACCGCGATGATCGCGCAGGTCACGGGCCTGACGCCCGGCGATTTCGTCCATACGCTCGGTGACGCACATCTCTACGTGAACCATCTCGACCAGGCGCGCCTCCAGCTCACCCGCGAGCAGCGTCCTTTGCCGCGCCTCGTCCTGAACCCCGACATCCGCTCGCTCTTCGATTTCCGCTTCGAGGACATCGCCATCGAGGGCTATGCGCCGCACCCCGCCATCCGCGCGCCGGTGGCCGTCTGATGGCACCGGTCTCTCACCGCCCCCTCGTCAGCCTGATCGCCGCGGTCGCCCGCAACGGCGTCATCGGCCGCGACAACGGCCTGATCTGGCGCCTCGGCAGCGACCTGCGCCGGTTCAAGGTGCTGACCATGGGCAAGCCGGTCCTGATGGGCCGCAAGACCTACGATTCCATCGGCCGGCCGCTGCCGGGGCGACGCATCCTCGTCCTCACCCGCGACCGATCGTTCTCGGTGGCCGACGTGACCGTCGTTCATGACTGGGAGGGCGCCGTTGCGGCCGCCGGCGAGGCCGAGGAACTCATGGTGGCCGGTGGCGGCGAGATCTACGCGCTGGCGCTGCCCCATGCCGATCGCATCTATTTCACCGAGGTCGAGACGAGCCCGGACGGCGACACCCTGTTCCCGGCCTTCGACGCCGGCGACTTCCGTGAGGTCTCGCGCGTCGAACACATGGCGGGCGAGCGGGATGAATGCGCCTTCGCATTCGTTGATCTGGAACGCGCCCGGTAGCTCTATGCCGCGACGCATCGCGCAAGAGCGCCCGGCGCTGTTGCCTTTCCTCTTCACGATGCCCACTTGCCAGCCTTGACAGGACGGAGTGGCGACACTCAGTACCGTAGGACGGATGAGCTTCGGCGACGCGCGCCGGTCCGGCCACGGACGACACTGCCTCAGCGGGAGATATCGGCGAGCATGCCTTGGAGCAATCAGAGCGGCAGCGGTGGCGGCAACGGGGGAGGGCCCTGGGGCCGTGGCAGCGGCGGCAATGGAGGCGGGGGCGGCCCGTGGGGTAACGGCGGCGGTGGTGGCGGCGGCAAGACGCCCCCGGATCTCGAAGAGATGCTGCGCCGCGGTCAGGACCGCCTGCGCGGGATCATTCCCGGCGGCTCGATGGGTGGCGGCAAGGGCGTCGCTATTGCGGGCGGCATCGTCGTCCTTATCTGGCTGGCGACCGGCATCTACACGGTGGCGCCGCAGCAGGTCGGCATCGAGACGATCTTCGGCCGCTACACGAACACCACCGGCCAGGGCCCGCACTACAACTTTCCCTATCCGATCGGCGCCGTGACGAAGCCGAATGTCGGACAGGTGAACAGCATCCAGATCGGTTATCGCGCCGGCCTCGGATCCCAGTCCCGCACCGCTGACAAGCCGGAGGAGAGCCTGATGCTCACCGGCGACGAGAACATCGTCGATCTCGATTTCGAAGTGCAGTGGCGCATCAACCCGCTGAAGGCGTCGGACTTCGTCTTCAACCTCGAAAATCCCGAAGGAACGATCAAGGCGATCTCCGAGAGCGCCATGCGCGAGGTGATCGGTCGCCGCAATATCCAGGCGATCCTCACCAACGAGCAGTCGAGCGTGGCTCAGGAGGTCAAGGAGATCACCCAGAAGGCCCTCGACGAATACGGCGCCGGCGTGCGGATCGAGGTGGTCCAACTCGTCTCCGTCAACCCGCCGCCGGACGTGCGCCCCGCCTTCATCGACGTGAACGCCGCACAGCAGGATGCCGAGCGCGCCCAGAACGAAGCCCGGACCTATGCGAGCCGCGAGGTTCCGCAGGCTCGCGGTAAGGCGTCGCAGATCGTCCAGGCCGCCGAGGCCTACAAGACCCAGGCGACGGCGGACGCGACCGGTCAGGCGTCGCGGTTCCAGCAGGTCTACGATTCCTACAAGCTCGCACCGGCGATCAGCCGCGAGCGCATCTTCCTCGAAACGATGGAGCGGGTCCTGGGCTCGGTCAACAAGGTCATCATCGACCAGAACGGGACCGGCGTCGCCGGCAGTTCGAGCGGAGCGGGCGTGGTCCCCGTGCTTCCCCTCGCTGAATTCGGTAATCGCACCACCAGCACTGGAGCCGCCCGATGAACGGTTCCGCTCTCCGCACCGCCGTCGTCGCCATCGTTGCGGTGCTCGCCGTCGCCCTCTACGCGTCCGTCTTTACCGTTGGACAGATGCAGCAGGCCCTGGTCATCCAGTTCGGGCGCGTCCGTACCGTGCTCAACCAGACCGGCACCGAGAAGCCCGGGCTGTATTTCAAGATCCCGCTCATCGAGAACGTCGTGCTGTTCGACAAGCGCGTGCTCGATCTCGACCTTCCGGTCCAGACGCTGTTGACGGCCGATCGTCAGAATCTCGAAGTCGATGCCTTTGCCCGCTACCGCATTCTCGATCCGCTACGGTTCTATCAGTCGGCGAACAATGTGCTGCGCGCCAACACGCTTCTGGCGAGCTTCACCAACTCGGCCCTGCGCAACGTGCTCGCCCGCTCGACCCGTGACGCCATCGTGCGGACGGAGCGCTCGCACCTGATGAACGTGATCCAGGCCGACGTGAACACCCAGGCGAAGGAGCTCGGTGTCGAGATCGTCGACCTGCGCATGACCCGCGTCGATCTGCCGGCCCAGAACTCCACCGCCGTCTACAAGCGGATGATCACCGAGCGTAACCGCGAGGCGGCCGATATCCGCGCCAACGGCGACCAGATCGCGGCCACGATCAAGGCGAAGGCCGACCGTGACGTGACGGTCGTCCTCTCCGAGGCCAACCAGACCGCCGAGACCCTGCGCGGTCAGGGCGACGGCGACAAGAACCGCATCCTCGTCGAGGCCTATGGCAAGGATCCGGACTTCTTCGCTTTCTATCGGTCGATGCAGGCCTACGAGACGGGCCTGAAGGGACCCGAGACCCGCCTCGTGATCAGCCCGAACTCGGATTTCTTCCGGTATTTCAGCGATCCGCAGGGACGTTCGCCGGCGACCGCTCCGCGGCCTCCCGGTGCGCCTGAGCCGGGTGCGACAACCGGGACGGTGCGCTAGCACGGCTCACCATCGCCCGACCGGCCCTTGATCGTCCGCCTCGGCGGACGATGTTAAGCCTCGTTCCAGCAAGAGGTCGACCATGATCCCCGCCGCGAGCGCCATAACGGCGCGACGTCCCCGAGCACTCCGCCACTCCGCGCGCTCGGCCTTCGCCGCCATGTCGCTCGCCACCGCGGTGGCCTTCACCGGCCTGTCCACCCCGGTCCTCGCCAAGGGGCCGGAATCGCTCGCGGACCTCGCCGACAAGGTCACGGACGCCGTGGTGAACATCTCGGCTTCCACAACGGTGGAGGCCAAGGCGCCTGGCCGGACGATGCCTCAGCTGCCGCAGGGGACCCCGTTCGAGGATCTCTTCGAAGAGTTCTTCAACAAGAAGGGCCAGCGTGGGGACGGTGATTCTCCGCGGCAGCAGTCGCGCAAGTCGAACTCGCTCGGGTCTGGCTTCATCATCGACGCCTCCGGCATCGTTGTGACCAATAACCACGTGATCGGCGACGCCAACGACATCCAGGTGATCCTGCACAACGGCACCAAGCTGAAGGCCGAGATCATCGGCAAGGATCCCAAGATCGATCTCGCCGTCCTGCGGGTGAAGCCCGAGGCCGACAAGCCGCTCAAGGCGGTGCCGTTCGGAGATTCCGAGAAGATGCGCCCGGGCGATTGGGTCATCGCCATCGGCAATCCGTTCGGTCTCGGCGGATCGGTCTCGGCCGGCATCGTGTCGGCGCGTGGCCGCAACATCGAATCCGGTCCCTACGACAATTACATCCAGACCGACGCGGCCATCAATAAGGGCAATTCCGGCGGCCCGCTGTTCAATATGGACGGCGAGGTCATCGGCATCAACACGGCGATCCTGTCGCCCACGGGCGGCTCGGTCGGCATCGGCTTCGCCGTTCCCTCCGCCACCGCCTCGCAGGTCATCGACCAGCTTCGCGAATTTGGTGAGGTCCGCCGCGGCTGGCTCGGCGTGCGCATCCAGAACGTCGATGACGCCACGGCCGACGCTCTCGGCCTCAAGGGCGGCGCCAAGGGCGCGCTGATCGCGGGCGTCGACGAGAAGGGCCCGGCCAAGGCCTCCGGTCTCGAGGTCGGCGACGTCATCACCAAGTTCAACGGGACGGTGGTGAAGTCGTCGAGCGATCTTCCGCGCATCGTCGCCTCCACGCCGGTGGGCAAGGTGGTCGAGGTCATCGTCGTGCGGAAGGGCGCCGAGACCACGAAATCTGTGACCCTCGGTCGCCTGGACGATCCGGAGAAGCCGCAGCTCGCCAACGCCAAGCAGCCGGAGGCCGAACCCGCCATCCGCCAGGCGCTCGGCCTCAACCTGTCGGGGATCACTGACGAGCTGCGCCGCCGTTTCAGCATCAAGGACAGCGTGAAGGGGGTGGTCGTCACTCGGGTCGATCCGAACTCCACCGCCGCCGACAAGCAGATCAAGCCCGGCGAAGTCATCGTGGAAGTCGGCCAGGAGTCGGTCGCGTCTCCTGCCGACGTGACGAAGCGGGTCGACCAGCTGAAGAAGGACGGCCGCAAATCCATCCTGCTGCTCGTGGCAAGCGCGTCCGGCGACGTGCGGTTCGTGGCGATCGGGCTAGAGTAGCCTTCTCTGCAATTAGCGAAGTTCAGAAGGCCGTCGCCCTGTGGGTGGCGGCCTTCGTCGTTACTGGACGAATTCGCTCGCCCCATAACCCTGCAGGTAGAGAAGCGCCGTGAGATCGCCGTGGTCGATGCGGACATGCGCCGCCGCGGCGACCTTCGGCTTGGCGCGGAAAGCGACGCCGAGGCCGGCCTCGCCGAGCATGTCGAGGTCGTTCGCGCCGTCGCCGACCGCCAGGGTGTCGCCGTGCTCCAGCCCGAAGCGCGAGCGGAGGGCGACCAGCGTCGCCCGTTTCGTTTCCTTGCCGACGATGGGCTCGAGCACCTCGCCGGTGAGGCGACCGTCCCTGACGCCGAGCGTCGTCGCATGGGCCTCGTCGAACCCGATCGTCGCCGAGATCGGTCCGGTGAACAGGGTGAAGCCACCGGACACCAGGCAAGTGTGAGCGCCGTTGGCCTTCAACGTGTGGACCAGCGTGCGGCCGCCCGGCGTGAGGGTGATGCGATCCCGGATGAGATCGTCGACGACACCGACCGGCAGATCACGCAGCAGCGAGACGCGTTCGCGCAGGGCCGGCTCGAAGGCGATCTCGCCGCGCATGGCTCGCTCGGTGATGGCGGCGACGCGGTCCTTCAGGCCGATCGTGTCGGCGAGCTCGTCGATGCATTCCTGCTCGATCATGGTGGAATCCATGTCGGCGAGGAACAGGCGCTTGCGGCGATGCGGGCCGGCGACCTGAACTGCGACATCGAAGGGCTCGGCGGCGAAGGCCGCCCGCAGGCGCCGCGCCAAGCCTGGAGCCTCCTCGGCGGAACCAGGGAGCAGGACCTCCGCGGCCACCTCGCCGTGGAGGATGCGCGGCTGATGCTCCGTCCGCAGCACGGAACGGGCTTCCGCAAGGACCGCATCGGTGATGGCGGGCCGGCTCTCGTTTGCTATCAGGGTCGCGACGAGGGTCATCCGGGAGTTTCCACGCCTTGCCGCCGGTCACGGACGGATCACACGGACAGGCGCCCCCGGCGGCGATCCTCATCGCAGGGCCCACCGCCTCGGGCAAGTCCGGCCTCGCGACGGAACTCGCGCGCCGTTACGACGGCGTGGTGGTCAACACCGATTCGATGCAGGTCTATGCCGATCTGCGACGGCTCTCGGCAAGGCCGAGCCCGGAAGAGGAGGCCCTGGCGCCTCACAGGCTCTACGGCCACGTGGACGGGGCGGTGAACTACTCGGCCGGACATTTCGCCCACGATGCCGCGAGACTGCTCGGTGATCCGGATGGAAAGCTGCCGATCTTCGTCGGCGGCACCGGCCTGTATTTTCGCGCCCTGGAGGAGGGGCTGTCCGACCTGCCGCCGGTGCCGGACGAGGTCCGAGCCATGATTCGGGCCAAGGCCGAGGACCGCGCGACCGAACGGCTCCATGCCGATCTGGCGGATGTCGACCCGGCGGGAGCCGCGACGCTGCGCCCGAGCGACCGAGCTAGGATCATGCGCGCCCTCGAAATCTTCGCGGCGACGGGGCGACCGATCTCGGCCTTTCATGGCGATCGCATCGCCGGACCGCTCGCGGGCAAAACGCTGATCAAGCTCTTCCTGGCACCGGACCGCGATAGTCTCCGCCACCGCATCGATGCCCGTTTCTCGGCGATGATCGCGAAGGGTGCCCTCGACGAAGTCGCCGCCCTGCGCGAGCGCCGTCTCGATCCGCTCCTGCCGATCATGCGGGCGCACGGCGTGCCGGGTCTCATCGCCTATCTCGACGGAGTGATCCCCCTCGCGGAGGCGATCCAGCGCGGCCAGGGCGATACGCGGCGCTACGCCAAGCGGCAATTCACCTGGTTCCGCCACCAGATGGGCGAGGACTGGACCTGGATCGATCCCGATGCGGCTCTCTCCCTGGCGACGGGCCTCATGTCTCCAGGCGGGCGATGAGGCTCGACGTATCCCAGCGGTTGCCGCCCATGGCCTGCACGTCGGCATAGAACTGGTCGACGAGGGCCGTGACCGGAAGCTTGGCGCCGTTGCGCCGGGCTTCCAGCAGCAGAATGCCGAGATCCTTGCGCATCCAGTCGACGGCGAAGCCGAAATCGAACTTCTCGGCGTTCATGGTGCGGCCGCGATTCTCCATCTGCCAGGAACCGGCCGCGCCCTTCGAGATCACGTCGAGGACCGCATCCACGTCGAGCTCCGCGCGCTTGGCGAAGTGGATCGCCTCCGACAGGCCCTGGACGATGCCGGCGATGCAGATCTGGTTGACCATCTTGGTGAGCTGGCCAGAGCCGGCCGGCCCCATCAGGCGCGACGCCTTGGCGAAGCTCAGGATCGCGGGCTCGACCGTGGAATAGGTGGCTTCGTCGCCGCCGCACATTACCGTCAGCGCCGCATTCTCGGCACCGGCCTGACCGCCCGAGACGGGAGCGTCGATGAAGCCGAGGCCGAGTTCCGACGCGGCCTGAGCCAGCTCGCGGGCGGCCTCGGCGGAGGCCGTGGTGTGGTCTACGAAGACGGAGCCCTTCTCCATCCCGGCGAAGGCGCCGTCCTGGCCCAAAGTCACGCCGCGCAGGTCGTCGTCGTTGCCGACGCAAGCGAAGACGATCTCCTGCCCGGCGGCCGCCTCGCGGGGCGTCGCCGCGGCGACGCCGCCATTGGCCTTGACCCAGGCTTCGGCTTTTGCCGTCGTCCGATTGTAGACGGTGACCTCGTGGCCCTTCTTGGCGAGGTGTCCCGCCATCGGGCCGCCCATGACCCCGAGGCCCAGGAACGCGACCTTCGCCATCATCCGTCTCCATTCGTGATTACGCTGGAGGCGGGTCTAGATACGATGGCCGGAGGGGTCAAACGGCGGAAGGTCGGCCTCAGCCGCCGGTAACGCTCATGTGGCGCGGCACGGCGGCGGGGCGGGCACGCTCGATGACGAAGTCGTGACCCTTGGGCTTGCGTGCGATGGCGTCGACCACGGCCTGCGTGACCAGGGCGTCGTCCGGCGAGGCGCGCAGGGCCGCGCGAAGGTCGGCGGCATCCTCCTGGCCGAGGCACATGTAGAGCTTGCCCGTGCAGGTGAGGCGGACGCGGTTGCAGCTCTCGCAGAAATTATGGGTCAGCGGCGTGATGAAACCGAGTCGGCCCCCGGTCTCGGCGATGCGGACGTAACGCGCGGGTCCCCCGGTCCGGTCGGGCAGAGGCGTCATGGTGTAGCGCTGCTCCAGCCGCGCGCGGGCGACGGAGAGGGGCAGGAATTGGTCGGTGCGGTCGCCCTCGACCTCGCCCAGGGGCATGACCTCGATCAGGGTCATGTCCATGCCGTCGCCATGCGCCCAGGCGATCATGTCGGCGATCTCGTCCTCGTTGACGCCCTTCAGCGCCACGGCGTTGATCTTGACCTTTATCCCTGCCTTGCGTGCCGTCTCGATGCCGTCGAGCACCACTTTCAGGTCGCCGCGTCGGGTCACGGCGCGGAACTTGTCCGGGTCGAGGGTATCGAGCGACACGTTCACGCGCTTGACTCCGAGTTCGGCGAGTTCGGAGGCGAAGCGACCGAGCTGCGTCCCGTTCGTCGTCATCGTCAGCTCTTCGAGAGCGCCGGTGTCGATATGGCGGGAAAGCCGCCGGAACAGATGCATGATATCGCGCCGAACCAGCGGCTCTCCGCCGGTGATCCTGAGCTTCATCACACCGCGATCGATGAACACGCCACAGAGCCGATCCAGCTCCTCCAGCGAGAGCAGGTCGCGCTTGGGCAGGAACGTCATGTCGTCGGACATGCAATAGACGCAGCGCAGGTCGCAGCGGTCCGTCACCGAGATCCGAAGGTAGGTGATCGCACGTTGGAACGGGTCTATCAGGGGCGCAGAGGTCTTCGATGCGACGCGTTCGGCGACAGCAGCACCCATGGGGAACTCGTGACTTGGGCCAGGGGAGTGACTTGGGCCTGGGGAAATGTCGGGAGCGTGGTCGCGCGAGGAACCTAGCATCACTGGCATATGAGACGTCGCGGGCGCGGGGGCAAGCGCATGGCGGCGCATACCCCATGTGTCCTACACATATATTGCATCCAGACCGGTTTAGGGCATGAGATTTCCAGCATGAGCCAGCATCACGCCGACCCCAATTCCACCGGCCGGCAGGTCGCCGCGCCGGAGCGCTGGCCGACCGAGATCCGCCTGTCCGGGGACAAGAGGACCCTCAACGTCGCGTTCGAGGATGGCGGCAAGTTCGCGCTGCCGGCGGAGTATCTCCGCGTGTCGAGCCCCTCCGCCGAGGTCCAGGGTCATTCGCCCTCGGAGCGCAAGGTCATCGGTGGCAAGCGCGACGTGGCGATCCTGTCGGTGGAGCCGGTGGGCAATTACGCGGTGAAGCTCACCTTCGACGACATGCACGATACCGGCCTGTTCGGCTGGGCCTATCTCTATGATCTCGGCCGCGAATACCGGAATCGCTGGGCGAAATACCTGTCGGAGCTCGAGGAGCGCGGCCTCGTGCGCGATGCGGCCCGGCGTCCGGCGGCGAATGCCTCGAAAGGCGAGCCGCCCAAGGGCGAGGGGAGTTGCGGCAGCGGGTGCGGATGTCACTGACCGCCGCCGCGGAACCGCACGCGACCCGGACACCGACGCCCGCCACCAGCCGCCGCATCCTGGCGCTGGCGCTGCCGATGACCCTCGCCAATGTCACGACGCCGCTGCTCGGCTTCGTCGGAGCGGCGGTGATCGGGCGCCTCGGTGACGCCGCCCTGCTCGGCGCGATGGCGCTCGGTGCCGTGATCTTCGATGCGATCTTCTGGTCGTTCGGCTCGCTCCGGATGGCGACGGCGGGTCTCACCGCGCAGGCTTTGGGCGCTCGTGACACCATGGAGATCGACCGGATCCTGGCCCGCTCGCTCGCGGCCGGCATCCTGGTGGGCCTCGTCATCGTGGCCGCCCAAGTGCCGATCGCCGCCGGGGCCTTCTCGCTCAGCGGCGCGAGTCCGGCGGTGATCGCGGGGCTCGCCACCTATTTCCACATCCGCATCTTCGCCGCCCCGTTCACCCTCGCGAACTACGCCATCCTCGGCTCGGTGCTCGGCCGCGGGCGCACGGATCTCGGCCTGCTGCTGCAGGTGGCGATCAACCTCGCCAATATCGTCCTGACGCTGATCCTGGTCCTCTACGCGGATATGAGCGTCGCGGGCGCCGGCCTCGCCACGCTGGTCGCCGAGGCCGCCGGAGCCGGTCTCGGCCTCGTCCTGCTGGCCCGCCTCGGCTCGCACCCGTTCTCCGTGCCGTTCCGGGTCGTGCGCGATCCGCTCGCGCTGGCGCGGATGCTGAGCGTCAATGCCGACGTGATGATCCGGACCCTGCTGCTGGTCGGGGCGATCGCGCTGTTCTCCGCCCTCGGCGCGCGCTCGGGCGATGTGATCCTGGCGGCGAATGCCGTCCTGTGGAATCTCTTTCTCATCGGCGGCTTCTTCCTCGACGGTTTCGCCACGGCGGCCGAGACCCTGTGCGGTCAGGCCGTCGGAGCGCGCGACGAGGCTGGGTTCCGGCGGGCAGCCCGCCTGAGCCTGTTCTGGTGCGTCGTCTTCGGCATGGCGGTGGCGACCCTGTTCCTCGCCTTCGGCCAGGCATTCATCGAGACGGTGACGACGAGCCCGGAGGTGCGCGCGACGGCGCGTGCCTATCTCGTTCCCGCAGCACTCGCTCCCCTCGTCGCCTCGGTGCCCTTCGCCTATGACGGCATCTATATCGGCTCGACCTGGACGCGGGCGATGCGCAACCTGATGATCGCGGCGACCGGCATCTATGCCACGGCCCTCCTCGTCGCCCATTCCGCCGGATTGGGAAACATGGGCCTCTGGCTCTCCTTCCTGACGCTGCTGGCCGCAAGGGGCGCCAGTCAGGCCCTGGCCTATCCGGGCCTCGCGAAGCGGACCTTCATGGACCTTCGGTCTGCGACCCCGCCCCGGACGGTCTGATCGCCGCCGGATGGCTGCCGTTCAGCTTCGATCGATAAAGTCCGCCTCGCCCACCTGCCGGGAACCGCGTCCGGGCTCGCCCGCACCGTCCCATCGGAGTCCTTCGTGCCCTACTCGACCCTCTTCGACGTCGCCCCCGGGATCGATACGTCGTCCCGCTTCCCCGCCTCGGTTCCGGACACCATCATCGCCCTGCCGGTCCGCAACGAGGCCGAGCGAATCGAGGCGTGCCTGCGCGCGATCGACGCGCAGGAAGGCGTGCGGCCGGGCAGCCTCGGCCTGTACCTTTTCCTGAACAACTGCACCGACGGCACCGACCGCATCGTGTCCGAACTCGCGGAGACGATGTCGATTCCGGTCCGCGTCCGCTTCGTGACGTTCGACGGAGCTCATGCGGGCTGGGCGCGGCGGGCCGCCATGGATGCTGCCGCCGAATGGATCGGACCGGACGGCACGGCCGGGACGATCCTGTCCTCGGATGCCGACAGCCGGGTGCCTTCGGACTGGGTCGCGCGCAACCTCGCCGCCCTCGATGCCGGCGCCGATGCCGTCGCGGGGCGTATCCAGATCGACGAAGACGAGTGGGCGGCCCTGCCGAAATCCCTTCGGGCGCGGGGAAAGCTCGAAGACGCCTACAGCGATCTGCTCACCGAGGCGGAAGCCCGGATCGATCCGGATCCGCACGATCCCTGGCCCTGCCACCGCACGACGATCGGAGCCACGCTCTCGGTCCGCCTCTCGGCCTATCGGCTGGTGGGCGGCATGCCGATGATCGCGCTCGGCGAGGACGGCGCCTTCGTGGCCGCCCTCCTGCAGCACGGCCTCCGGGTCCGCCATGCCAAGGATGTCGTCGTCACCGTGTCGGGCCGGCTCGTCGGCCGCGCTCCGGGCGGCGTCGCCGACACGATCCGGGCGCGTTGCGAGGTGCCCGACAGCCTCTGCGATGCCCGCCTCGAAGCGGTACCGCGCGCGCTCTACCGTTACCTGTGGCGGCGTCGCCTGCGTCGTCTCCACGCCACGGGCGGTCTTGCGACGACCCGTGTCTGGTCGCGCAAACTGTCGGTTCCGGCTGCGGATGCCGAGCGGATCGCGAAGCAGCCCCTCGTCGGCCTCGCCGTGGCCGAGATCGAGCGCGTCAGCCCTCGTCTGGTCTATCGTCCGCTCGGGCCCCGGCAATTGCCCCGCCACATCCGCATCGCGACCATCGTCCTCTTCGTCCTGCGGTCCGCCTCCGCTTTGCGGAGTCGCTTGCATTCGGCGGCCCCCGCCTCGCCCGTCCTGCCCGGAACGAAGGCGATGGCCGTCGATTCGGGCTCCAACTGACGGGGCGGAGATCGGGCCGGCGAGCCTTTCAGATCGGCTTGCCGGCGATGCCGAGGCCGACCTTCTCGCCGCCCGGCGTGAGAATGCCGTGCTTCAGAATGGCGCTCTGCAGGTCGTCGAACGCGGTGAGCAGATGAGCCTTCGCAGTGTCGATGGACTGGGCGCTCGCGCGCGGGGACTGGCTCATGAGGCCGACGAGACTGTCGGCCCTTTCCAGGACAGTCCGCTGAAAATCGCGGATCGTGTAGTCAGGCTCGATGAAGCGTGTCGCATATTCCATCCAGCGTCGTAGCTCGCTGGGCAGGTCCTCGCCGGCCGAATCGTAGGCCGCGACTTTCTCTCGGGCGTTATCGAAGTTCTTCGCGATGTCGATCTGCAGCTGTCGCATGGGAAAGATCGGGCCGTGTGAGGACTTCATCGGAGGCAATGCGGATCGGGTCCGAGAGGAGCCGTAGCGAAGGCCGGCTCTTTCGCGGGGGCGTCCTGGCGGAAGGCAAGATCGGTGCGATCAGTCATGCTGCGTATCGATCCGGCTGCGCGCCGCATTCATGCGGACGACCCGTTGCGCCGTCGTGACGGAGAGGGCCTGGAACGCTTCCATCATGCCTCGCATCACCTCGGGAGGCGTCTCCCGTTCCGATTTCGTCGCCATGAACAGTTTCAGGATCTTCCAGCCGAATCTGACCGAGCGGACGAGGTAGAGCAAAGGCTCGTAGGACGAGGCGTGATAGGCCTCGATCGCCGTCCGGCTCGGGACGCCAGCGAGGCGGGCCAACGCCACGAGCGCCTCCGTCTCGCGACCGGAATCGAGCCAGCCGACGAGGACCGCCTCGGTGATCTCGCCGCGGCGGGCCTGGCCACCGACGAAGACTTCCGCTGCGAAGAGGGCCGGATCCGGTATGGTGGCGGAGGTCTCGATGCCGATGAAAGGCGAGCCGCTGCTTATCTGCATCTTCGGCATCAGCATTGTCGGCACGTCTCCGCGCTTGCCGAGGCTCGCCGCGAGTTCGGGGTCGGACAGGCTCCTGCCGACGAGGCGTGTGTAGCCCTCGAGGGACAATTTCGCCCCGAGGTTGCGCGCGAGTGCGCGGGATATCTCCGCATTGCCACGCTCGACGATGATGTCGGTCACGAGTTCGACAAGCGTTCTCCGGCGGGTGAGCGCCAGGAGTTGCGGCTGCCCGCAGGCGCGCGCGATCGCGACGAGATCATCGTCCGTCAGGACCGTCGCCCGCTCCAGAGCGGGGATCGCGACGGCTTCCGTAGGGTCGAAGGCGAGATCGCGGATCAGCTTCGGCGGAGCATTCGCGATCGAGCTGATACGGCGCGACAGTTCGCTTCTGTCGGCCTCGTCCATCGTTCGCGCCACATGCAGCATCACCATGTCGAAGGCATGGATATGCTCGCTGCCCAGACGCGGGGCGTAGTCAGCGAAAAGAGTCGCGAGATTGCGCAGGATCATTGCACGGCGCAGCGTCGGAAACTCGGCCATGGTGAGGTCGAGCTGCTGAACGAGGGAACCGATCGCGGTCGCCATGGAAGCGAATGTCTCCGGCCAGAGTCGGGTGCCAGCCCTTTCACCACAGCATGAATTCGTCGCGGCTCCGTTAATGCTCCGATCCCCGGCACATGCGGCACCGACCGACGCCCGGCGGACGGGCGCTCGCGCACCGCCAGGACCGTCTTTCGCGGACTTTGGGCGATCCTCACGTCGTGACCACTAATACATTGGAATTGTTCTGATTTATCGATGTGGCGAAGAAGCATCTTTGCTTCGGCGGAGGGCTGGTTTACGCGCTAACCACGATGCGCAAGATCACTCACTCCGCTCTGTTTTCCGCTGGCCTGATGGCCTTCGCGGCCCTCGGCCCGGGCTCGGCCTTCGCCAAGGAGACGCCGATCGGACCGCATGTGACGCGGGACGGGCTGGAAGTGGCGGCCGTCTACCTGCAGCCCGTCGAGATGGACCCGCCGGACATGATGCGCGCCGCCGCGCAATCCGACATCCATCTCGAAGCCGATATCCGCGCGGCCAAAGACAACCGCAACGGTTTCGCCGAAGGAGACTGGCTGCCCTCGCTCGACGTGTCCTTCGAGCTGACGAAACTGGAAGGCGATGCCGCCACGGGTCCGAAGGTGAGCGGTGCCCTGATGCCGATGGTCGCCAATGATGGCCCGCATTACGGCGACAACGTCAAGCTGAACGGTCCCGGCCGCTACCGGCTGAAGCTCACCGTGGCGCCTCCCGGCAAGAACCAGCATTTCGGCCGTCACGTGGACAAGGAGACGGGGGTCGCCGAATGGTTCAAGCCGTTCGACCTGATCCAGGACTTCACCTTTGCCGGGACCGGCAAGAAGGGGGCGTATTGAGCCCCGCGCCGCAGAAATCGGCAACGGTCGCCCGCCATCTCGCCTTCGCGGTCTGCGTCATCATGGCCGCAGGCGTCGGTTTTGCGCGCGCCGACGAGATGCCCGTCATCAAGGTCGAGATGAAGGATGGCGTGATCATCCCCAAGATCATCGAAGTCCCGGCCAATACCCGCTTCAAGCTGGAGATCAGCAATACCGGCACCTCGCCGGTGGAGTTCGAGAGCATGGAGTTGAAACGCGAGAAGGCGCTTGCCGCCGGCTCGACCTCGGGGATCGTGTTCCGCACCCTCGACCCCGGCACCTACGACGTCTTCGACGATTTCCATCCGGACGCCAAAGCCAAGCTGGTAGCGAAGTAGCGCCATGGCGGCGGGTGCATCGACAGACCTGCGCGAAGCCTGGATCGACCAGCGCCTTGCGGAACTCGGCCGTTGGCTGCAGCGCCACGGTGGAATCATCCGCAGCGTGCAATGGGCGGTGGTGGCGGTCTATCTCGTCCTCGTGGCAGTGCCCGCCTTCCTGCCGCTGCCGGATCGGACGGCCCATCTCTGGAACAACCTGACCGTCCTCGCGCAATTCGCGTTCTGGGGCATCTGGTGGCCCTTCGTCCTCGTGAGCATGGTCCTCGTCGGGCGCGCCTGGTGCGGTGTGCTCTGCCCCGAAGGCACGCTCACCGAATTCGCGAGCCGTTGGAGTCTCGGACGCGCGGTGCCGCGCTGGATCACCTGGGGCGGCTGGCCGTTCATCGCCTTCGCCGGAACCACCGTCTACGGCCAGATGGTCAGCGTCTATGGCTACCCGAAACCGGTTCTCGCCGTGCTCGGCGGTTCCACCGTGGCGGCGATCGCCGTGGGTCTTGTCTATGGCCGCAACAAGCGCGTCTGGTGCCGCTACCTCTGCCCGGTGAACGGCGTCTTCGCGGTACTGGCCAAGCTCGCTCCGGTGAGTTTCCAGGTCGATCGCCCCGCCTGGGTCGCATCCGAGAAACCTAAGGGAACCTCGTTCAACTGCGCGCCCCTGGTACCGGTGAAGACCATGCGCGGGGCGGGCGCCTGCCACATGTGCGGGCGCTGCAGCGGCTATCGCGGCGCGGTTCGCCTCGCCCGGCGCTCACCGGCCTACGAGATCGTGCATGTGGCCGGCTCCGAGCCCAGCCTCGAACAGACGGTCCTGATTCTGTTCGGGATGATGGGCCTTGCGGCCGGCGCCTTCCAATGGTCGTCGAGCCCCTGGTTCATCGACGCCAAGCAATGGCTCGCCACCTGGCTGGTTGAGCGCGGCATGGTCTGGCCGCTCGAGACCACGCTGCCCTGGTTCGTGCTCACCAACTATCCCGAGCACAACGATGTGATGACCCTGCTCGATGGCGGGTTGCTGCTGGGCTATATCGCTGCTGCGACGGTGATCCTCGGGATCGGCCTGTCCGTCCTCGTCGCTCTCGGCACGTGGTTTCTCGGACCCTGGTCCTGGCCGCGTTTCCACCACCTGACCCAGACGCTGATCCCGATCGCGGGATGCGGCGTGTTCCTCGGTCTCTCCGCCCTCACCGTCACATTCCTGCGCGGCGAGGGGCTCGCCATCCCCTACATCGCCGAACTGCGGGCCGGTCTGCTCATCAGCGCGAGCCTGTTGAGCGCGTGGCTGGCCTGGCAGGTGGCGGGACTTTCGAGCGGCGGATGGCGCCGGGCTGGTGCCACGGCCTGCATCGCCGCCGCCGCCACCCTGTCCGTGTCCGGCTGGGTGCTTCTGTTCTGGATCTGGTAGGGCGCCTCCGCCGCCCGCCCGCGACATCGAAGGAGATCTCCGCATGATCGGAGCGTTCGTCATCGCCTTTCGCGAGGTCATCGAGGCCGGCCTCATCATCGGCATCGTGCTGGCGGCCACGCGCGGCATCGCCGGGCGCGGTCGCTGGATCGGTCTCGGCGTGCTCGGCGGCCTCGCCGGCGCCTGCCTTGTGGCGCTCTTCGCCGAACGGATTTCCGACGCGTTCGAAGGCGCGGGCCAGGACATCCTCAACGCCGCCGTGCTCGGCACCGCCGTCCTCATGCTGATCTGGCACAACACCTGGATGAGCCGCCACGGGCGCGAACTCGCGAACGAGCTGAAGGCGGCCGGCGAAGCGGTGCGCAGGGGCGAGAGCACGGCCATGGCCCTCGCCTTCGTCGTCGGCGCGGCGATCCTGCGGGAGGGCGCCGAACTGGTACTGTTCCTCTACGGTCTCGTCGCGTCGGGTACGTCCGGTCCCGACCTGCAGATCGGTGCGCTGAGTGGCGTCGGTGCCGGAATCCTCCTGTCGGCGGTGAGCTATTTCGGCCTCGCGGCGATCCCGACCCGCTACGTGTTCTCGGTGACGAGCGCGCTCATCATCTTCCTCGCCGCCGGTCTCGCGGCCCAGGCGGCACAGTTCCTCACCAATGCCGGCGTCGTCACCGTGCTGGACCGTCCGTTGTGGAACACCGCGAGCATCCTGGCCGAGGGCAGCATGGTCGGCCGCGTGCTCCATGCCCTCGTCGGCTATACCGACCGCCCGACGGGGCTCCAGGTCATAGTCTATCTCGGCACGATCCTGGTGATGGTCGGCCTCATGCAATGGTCGTCCGCCGATAAGAAGCGCCGCACCCTTCGGACGGCATGAACCTCACGCGAAGGCAGGAGGCCGGACATGCACGGGAACCACGACTCGACGGCCTCCGCCGCGGCGCCGATCGGATTCGACGCTTTCCTGGCCGTCGATATCAGGATCGGCACGGTGGTGTCCGCCGAGCCGTTTCCCGAAGCGCGCAAGCCCGCGATCAAGCTCACCGTCGATTTCGGCCCCGTGATCGGCACCAGGCGTTCGAGCGCCCAGATCACCGAGCATTACCGACCTGAAGACCTGATCGGCCGGCAGGTCGCGGCGGTGGTGAATTTCCCGCCGCGCCAGATCGGCAAGTTCCTGTCCGAGGTGCTGACCCTCGGCTTCGCCGACGCCAACGGCGCCGTCGTGCTGTTCCGTCCCGATCATCCCGTTCCGGACGGAAGCCGCCTGTTCTGAAAACCGGTTCAACACCGGCGTGGCGCGCCGGCGATCCAGGCTTCGAGGCGCGCGGCGAAGATGACGGGGTCGCCTTCGAGCGCCAGGATTTTCTGCCGCGCCGTTTCACCCGCAGCGATGCGGATATCGGATCGCCGCATTCCGAGTGCCGCAGCGATGGCGGCGACGAGCGCCGTATTGGCGGCTCTCTCCACCGGCGGTGCGGCGACCCGCATCTGCAGGCAAACGCGTCCGTCGGCCGTCTCCACGATCCCGTCGAGACCGGTCCGGCTCGCTCGCGGAGTCAGACGCACGGCGAGCCGAACGCCGTCCTGCGTCGACGTGTAGGGGCGGGCGGTCTCGCCGGTCATGATCCACCGGTCACGGCGGGGACCTTCTCCGGCGCAGGGCGAAGGATTGCGGCCGGTCTCGTGTCACGCGCTTCCGTCTCTCGCGACATCGGGCAGGCGATCCGGTGCGGAACATGGAGGAGGGGCATCTCTGCACTGGGTTCTCGGGAATCGTGCGTGGAACGGCTTCGACAGGCTCTCTGCGGCCCTGTCGTGCGACAGGCACCCGCCTCGCCGGGGCAGGAACCAACGCTATCAATCGTGCGCCATCGACACGCATTTTAAATCCGCAGGGCTGTCTCGGCAGCCTCGTTGCATTAAGCTGCACCGCATCGTCACTGGAATGCGTTCATGTCCGATCTTCGCCTGCGCCGCAGCGTTCTCTACATGCCCGGCTCGAACCAGAGAGCCCTCGACAAGGCGAAGACGCTGCAGGCCGACGCCCTCATTCTCGATCTCGAGGACGCCGTCGGGCCGGACGAGAAGGTGCTCGCCCGCGAGCAGGTCTGCGCCGCGGTGAAGGGCGGCGGATACGGCAGCCGCGAGTTGGTGATTCGCGTCAACGCCCCGCAGACCCCATGGGGCGAGGCCGACCTGAAGGCGGCGATCGAAGCCTGTCCCGATGCCATCCTGATGCCGAAAGTGTCTTCCCCGGCGGTGCTGGAGAGCATCGCCAACCATCTCGAAGCCCTCGATGCGCCGGAAAGCATCGACGTGTGGGCGATGATCGAGACGCCGGCTGCGATCCTGAACATACAGGAGATCGCCAAGGCCCGCCGCGACCGGCGTACGCGGCTCACCTGCTTCGTGCTGGGCACCAACGACCTCGCCAAGGACACCTGGGCCCAACTCGTCCCCGGGCGGGTGCCGATGCTGCCCTGGATGATGTTCACCCTTGCCGCCGCCCGTGCCGAGGGCCTCACCATCCTCGACGGCGTCTGGAACGATATCGGCGATGTCGAGGGCTGCCGCACCGAGTGCCGGCAGGCCCGCGATCTCGGCTTCGACGGCAAGACGCTGATCCATCCCAACCAGCTCGAGCCGGCCAACACCTCCTTCGCTCCGACTGAGGAAGAGGTGCGGCGCGCCACCCTGGTGATCGAGGCGTTCGACAAGCCCGAGAATGCCAAGCGCGGCGCCATCAAGGTCGAAGGCCGGATGTACGAGCGCCAGCATATCAGCATGGCGCGCCGGGCGGTGAACTGGTCGGAATCCATCGCCGCCCGGGGGTATTGAGGCAAGGGCGCGGCGCTGGCTGCGGGCGCGTCGGGGGAACAAGGCGTTACGAAGGGCGATTGCCCGCTCGACACGCCTTTCCCGCCCCGGCCGGCCGCATTCCCATCGCTCTCGCGTCTTTCGCGCGGAGAGATCGGCAAGGGCGGCGCCGGCGGGCGGGGATGGTGCCCGAAGGCAGCTTCGGCCTTCACGGACGCTTCCCGCTAAGGATTTTCCCGCCTCATGAGCCCGATCCTCGAACCCTTCACCCTCGGCGACCTCACCCTGAAGAACCGCGTCGTGATGGCGCCGCTGACCCGGAGCCGCTCGTCCGACGAGGGCGTTCCCCCGGCTTTCGCGGTGGATTACTACGCCCAGCGCGCCAATGCCGGGCTCATCATCTCGGAGGCGACCAACATCTCGCCCCAGGCCGTCGGCTATGCCCTGACACCCGGCATCTGGACCGACGTACAGGTGGAGAGCTGGAAGGCCGTCACCGCGGCGGTTCATGCCAACGACGGGCGCATCTTCCTGCAGCTCTGGCATACGGGCCGCATCTCGCATCCCGACGTGCAGCCGAACGGCGAGCTTCCCGTGGCGCCCTCGGCCCTGAAGCCGGAGGGCATGGCCTTCACGACATCCGGCATGCAGCCGCACGTGACGCCCCGCGCCCTCGAGACCGACGAGATTCCCGGCATCGTCGAGGATTATCGCAGGGCCGCCGAGAATGCGAAGCGCGCCGGCTTCGATGGCGTCGAGATCCACTCGGCCAACAACTACCTGCTCGAACAATTCGTGCGCGATTCCACCAATCATCGCACCGACCAGTATGGCGGCTCCATCGAGAACCGCCTGCGCTTTCCCCTGGCCGTGGTGAAAGCGGTGACCGAGGTCTGGGGCGGCGGGCAGCGCGTCGGCATCCGCCTGTCGCCAGCGACCACGGAGCCGGGCAAGACGCCCCTCGACAGCGATCCGAAGGCGACCTTCGGCGCCTATGTCGAGGCCCTGAACGGGTTCGGCCTCCTCTACGTCCACACGATCGAGGGCGTCACCCAGCAGACCCGCGACGTGCCGGACGAGGTCGATTTCGGCCAGATCCGCAAGCGGTTCAAGGGCGCCTATATCGGCAACAACCAGTACACGCTCGAACTCGCCGAGAAGGATCTCGCTGAGGGGAGGGCGGACCTGTTCAGCTTCGGCCGGCCCTACATCGCCAATCCGGATCTCGTCGACCGGCTCCGGACCGGCGCACCGCTCGCCGAAGCGCCCAAGGCCTATTGGTATGGCGGCGGTGCCACCGGCTATTCCGACTGGCCGGGGATGAACGGCCCGGTCCCGTTCCGGCGCTGAAGCGCGTCAGCCCTTGGGCGGCGGGGACGGCTCGCTGCCCTGCGCCTCCGCCTGCGATCCCTCCTGCCGCGCCGGTTGCGGCACGGAGGCTTCCGGGTAGCGCTTGCGATATTCCTTGAGGAAGGCCTGCAGCGTCTCCGCCTTGGTCGCTTTTTGGGCGATCTCGCGGAAGGCTTGGCTCCGCACCGCATTCGGCTGGGTCAGGAGCGCGAAGGTCCGGGCATCCGCGCTCTCGGCCATCGGCTCGGCGAATTTCGCCCTCAGGCGCTCCAACCCGAGAGTCTCGCCGGCGAGACCGTAGGCGATGGCCGAGCGGACGATGTCGGACCGCATGGCATCGTTGAGGGGTTTGCGCAGGCGCCACGCCTCGCCGACCATCGCCTCATGCGCCTCGCCGGCCTCACGCCAGCGGCGACCGGTCCAGAGGATGTCCGCGCGCAGGCGCTCGGCATCGGCACCGGTCTCGGCCTCGATCGTTTCCAGGGCCAGATCCGTGCGCGACAGATCGGACAGGGCGCGGGCACGGATCAGGGCGCGGGCCCGGCGCAGATCCTCGGGCAGTTCGGGCTGGTAGGTGGCGTCGATCACCTGAAGCGCCTGAAGCGGCTTCTCGTCCATCAGACGGATGGTCGCCAACCGCGCGGCGACACCGGCACGGGCCGGGCCGGAGAGACGGTTGTCGACCTGATGCTGCAGCAACTCGCCTGCCGAATCGAGTAGGTCGAGTTCGACGAGCTTGTCGGCGAGGCGGCGCACGATCTCGTCGCCGCGCCGGCCGATCGGTGCGAAGTCCTTGAAATCGAAGTAAAGCGCCAGCGCCTCGACACCGGACATCTTCGCGCCTTTCTCGCTGAGATAGAGGTCGTCGAAGAGTTCCTGGGCGCTGTCGTGGAGGTCACGGCTGATCGGCGAATCCGGCGCCAGGGCATCCGCCTTCCGCGAGGCCGCAAAAGCCTGCCGCCAGCGCCCGGCCTCCATGTTGAGCTTGGCCAGAGCCGCGATCGTCTTCTGCTCGATTTCGTCGCCGTGCCAAGTGAGGAGCAGGGTCTCCAGCCGCTCGATCGCCTCCGCCACCGGCAGCTTGCCCAGCGCATGGGCGAGCACCGTCGCACGCAACGTCGCCGCAGCCGCGATCGGCCTCTCCGCGGTCTCCGACAGGCGCTGATAGGCATCGAGGGCCGCGCTCGTCTGGCTCGTCACCTCGTCGATGCGGGCGCGCAGCAGGGCGAGGCGGTCGGTCACGGAGCGTTCCGCCGCACGGGGCAATGCCGTCGTGATCTGCTTCGTCGCCGCGGCCCAGTCGCCGTTCTCGATGGCCGCCTCCGCCGCCGCCGTGCGCAGGAGGCCCTGAAGATCGTCGGGATAGCGCTCGATGACGCTGGCCGTATCGCGGAACGCGGTGTCGGCTGCGGGCCAGCGCCCCGCCTTGGCATCGAGATATCCCTTCCAGAGGCGCGCCTCCGGGTCGGTCCGCAGGAACTCGCTGTCGAGGGCCTTCCGCGCATCGGCGTAGCGGCCCATCTCCGTATTCGCCACGGCAGTCAGTATCGCGAGCTCCCGCTGTCCGGCCATGACCGGGTCCTCGCTCGCCGCTACCTGCAGGGCACCCAGGGCTTCCACGCCGAGCCCGTTGGCGAGCATGCTTCTGGCGAGAGCCAGGCGCAGCGGTCCCCGCGCCGCGCGAGGAGCCTCGACCACGGCGTTGAGCTGCTCACGCAGGTTCTCGCCGATATCGCCGCTTCTCGCCGCGTCCCATGGCCGGCGCTCGATGGCGAGATCGCTCACCGCACTCAGCGCCGGTTCGGTCGGGCGTGCGATGCCGGAGACGGCCATCCCGCCTTCGCGACTTACCGAGACGCCGTCGATGTCTGGTCGCACCAGGAGATCGTCGGCCTTGGCGAGGATGGCGACGCCCTGGCGGCTCGGCAACAGCTCGAAATCCACGAAGACCTGCCGCTTGGGGATTCCCGCCGGCTTCGGACCGTAGCCGGTCACCACGCCGATCCGCTCGCCGTTGCGTTCGATCCAGGTCGAGCCACCGGGATTTGGCAGGCGGATACCGATGCCGATGCGACCGCTGGCTTCCGGATTGCGGATGGCGGAAAGCGGCTCGCTGGCCGACAGGCTCTCGCCGGCGACGAGTTCCCAGCCCGTCGGTGCATCGGCGTCACCGATGGGCACGAGGTCGAGCAGTCGGCCCTGCGGAACCTTGAAGGTGAGATTGACGAAGGCGCCCTGGCGGCGCGGCGCGTTGACGGACTCGAAGACCGGGTCGCCCGCGGGTACGACGACCGGTTCGGGCGTCTCGAAGACCAGGGTGGCGATGCCGGCGCGCTCGTACAGGGCCGCGGCGGGCTGGCGCTGGAACGGGAAGGCGAGTCCGGGTCCGGATGGACGCAGGACGATCGTCTTCTGCGGCGCGGCCACCGGCTGTGCGACGGTCGGGTTCGGCCGAGCCGCGTTGACGGGCGAAGCATCCTGCTTCGCCGAGGTCGCCGCCTGGGCATTCGCGTCCGATGGGCCGGCCTTGACTGCCGTCGGCGAAGCCTTCCGAACAATGTCGAGCGTGACGCCGTCATCGTCCCGCGCGGTCCGGACCTCGTAACCGGCGGCGGGCGTCAGGGTCAGGCGCGCACCATCGGCGTCGCGCTCCACGGCCAGCGTATCGATGGCGGGCTTGGTCCGTCCGTGTACGGCGATGTCGTCGATGCGCCAGGCGCCGGGAATCGTCAACCGCGTCGACAGGCCGGTTTCTTCGAAACGGGCGACGGTTTCCGGTGCGAGCCGGAGGCTGATGCGCGTGAGGGTGGGTAGACGCGAGAGTTCGAGGGGCAGGCGCTTCGGCTCGATCACTGGAGCCGCGGCACGCACGGCCGCCTCCGCCGCCTGCGTCCTGCGGACGAGTTCGGCCACGATCTCGGGCGGAAGGGGAGGGGGAAGGCCAGACCAGTCCTCGGGCAGCAGATCGATGAAGACGTGCTCACCCGCACTCTGGACGTTGAGGCGATAGGGTTTCTGCAGGGCGATGCGCAGGCCGGTCCCGTCGGGGTCGCGGCGCACCATCGAGACGAAATCCGGCATCTCGGCGGTGATCTTCTCCGGCACCGACGTGCTGCGCTCGCCATAGCTGACGAGCAGCACGAGGCCGGACATCCTGGCCTTCACCGGAACCGCCGAATCGAAGGTCAGGGATATACGGCCGTAGCGACCGAGCTGGTTGCCCTTGATCGACAGGATGCGCGCCGCCTCGGCCTGGCCTCCCCAGACGAGGGAGCCCGTGATGATCGACGTCGCGACGAAGCCGGCCATGAGCCGGCGCCGTCGTGTCGCGAATCCGGCCCCCAATCCCATCGCAGGTTACGCCACACCGGATCGAGCGGGGCGCCCGGAAGGGGCCGCCGCGGAACGCTACACCGTCATCCATTCTCCGCGCTCGAGGCTAACGGGCGCCTAACGGGCGCCCGTCGCGATGTCCCAAAACCGATCCTGCACCGGCGATGCCTATGAAATGCCGAGCTTACAGCCCGCCATTGCCGCCGCTCCCGCCGCCGGCGCTTCCGGTACCCGCCCCACGCGCCGGCTGGCTGGAATTGCCGGATGCGGCCGAACTGCCGCGTCCGTAACGGCCTCCGCTCGTATTGGCCGACATGCCCGCTTTGCTCATGCCCCGCTTTGAATGGCGCGAGCGCGCATCGGCGTCAGTCGTCATCTGCGCGAGAGCGAAGGAGGATACGGCCAGGGTGCAGAGTGTAAGGGCCAACGTTTTCATAGATGCTCCTGTCAATACAAGGAGCCAACGCGATAGCCCTTCAGAGTATCCATGAGGGCCGGTAAAGCTTCGAACAGCAAAAGCCCCGCCTGGCGCGGGCCGGGCGGGGCGAAGTCGGGAAGTCCCCTCGGGGCGGAGGGTACGATGTAAACGCGCTGCGTCGTGCCGATCATCCATGAAGAACGATGACCGCACAGATGTCGCATCACCGCAGGCGAGTACCGCCCTAGTTGTCGTTTCCAAGGAGGTTGT
>NZ_BPQT01000023.1 GCF_022179405.1 Methylobacterium marchantiae
CCTCGGATGGACCCCGGATCGCCCTCCGCTTCGCTCCGGGCGTCCGGGGACTCGGGAGGGTGGATGCAGAACCGATCATCGAGGAGACCCCCATGGCCGACACCGAGATCGACCGCGCCGCCGCCGCGCG
This sequence comes from Methylobacterium marchantiae, assembly GCF_022179405.1. Taxonomy (GTDB): domain Bacteria; phylum Pseudomonadota; class Alphaproteobacteria; order Rhizobiales; family Beijerinckiaceae; genus Methylobacterium; species Methylobacterium marchantiae. The sequence goes on from NZ_BPQT01000023.1 coordinate 131, forward strand.
GGCCAGTCAGCTGAGCATGCTGGACCGACTGGCCCAGAAATTCGGCGACAGCCTGAGCAAGGCCTTCACCAGCAATGTCGGCGCGGCCAAGCAGCTCGAAGGGGCGCTGAGCTCCCTCGTGTCCAAGCTCGCCGGCATGGCGGGCAAGGCCCTGTTCGACCCGGTGAAGGGCGGGATCGACTCCCTGGTGAGGAGCCTGATCGGTTCCGGCGCATCGAGCGCGACCTTCGCCAAGGGCGGCGTGTTCTCCGGCGGCCGGGTGCGCCCCTTCGCCGGCGGCGGCGTGGTGGCCGCGCCCACCTACTTCCCCATGCGCGACGGGACGGGCCTGATGGGCGAGGCCGGGCCGGAGGCGATCCTGCCGCTGGCACGCGGCAGCGACGGCCGGCTCGGCGTCGCGGGGGGTGCCTCGGGGCGGCCGGTCTCCGTCACCGTGAACATCGCGACGCCGGATGCGGAGAGCTTCCGCCGCTCGGAGGCGCAGGTGGCCGCCGCCCTCGCCCGGGCCGTGTCCCGCGGCCGCCGCGCGTCCTGACCACCATTCAAGGAGGCCCGCGATGGCCGGCGATTTCCACGAGGTCCGCTTTCCCCTCGACGTGGCCCTGCGCGGCAGCGGCGGGCCGAGCCGGCTCACCGAGATCGTGACGCTCGCCTCCGGGCGCGAGCACCGCAACAGCCGCTGGGCGGATTCGCGCCGGCGCTACGATGCGGGTTTCGGCATCCGCACCCTCGACGCCCTGCATGCGGTGCTCGCCTTCTTCGAGGAGCGGCGCGGGCGCCTCTACGGCTTTCGCTACCGCGACAGGATCGACCATCGCTCCGGGCCTCCGTCCCAGGCTGTCGGGCCGGGGGACCAGCTTCTCGGCCTCGGCGACGGCACGACGCGGGTGTTTCCGCTGGCCAAGACCTACGGCACCGGGCCGCTGCCCTACCGCCGGCCCATCGCCAAGCCGGTGGCCGAGACCGTACGCGTGGCGGTGGCGGGTGCGGAGCTTCCGCCCGCGGCCTTCGCCTGCGACGGCACTACCGGCCTCGTCACCCTCGCGGTGGCGCCCGCCATCGGGGCGGCGGTGACGGCGGGGTTCTGGTTCGACGTTCCCGTCCGCTTCGATACCGACGACCTCAGCGTGGACCTCTCGGCCTTCACGGCGGGCGAGATCCCGACCGTGCCCCTCATCGAGATCGTACCCTGACCGGAGCCTGGACGCATGCGCGACATCCCGCCCGCCCTCGCCGCGCATCTCGCCGGCGGGTCCACCACCCTGTGCCATTGCTGGTCGCTGACCCGGCGCGACGGCCTCACCCTCGGCTTCACCGACCATGACCGCGACCTCACCTTCTCCGGCATCGGCTTCGCCGCCCGCTCGGGGCTGGAGGCCGCCGAGGCGAGCGCGGAGCTCGGCTTCGCGGTGGGCGGCGGCGAGGTGGCCGGGGCGCTGACCTCCCTCGGCATCGCGGAAGAGGACGTGGCGGGCGGGCTCTACGATGCCGCCACCGTCGAGACCTGGCTCGTCGACTGGACCGATCCGGCGACCCGCCTCCTCCTCGATATCGGCACGATCGGCGAGGTCCGCCGGGCCGGCAGCGCCTTCGTCGCGGAGCTGCGCGGATTGATGGACCACCTCGACGAGGAGCGCGGCCGGACCTTTCGCGCCACCTGCGATGCCGATCTCGGCGACGCGCGCTGCCGCGTCGACCTCACCGATCCGCGCTACCGCACCACCGGGACCGTCCTCGCGCCGACCGCGCCGGGGGAGATGCTGGCGGCCCTGGCGGGCGCCTTCGCGGACGGCACCTTCACCGGCGGGCGCCTCACTTGGATTACAGGGGCCAATGCCGGGTTCGCCAACGACATCCGGGCCCAGCGGCCGGGCGACGGCGGCACCCGGATCGCGCTCTGGCAGGAGCCGCCCCGCGCCATCGCCGCAGGGGACGCGTTCGGCCTGAAGGCGGGCTGCGACAAGCGCTTCTCCACCTGCGCCGGCACCTTCGCCAACGCCCCCAACTTCCAGGGCTTCCCGCACATGCCGGGCAACGACTTCGTCATCCGCAGCATCGGCGGCTCGGGTGCGCCCCTCGACGGCGGCAGCCTGTTCCGTTGAGCCGACCAAAGGAGGTCGCGATGCTGGATTTGCAGCACATCGTCGCCGAGGCGCGGGGCTGGATCGGCACGCCCTACCGGCATCAGGCCTCGCTCAAGGGCGTCGGCTGCGACTGTCTCGGCCTCGTGCGCGGGGTCTGGCGCGAGTTCCTGGGGCCTGAGCCCGAAACCGCTCCGCCCTATTCGGCGTCCTGGGCGGAATCGGCGGCCCATGGCGCCGACCCGATGGCGGAAGCGGCCCGGCGCCACCTCGTCGCCATGCCGGCTCTTTCGGAGATCTACGAGCCGGCGGCGGGCGAGGTCCTGCTGTTCGCCTTCCGCCTGCATTTGCCGGCAAAGCATTGCGCCATCGCCTGCGGCGGCGGGACGATGATCCACGCCCATGACGGCGCGGCGGTGACGGAGGTCGCCGTGACGCGGTGGTGGCGCCGGCACATGGTGCATGTGTTCCGGTTTCCGGATGTCCCGGTTCAGGAGTGCGGCAGGACCGTGAGCTTCACGCCGAGCCCATCCATGACCTTGCGGACGGTCTCGTAGCGGAGCTTCGAGCCGGGCGAGAACGCCTTGTAGAGACTCTCCCGGCCAAGCCCGGAATCCTTGGCGATCTGCGTCATGCCCCGCGCCTTGGCCACATCGCCGAGAGCCGCCAGAAACACTTGAGGATCCGGATCTTCGAGGGCGGCGGCGAGATACTCGGCGATCGCCTCGTCGGTGCCGAGATACTCCGAAGCATCGAAGGGCGTGAACTCCGTCATGGCGTGCTCCGATCAAGCATGGAGAGCATTGTGATGGCGTCTTGAATATCCCGAGACTGGCTCGCCTTGTCGCCGCCTTTAAGCAGCAGGTAAACGGTCTCGCCTCGGCGCGCATAATAGATCCGGTAGCCCGGACCGTAATGGATGCGCATCTCGAAGACACCGCTCCCGACAGACCTGGTATCTCCAAAATTGTCATAGCTCGCCGATCGTAGGCGGGCAGCAATTCGGGCCTTCGCGCGCTCGTCGCGCAGGCCCTTCAGCCAAACCTTGAATCGGTCCGAAAGCAGGATCGTCGGCATACGAACTTGTATCCAGTCGGATACGAACTCTCAAGCCCGCGGCACGGTCCGCCTCGCGCCATCCTCGCCTCGAAGAAACATCCCCCTCCCTCTCGGAGCCCTTCCGCATGGCCACGCTCATCCTGCAGACGGCCGGGGCGGCTCTCGGGACCGCGCTCGGCGGCCCCATCGGCGGGGCCGTGCTCAGCACGCTCGGCGCCATGGCCGGCGGGGCGATCGACAGCGCCCTGTTCGGTTCGCGCGCCGGGCCGCGCTTCGTCGAAGGCCCGCGCCTCACCGACATCGCCGGGCTCGCCTCCACCGAGGGCGAGCCGATCAAGCGGGTCTATGGCCGCGCCAGGGTCGGCGGCACGCTGATCTGGGCGACGCGCCCCCTGGAAGTGGCCAATACCAGCGTCCAGCGCGCCGCGTCCGGGGGCAAGGGCGGCTCCGGTCAGAAGACCGTGACCACGACCTATGCCTATTTCGTCGATCTCGCGGTGGGCCTGTGCGCGGGCGAGGTGGCGCATATCCGCCGGGTCTGGGCGGATGGGCGCGAGATCGACCTCACCACCCTGAACGTTCGCCTGCACCGGGGCGGCGCCGACCAGGCGCCCGATCCGCTGATCGTCGCCAAGGAGGGAGCGGACAGGGCACCGGCCTATCGCGGCCTCGCCTACGTGGTGTTCGAGCGTCTGGCGCTGGCCGATTTCGGCAACCGGGTGCCGCAGCTCGCCTTCGAGGTGATCCGCCCCGTGGAGGGGCTCGCGGGCATGATCCGTGCGGTCTGCCTCATCCCCGGCTCCACCGAGTTCGGCCTCGATCCCCGCACCGTCACCGAGGATGCGGGGTTCGGGACCACGCGGGCGGCCAACCGGTTCCAGTTCCAGGGTGCGAGCGACGTCACCGCCTCCCTCGACGCCCTCCAGGCCCTGTGCCCGCGCCTCACCCGCGTGTCGGTGGTGGCGAGCTGGTTCGGCAGCGACCTGCGCGCCGGCCAGTGCACGGTCACCCCCAAGGTCGACCAGCCGAAGAAGACGACCCTCGGCGATACCTGGAGCGTCGCCGGATTGACCCGCGATCGGGTGGAGACGGTCTCGACGGCGCCGGCCGGGGGCGCCGCCTATGGCGGCACGCCCTCCGATACGGGGCTCGGCCGCCTCGTCGCCGAGCTGCGCCGGCGCGGTCTCGAGGTCGTGCTCTATCCGTTCGTGATGATGGACGTGCCCGCCGGCAACACCCTGCCCGATCCGCGCGATGCGGGCGCCAGCCGCCAGCCGCCCTATCCCTGGCGCGGACGCATCACCTGCATGCCGGCCCCCGGCCAGCCGGGCAGCCCGGACGGAACCGCCGCCGCGGCTGCGCAGATCGCGGCCTTCTTCGAGGGCCCTGACGGCTACCGCCGCTTCCTCCTGCATTACGCCGACCTCGCCGCCGGATGGGCGGCCGAGGGACATCCGCTCTCCGGCTTCATCATCGGCAGCGAGTTCCCGAGCCTCACCCGCGTGCGGGGCGGGGACGGGCGCTATCCGGCGGTGGAGGCGTTCCGATCCCTGGCGCAGGAGGTGCGCGCCCGCCTCGGGGCCGGCGTGGCCCTGGTCTACGCGGCCGACTGGACCGAGTACGGCGCCCATGTCCGCGACGGCGGCGCGACCGTGCGGTTTCCCCTCGACGCGCTGTTCGCCGATCCGGCCATCGCGGCGGTCGGCATCGATTACTACCCGCCGATCAGCGACTGGCGCGACGGCGCGAGCCATGCCGACCTCGCCGAGACCGACAGCCTCTACGACACGGCCTATCTGAAACGCCGCCTCGGCGCCGGTGAGGCGTTCGACTGGTACTATGCCGGCGACGCCGAACGGCGGGCGCAGGTGCGAACCCCCATCACCGACGGCGCCGCGGCCAAGCCCTGGATCTACCGGGCCAAGGACCTCGTCTCGTGGTGGTCGAACCCGCATCGGGAGCGCGACGACGGGATCGAGACCGGCACGACGGCGTGGATTCCCCGATCGAAGCCGATCTGGCTCACCGAGATCGGCGTCCCGGCCGTGGACCGGGGAACCAACGGGCCGAACGTGTTCCCCGACCCGAAATCCTCGGAGAACGCGGCCCCGCCCTTCTCCGGCAATTTTCGCGATGATCTGATCCAGGCGCGCGGCCTCACCGCCATCCTCACCCGCTTCGATAACGCCCTGCCCGGTCACGAGCCGGCTCATAACCCGGTCTCGCCCCTCTATGGCGGCCCGATGGTGGCCCCGTCCTCGATCTTCGTGTGGTGCTGGGACGCGCGGCCCTTCCCGGCCTTCCCGGATTTCGACACCGTCTGGGCCGATGCCGAGAACTGGTCCCTGGGTCATTGGATCACAGGACGGATCGAGGGCCTGGAGCTCGACCGGCTGATCCGGGCGATCCTGGCCGATCTCGGCATCGCCGCGCCCGCCCGGATCATCGCCGATGCCTGGCTCGACGGCTACGTCATCGACCGGCCGATGTCCGCGCGCGCGGCTCTCGAGCCCCTCGCCCAGGTCTACGGGCTCGACGTCTCGGCCGTGGGCGGCAGGCTCGATATCCTCGGCCCCCGCCGCGAGAACCCGGTCGCCCTCGCGTCCGGCGATCTCGTGCTCGCCGAGCGGAGCCAAGCGCCGCTGAGCCTCGTCCGCGCCGAGGAATCCGAGTTGCCGCGCGCGCTCACCCTCGCCTTCTGCGACGGCGAGAGCGCCGATTACCGGACCGCCACCGCATCGGCGATCCGCCCCACCGGCCTGAGGCGGCGCGAGAGCCGTGCCGACGCCCCCATCGTGACCCGCAGGGAGAGCGCGGAGTCCCTCGCCGAAGCGCTCCTCGACAGCGCGATCGCCGGACGCGACAGCGCCACCTTCCGGTTGAGCCCGCGCCGGATCGACCTCTCGCCCGGCGACCTCCTGTCCCTGCCCGGCGCCCGGCAGCCCCATCGGATCGTGCGCATCGCCGACAGCGCCGGCGGCCGGCGCGTCGAAACGCGCGCCGTCCCGGTCCACGGTTCCCGGCCGGGCGCCTCTCGCGGCCGCGACGACAGGGGATACAGGCCGCCGCCCTCCATGGCCGGGCGGCCCTTCGCCTGCGTCCTCGACCTGCCCGTCGACAGGGGCAGCCCGACGATCCTGCAATACCTCGCCGTCTCGGCCGATCCCTGGCCCGGCGAGGCGGCGATCTGGCGCTCGGCCGGCACGGACGGCCCCCTCGGCCTGCACCGCATCGTCGATTATCCCGCCTGTCTCGGCGAGACCCTCGGCCTCCTGCCGCCCGGGCCGCTCTGGCGCTTCGACCGGGGGACCCGGCTCGACGTGCGCCTGCGCCATGCCGGCGCCCTGTCCTCCATCGAGGAGAGCGCCGTGCTCGCCGGCGGCAACCTGTTCGCCCTCCGGGATGCGGATGGCGCGGTCGAGATCATCGGCGCGGCGAGCGCCGAACTGATCGGCCCCGGCACCTATCGCCTCGGCCGGCTGCTGCGCGGCCTCATGGGGAGCGAAGATCTCGCCGCGCGCGAGAATCCGGCCGGCTGCCTCGTCGTGCGTCTCGACGACGGGGCGGTCGTGCCCCTGGTGGACCGGCTCGACGAGGCCGGCCGGCCCTTCCGCTACAGGATCGGGCCGGCCGCCCGCGATCCTGGCGATCAGAGCTACCTGGAACTGCAGGCGAGTGCCGGCCTCCTGCCGCTCCTGCCGCTGTCACCCGTGCATCTGGCCGCGCGGCGCGAGGCCGGCGGGATCAGACTGTCCTGGCTCCGCCGGGCGAGGCGGGACGCGGATGGCTGGGAGGCGGCGGACATCCCGCAGGACGAGGCCGGCGAGACCTACCTCGTCGAGATCCACGGGCCGGGCGGCGCGATCCTGCGCAGCGTCCGGACGAGCGAGCCGGCCCTCCTCTACGCCGCCGACGACGAGGCCGCCGATTTCGGCACGCGGCGGACCCTCATCGAGGTGAGCGTCGCCCAGGTCGGGACCGTCGCCGGTCGAGGTCCGAGCCGACGCACCATCCTGCCCGTCCGCTTCGCCTGAACGACCCGAGACCCGAGACCCGAGACCCGAGACCCGGAGCTTCCGCCATGTCCGAGACGACAGCCAACCTCGCCCTGCCGCTGATCGCGGCGGCGCAGGCGGGAAAACACGTCACCCACAACGAGGCCCTGGCGGTCCTCGATACGATCGTGCAGCTCGCCTGCCTCGACAAGGACCTCACGGCCCCTCCGCCCTCCCCCGTCGAGGGAGCGCGCTACCTGATCGCCGACGCGTCGCCCACCGGCGCCTGGACGGGCCTCGCCGGGCGCATCGTCCATTTCCATGACGGGGTCTGGGACGGGATCGCGCCGAAGGCCGGGTGGATCGCCTATCTGGCGGACGAGGACGCCTTCTACCGTTTCGACGGCACCGCCTGGAGCACCCTCTCCCGGACCCTCTCGACGCTGCAGGATCTCGGCCTCCTCGGCCTCGGGACGGGGGCGGATGCGGAGAATCCGTTCGCGGCCAAGCTCAACACGGCGCTCTGGACCGCGCGCGGCACGAGCGAGGGCGGCAGCGGCGACCTGCGATTGGCCCTGAACAAGGCGGCCACGGAAAACGTCCTGTCGCTGCTCCTGCAGACGGGGTTCTCGGCCCGCGCCGAGATCGGCCTCCTCGGCGACGACAGCCTGACGGCCAAGGTCTCGGCCGACGGCACCGGCTGGGCCCATGCCTGGAGGGTCCTGCCGAACAACGGCTATGTCGGGTTCGGCTCGGCCGCCGCGCCCGGCGGTCCGCTTCCTGTCGCCCCGATCTTCGTGTCGGGCTCGATGACCGGCGCGCTGCTCCAGCTGGAGAATTACAGCGGCTCCTCGTCCGCCGTGGTCAACATCACGGCACGGATCGCTCGCGGCACCCCGGCCGCCCCCACCGGCATTCTCGCCGGAGACCGGTTCTTCGGGTTCTTCGGCCGTGGCTGCCTGGCGACAGGGGGATTTTCGGGCAACGCGGTCACCTTCAACGGCGTCGCCGAGGAGGATTTCACCGCCACCGCGCAGGGCACGCTCGTGGATTTCCAGACGACGGAGATCGGCACGGTGACGCGTCGCTCGGTGGTCAAGTTCAGGGGAAACGGCGCTCTCGAACTCGTCGCCCGCGCCGGCACGCCCGATTTGGGGCTAGCGCCCGGGCAGATCGTGTTCGATGGCACGGCCGCCGCCTTCAAGGGCTATCAGGGGACGCGCTGGTCCCGCCTCACGAACCTGCCGCGTTTCTCCGCCTCGATGAGCGCGGATGCGACGATCCCCGCCGCCGCCTGGACCAAGGTGGCGTTCAATACCGCCGAGGTGAACGATCAAGGCGCGTTCGTGACCGCGACGAGCCGGTTCGTCGCGGCGGAGGCCGGCACCTACACGTTCGGCGCCGGTCTCGCCTTCCGAAAGAGCGGAGGCGCGTCGCCCACCGCCCTTCAGGCGCGCTTCTACCGCAACGGTGCGGCGGCACCGCGCCATCGCGCGGCGGTGACCAACCTCGTCGACGGCGTCTCGACCCTGTCCCTCACCGGGACCCTCGCCCTGAATGCCGGCGATACGGTGGAGGTCTTCGCCCATTTCACCGGCGCGGCAGGCGGAATCCTCGCCGCCGACAGCGCGTTCTGGGGCCTCGCGACGCCCTGACCCTTCGGGATTTCACCCGACCTCGCGCGGCCGCCCATCCCGTCCGACCCCCCATTCCCCGGAGTGAACCATGGATCTCAGCGCCATCGGCAGTGCCGTGCTCGTCGCCCGCGAGGGACGGCGCCTCGACGCCTACCGCGATTCCGTCGGCATCTGGACCATCGGTGTCGGTCATACCAGCGCCGCGGGGCCGCCCGTCGTGACGCCGGGCCTGCGGCTGACGGCGCAGGAATGCGACGCCGTCTTCGCCCGCGACGTGGGGCGCTTCGTCCGCAGCGTCGGGGAGGTGGTGCCGGCCGGCCTGCCCGACCATGCCTTCGATGCCCTGGTCTCTCTCTGCTTCAACATCGGCGAGGGCGCCTTCCGCCGCTCGACGGTGGTGCGGCGCCTGAAAGCGGGGGACCGCGCGGGCGCCGCCAAAGCGATCCTGCTGTGGAACCGGCCCGCCGCCCTGATCCCGCGCCGGAGGGCCGAGTACGACCAGTTCCGGACACCCTACGGAGAGGCTCTGCCGCGAGCCCGCTCCACCGATCCCGCGCCGGTCTCGCGCCCGGCGGCAGCGCCACCGTCCGGTCAGATCGAGACTCAGGTGAGCCAGCCGGGAAGCGTGCCGGGCCCGGCCGTGGCGTCCGACCGCCGCCCCCTTCCCCGCACGTCCTCGACTCCCCGCACGCCCTCGACCCGCCCCGCGCCGTCGCGGCGCAACGCGGCGTCTCCGCCCGCCGGTGCCTGGGCGCGTCTCAAGGCCTCGTTCCGCAGGCTCCTCGGCCTCGCCGCCTGAGCGGGCGGCGCGATCCTTCCCCCTGCTTCATCCCGGAGATTGCCATGACACGCACGAGCCTCGTCCTCGGCGGCCTTGCCAGGTCCCTTGCCAGGTCGCTTGCCAGGTCGCTTGCCACGTTCCCTGCCGCGCTCCTCGCCTCCTGCGCCGCCTCGCCCTGCCTGGCCTCGCCCCTGGTGGCGCCTGCCGAATCGGCGATCCTCCTTCCCTGGGGCGACGCGGTGATCGCGGTGGCCCAATCGGTCACCGCCTTCCTGGTCCCCCTGGCGATCACGGCGGCGACGGCCGCCATCGCACGGATCGCCGGGCCCCTTCGCGTCCTGGTCACGACCGCCCTCGTCGAACGCCTCGTGCGCAATGTCGGCGATTACGCGATCAATGCCGTGGCCGGGGCGGTGCGGGGGCGGGTTCTGTCGGTGCCGGTGGGATCGGTGGTGATCGCCCGCGCCGTCCAGCGGGCGCTCGACCAGGCACCCTCCTGGCTGATCGCGGCCGCGGGCGGCACGGAGGGGCTCGCGGAGAAGGTCTTCCGCAGCCTGCCCCTCGACGCGGAGGCCACCGCCGGCAACACCCTGGCGCTCGCCCTCGACGCCCTGCAGGCGGGGCGCGAGCTCGGATCGCCGGCCTGAACGGGGCTTCGCGGGCAGCGGAAGGGAAAGGTGTCCCATGGACAGGATCGCCCTCGAAGCCGCCCGCCTCCTGTTCTCGGAGGCCGGTGCGGGCTGGATCGTGGCCGTCCTGCTCGGCTTCGCCTGCCTGCACCTCTACCGGGAGACCGTGCGGGCTCAGGAAGCCCGGATCGGTGATGCCGGTGTCAATGCCACGGCCTTGGAGCGGGCGTCCCAGGCCAATTCCGCCGTGGCGCTCGCCATCGAGAGCCGGACCCGGGTGCTCGAAGACCTCTCCCGCCTGGCGAGCGAGATCGCCCACGGCGTCGACCGCAGCGACGAGCGGGCGCGGGAGAAGTTCGACGAGATCCTGCGCCGCCTGTCCGAGCCTCGCCACGAGGGTCGATGACGTCCCACGCCACGCCCTTCCGGAGAACCGGTCCGATGACGCGCCTCGCCCGCCTGTTCCACCCCTCCTCCCGGCTGCGCGCCGCCTGCGGCCGCCTCCAGGCCGCCGAGACCGGGTTCGAGCGCTCGATGACCGACCTGCGTCAGGCGGCCCTCGACCATATCGCCCGCCAGCATCTCCTCGGGATGGCGTTGCGGGCGACCCTGCAGCGCCCGGCCTCGCACGGCGCCGGCGGCTCGTGACGCCGAGTGTCGGGAACCGGACGGTCCCGGTTCGGCTTGCTCGCTCGCAGCGTTTCGCTCCACCATCCGATCCTCCGCGGTCGAGCCCCGACCGACCCCGCATTCAGGGCGCATTCAGTGCCCGGAGACCATTGACGTCACCCATGCGCATCCTCCTCGCCCTGCTGTTCATCGGCCTGACCGTCGCGGCCTTCGCGACGGGGCCGATTCGCACGCTGGCGGAGGAGAAGGCGACGGCCGAGATCGCGGCGCCGATCCACCCGGTTCCGCCGAGCGAGAGCTGCCTCAGCCCCGCCGACCTGCGCGAGGCCGTGGCGGACAAGCGGGTGATCGAGCCGGTGGCCGCGATCCGCGCGGCGCGGACCGTGATCCCGCGGGCCGAGATCCAGCGGGCCAGGCTGTGCCGGCACGAGGACGGGCTCGCCTATCTTCTGACGGCCTTGCGCCGGGACGGACAGTTCGTCCACGTGCTGGTGGATGCCACCACCGGGCGGGTCATCGGTCAGTGAGGGCGGCGGACCTCATCCGTCTCCGCGACGGGGGCCTCACAGCCGCCTCATCTTGGGAGTGAATCGCAGTGCGTCTGCTCGTCGTCGAGGATGACCGGGACATCAACCGGCAAGTGGTGAACGCGCTCGAGGAGGCCGGCTACGTCGCCGACAAGGCCTTCGACGGCGAGGAGGGCGCCTATCTCGGCGAGAGCGAGCCCTACGACGCGATCATCCTCGATATGGGCCTGCCGAAGGCCGACGGCGTCACCGTGCTGCAGAAATGGCGCCGCGCCGGCATCAAGACGCCGGTCATCATCCTCACCGCCCGCGACCGCTGGTCGGACAAGGTCGACGGCTTCGATGCCGGGGCCGACGATTACGTGACCAAGCCGTTCCACATGGAGGAGCTGATGGCCCGCGTCCGCGCGCTCCTGCGCCGGGCCACCGGGCACGCCACCAGCCAGATCTCCTGCGGGCCGGTCGTGCTCGATACCCGCTCGGGCCGCGTCTATGTCGACGGCAACCCGATCAAGCTCACGAGCCACGAATACAGGCTGCTCGCCTATCTGATGCACCATACCGGCCGCGTGGTCTCGCGGGCCGAACTGACCGAACACCTCTACGACCAGGATTTCGACAGGGATTCCAACACGATCGAGGTCTTCGTCGGGCGCCTCAGAAAGAAGCTCGCGGTGGACCTGATCCAGACCGTGCGCGGCCTCGGCTACCTCGTCGACCCCAACCAGCCGCCTTCGCGGGTGTAGGCCTCCAGCAAGTATTCAGGGCGAGGCTTGCGCGATATCCGTGTGAATGAAGTCTTGGCCCTTGAAGAGGAGTGGGACGCCATTGTTCTTGGCGACCGCATAGGCGAAGCAATCGCCCATATTGAGCTGCGCGGGATGCCCTCGTCCCTTTCCGTATGTGTCGAACGCATCGAGAGCGATAGACGCATCGAGAGCCGTTACATCAACGACGCGGATCGGGACGGCATCGAGGAACATCTGCACGTCGATCCGAGCTTCACGGATACCGCCCTGCTTGGTTCGTGCGATTCCCAGCACCGATTCGTAGACGGCGATGGGCGACGTGATCAATGTCGTCGCGCCCTCGATGCAGATGCTCAGATGCGACGCATCGGATTCTCCCGTCAGGATGGCGACGATTGCCGAGGCATCGACAAACATCAGATATCGCCGCTCATCTCGTCATAGAAGGCCTTATCTGCCTTGAGGCCGGTATCAGACCGAGACGCGATGCGTTCCCTGATCGGACGGATACGGTCCCACAGGGAGAGCTTTTCGTCCTCGCGCTTGAGCTCGTTGCCCACGCCGAGCTTGATGGCTTCCGTCAGAGAAATGTGCTTGCGCTCGGCGAGACGCCGCACGAGGCGATCCGCTTCCTCGTCGCGAATATGAAGAGCCATGGTCCGTTCTCCTTCCACGAGACGTGTACATAATATTGATAGGCCGTCTACACCACCTCTGTGCTTTACGGAGCTCGCGTTGTCGGCTTCTCTCGAATATCCCGGAATAGCCCCATATGACCGCCTTCCCCGCCTGGCTGCCGTTCCGGCGCCGCTCCATCGCCGTGCGGCTGGCGGGCTCCGCTCTGCTCGCCAGTGCGGCGATCCTGCTGATCGCGGCCTGGATCCTCACCACGCTCTACCGCGAGAACACCGAGCGGTCCTTCGACAGCCGGCTCCTGGTCTACGCCAACAACCTCGCCACCGACCTCGTCTCGCCGAACGACCCCGAGAGCCGCTCCTTCAACCTCAGCGATCCGCGCTTCGACCTGCCGCTCTCGGGCTGGTACTGGCAGGTGGGGCGGCCGGATGCGCGCCCGCGGGATCTCCGCACCTCGCGCTCCCTCGTCGGCGTGCCGCTGAAGCCGGCGGGTACCCCGGACACCAATGCCGGGATCGGCCAGATCCGCCAGGGCTACGGCAAGGCCCAGGACGACCGCCCCCTGCGCATCATCGAGCGCGACGTCGATCTCGGCGAGGAGGGGCGCTACACCGTGCGCGTCGCCGGCCCGGCCGACGAGATCGAGAACGATGTCGGCCGCTTCCGCTTCTCGCTGATGGTGACGTTCGGCCTGCTCGGCCTGTTCCTGGCGCTGACGACGCTGCTCCAGATCCGCTTCGGCCTCGCGCCCCTGGCCAAGCTCCGCACGGCGCTCGGCGCGATCCGCCGGGGCGAGGCCGACCGCATCGACGGCGAGTATCCGCGCGACATCGCGCCGCTCGCCGGCGAGGTGAACCTCCTGATCGAGACCAACCGCGAGATCCTGGAGCGCGCGCGGACGCAGGTCGGCAACCTCGCCCATGCCCTGAAGACGCCGCTGTCGATCATCGTCAACGAGGTCGGCGCCAGCGACGCGCCGGACGACCTCGCCGCGAAGATCCGCGAGCAGGCGGCGGTGATGCGCGACCAGGTCAATTACCACCTCGACCGGGCGCGGGCGGCGGCGCTGGCCGGCACGCTCGGGACCTCCACCGAGGTCGAGCCGGCGCTCGCCGGCCTGGTGCGCACCTTCGGCAAGATCTACCGCGACAAGGACATCGCCTACGAAGTCCATGTGCCGGCGGGCCTGCGCTTCCGCGGCGAGCGCCAGGATTTCGAGGAGATGATCGGCAACCTCGTGGACAACGCCTCGAAATGGGCCCGCAGCCGCGTGGCGATCCGCGCGGAAACGGTGAGCGAGCACCATTATCCCCACCTTCTGGTCTCCATCGAGGATGACGGGCCGGGCCTGCTGCCGGAGGATCGCGCCGCGGTGCTCGGCCGCGGTCGTCGCCTGGACGAGACCAAGCCCGGCTCGGGCCTCGGCCTCTCCATCGTCGCCGATCTCGCGGCCCTCTATCGCGGCCGGTTCCGCCTGGAAGAGGCCCATCTCGGGGGCGTCAGGGCCGTGATCGAGGTGCCCGGAGACGCGCCGAATGCCAGCGCCGGATGAGTCTCGCGGCGGTGGCGGCCCCGTGCCGCCCTTTGCGAAATGCTCCGAATGGTGCTTCAGACGACGACGCGTCGAAGCCGGGGGCGTTCGTTCCCGTCCGAAACCGCACAGGTTCGCGTGACACCGTGTCGCCGGACCGGTCCCTGCGCTCAGGCCCGTCCGGCGCTTACATGCTGTGATGTGGGTCTGGGGTAAGATGACGGCGATCTGGTTCATTCTGGCGGCGATGACGGGGGGTACCGTGCTGGCCCTGCTCTGGCCGATGTCGCCCTGGTCCAAGGCACGGCGGGCTGAGGCCGTCCCTCGGCCGCAGGCCGGAGCGCTCGCCACCGAGACCGGATTCTACGAGGATCAGGTCCGCGAGATCGAGCGTGACCTCGCCCGCGGGCTGATCGCGCCCGGCGAGGCGGAGGCCGCCCGTACCGAGGCGGCACGCCGTCTCCTCCGCGCCAGCCGCGAGCGCCCCGAGACCGCCGCCGACGGCATGGCCGAACCCGCCCTGCGCCAGCGCCGTGCGGCATCGGCCTTCGCGCTCTCGACGATCCCCCTCGTGGCGCTCATCGCCTACGGCCTCTACGGCTCGCCGCACATGCCGTCCCAGACGGCGGCCGACCGGCAGGCGGCCCAGTCCGGCGGACAGGACATGCTCAAGGCCATCGGCCAGATCGAGGCGCGTCTCGCCAGCGATCCGAGCGACGGCCGCGGCTGGTCGGTCCTCGCGCCGGTCTATGTCCGTCTCGGGCGCTTCGACGATGCGGCGCATGCCTACGAGGCGGCGACCCGAATCCTCGGCGAGACGCCGCAGCGGCTCTCCGATTGGGGCGAGGCTCTGGTCGCCGGCGCCAACGGGACCGTGACGCCCCGCGCGAAGGAGATCTTCGAACGCGCCGCGAGCCTCGATGCGAACGTCGCAAAGCCGCGCTTCTACCTCGCGCGCGCCGCGGAACTCGACGGCGACATCCCCGGCGCGATCCAGCGGCTCACCGCCCTGGTGGACGGCGCTCCCGCCGATGCGCCCTGGCTGCCGCTGGTGCAGGAGACCCTGACCCGCCTCAGGGGCGAGACGCCCGGAACGGCCAGGCCCGACGCATCCGGCACCGAAGCGTCTCAGACCGGACCAGGTGAGACCAAGCCGGGTGGGGCTGGACCTGCGGCCGCGCTGCAGGCGATGCCGGCGGCCGGCCGCGATGCCGCGATCCGCGGCATGGTGGAGGGTCTCGACCAGCGCCTGTCGGACAAGGGCGGAAGCGCCGACGAATGGGTCCGCCTCGTGCGCTCCTACGGCGTGCTCGGCGATCGCGAGAAGATGAAGGCGGCCCTCGACCGGGCCCGGGCCGCGCTCGGGAACGATGCGGAGGCGACGAGCCGGCTCGACGAACTCGCACGCGAGTTCAAGCTCGCCGCGGCGCCCGTCCCTGCGGCACCCCCGGCCAACGCCGCGGACGCGGCCGAGCGGGCCGGGACGGATGCGGCCGTGGCCGCCGTGAAGGCGATGCCGGCGCCCGAGCGCGACGCCGCCATCCGCGGCATGGTCGCCGGCCTCGACCGGCGCCTGGCGTCGAAGGGCGGTACGGTGGACGACTGGCTGCGTCTCGTCCGTTCGTACAGCGTATTGGGCGAGCGCCAGCAGGCGAGCCATGCCCTGGATCGCGGGCGCATGGCCCTCAGCCCCGATGCCCGCGCCATGGAGAAGCTCGACATCCTCGCCCAGGAACTCGGCCTGCGGGGAGGCAACGACAAGCCGTGATGCAACCGTCGGTGAACGGTGCCCCCTGACAATCCGCCCCGGTCCAGGCCCTTGACCCGGACTGCCATGGGGCCGAAACCCAAGGCAAGCCAAACGACGGGACGACCGGATCTGTCATTCCGAGCTTCCTGAGCGCCCGATCATGAGGCGCCAGAACCGAAACGGGACGAAACTCGTGACTCGCAAGAGCCGCCGCCTGATCCTGATCGCCGCCTGCGGCGCCGTGCTCGCTCTGGCGCTCGGCCTGATCCTCTCCGCCATGAGCGGGTCGATCGTGTTCTTCCGTTCGCCCACCGAGGTCACCGCGCAGGGTGTGGCTCCCGGCACGCGCTTCCGCCTCGGCGGGCTGGTCAAGGAAGGCTCGCTCCAGCGCGGCCCGGATCAGAACATCGACTTCGCCGTGACCGACACCAACGCCACCGTGCAGGTCCAGTATCGCGGCTTGCTCCCGGACCTGTTCCGTGAAGGCCAGGGCATCGTCGCCGAGGGGCGGCTGGAGCCGGGCGGCATCTTCCGCGCCGATACCGTCCTCGCCAAGCACGACGAATCCTACATGCCCCGCGAGGTCGCCGACGCCCTCAAGGCGCAGGGACGGTGGCAGGAAGGCGGCGCCAAGGGCGCTGCTGCCTCAAAAGAGAGTCCCGTCGGCGTGAAGACGGCGGACGGCGAGCCGGGTCTCGGGCGCCGCAGCGAACGATGATCCGCATGGCTGTGACGCGTAGAGCCCTAGGGAAGGACATTCCGACGTGCTGATCGAGGTCGGACATTTCGCGCTAGCGCTGGCGCTGGCGCTCTCCCTCGTCCAGGCGGTGATGCCGGTCTGGGCCGCCCGCTCGGGCGACGCAGCCCTGCGGGCCGTGGCGACGCCGGCGGCACTCGGCGCCTTCGCCTGCATCCTGTTCTCGTTCGCGGCGCTGACCTACGCCCATGCCACGTCGGACTTCTCGGTCCAGAACGTGATCGAGAATTCGCACACGGCCAAGCCCTTCCTCTACAAGCTCTCCGGCGTATGGGGGAACCACGAGGGCTCGATGCTGCTCTGGGTCCTCATCCTCGCCCTGTTCGGCGCCCTGGTCGCCGTGTCGCGGAATTCGGTGCCGCCGGTGCTGCGGGCCAACACCCTCGCGGTCCAGGGCCTCATCACCTTCGTCTTCGTGCTGTTCATCATCACCACGTCGAACCCGTTCACGCGGGTGAGCCCGGCGCCGATGGAGGGCAACGACCTCAACCCGCTGCTGCAGGATTTCGGCCTCGCGATCCATCCGCCGCTGCTCTACGTCGGCTATGTCGGCTTCTCGATCACCTTCGCCTTCGCCATCGCGGCGCTCATCGACGGGCGGATCGACGCGGTCTGGGCCCGCGCCGTGCGGCCCTGGACCCTGATCGCCTGGAGCTTCCTGACGCTCGGCATCGCGATGGGCTCCTACTGGGCCTATTACGAGCTCGGCTGGGGCGGCTGGTGGTTCTGGGACCCGGTGGAGAACGCCTCGCTGATGCCCTGGCTCGCGGGCACCGCGCTGCTCCATTCCACCGTGGTCATGGAGAAGCGCGACGCGCTCAAGGTCTGGACGGTGCTGCTCGCCATCCTCACCTTCTCGCTGTCGCTGCTCGGCACCTTCATCGTGCGCTCCGGCGTCCTCACCTCGGTGCATTCCTTCGCCACCGACCCGACCCGCGGCGTCTTCATCCTGGCCATCCTGATCCTGTTCATCGGCGGCTCGCTCAGCCTCTTCGCCTGGCGCGCGCCGATGCTGCGGCAGGGCGGCCTGTTCGCGCCGATCTCGCGCGAGGGCGCCCTGGTGATGAACAACCTGTTCCTCGCCGCCGCCTGCGCCACCGTCTTCGTGGGCACGCTCTACCCGCTGCTGCTCGAATCCCTGACCGCCGAGAAGATCTCGGTGGGGCCGCCCTTCTTCAACTACACCTTCATTCCCCTGGCGGTGCCGCTCCTCCTCATCGTGCCCTTCGGCCAGACGCTGGCCTGGAAGCGCGGCGACGTGCACGCGGCCTCGCAGCGCCTGTTCGCCGCCATGGGCGCCGCCCTCGTCGTCGGCCTCGCGGTGACGGCCTGGACCTGGGGCGGTCCGATGCTGGCACCCATCGGCATCGGTCTCGGCGCCTACCTCATCCTCGGCTCGATCATGGAGATCGTGTCGCGGGCGCGCGGCTACGGCAACAGCCGGGCCCGGACGCCGAACGCCGTGTTCCGTCGCGCCATCGGCCTGCCCCGCTCTGCCTGGGGCACGGCCCTGGCCCATGGCGGCGTCGGGATCGTGGTTCTGGGCATCGCCGCGCAGGGCTGGGCCACGGAAGGGTTGAGCACGGTGAAGCCCGGCGAATCCCTCGCCTCCGGCCCGTATGTCGCGACCCTCGACCGGGTCGGCCCGCGCGCCGGCCAGAATTACGAGGAGACGACGGCCTTCCTGACCATCCGCAACACGGCCGGCGACGTCGTCGGTACGGTGGAGACCGGCAAGCGCTTCTATCCGAGCCGCAAGATGACGGTGACGGAATCGGGCCTGCTGACCATCGGCGTGAGCCAAGTCTATGCCAGCCTCGGCGAGGTCGTCCCCGGCGGAGCCATCGGTCTGCGGCTCTATTACAAGCCCCTGGTGCTGCTGATCTGGCTCGGCTCCGTGGTCATGGCCCTCGGCGGAGCCGTCTCCCTCACCGACCGGCGGATGCGGGTCGGTGCCCCGGCGCGGGCGAAGGAGAAGGCGAAGGCCTTGCCCGGCAATATGGCTGCGGCCGAATGATCGCCGGTCGTCTCCCCCGCGCGCTGCTCGCCCTGGCGCTCCTCTCCGGCTCCGCCGGTACCGTGCTCGCGGTCCAGCCGGACGAGGTGCTGCCGGATGCGAAACTCGAGGCACGGGCGCGGGACATTTCCTCCGGTCTGCGCTGCCTCGTCTGCCAGAACCAGTCCATCGACGATTCCGACGCGCCCCTGGCGCGCGACCTCCGACTGATCGTGCGCGAGCGGTTGAAGGCGGGCGACGACGACAAGCAGGTCCAGGACTACGTCGTCGGCCGCTACGGGGAATACGTCCTCCTGCGGCCGGTCCTCGCCCTGCATACGCTGCTGCTCTGGCTGACGCCGCTGGCGGCCCTCGGCCTCGGCATCTTCGGGATCTGGCGCCTGTCCCGCCGCCGGACCGAGGGCGAGGCCAAGCTGACCGCCACCGAAGAGGCCGAGATCGCCGCGCTGACCCGCCGCGACTGAGATCCGCATCCCCGCCACGAGACAGCAGGTCGGCCTTTCGCCTCGATCGAGAGGAGAAGGCGCGGACGTTCCATGAGTCGTTTGGGGCGTTCGGAGGACGGATTCGGTCTTCACATCCGGATCGTCATGCATTTTATACATGCAGCATGCGTTTTACTGCACAGCCATGCGCTCGCAACATTGATGCGTTGCAATATTCCCATCTTCGCAGCGCACCATGAAATCCGCATATGTCGGTCTCCCGGTGCAACCGGCTCTCCGAACGGGCACTCCCGGCGGACAGTAACCGCACAGGTTCCCTCATCATGCGCATCTCTTCAAAAGCTCTCATCGCCTCCGCGCTCGTGCTCGCCTCCGCCACCGCTTCCATGGCGACGGAACTCCAGCCCGCGAGTGCCCGCAGCGTCGATCTCGGCGCCTATCGCGGTTCGGCCTATTACACGGTGGAGAACGGCCGCTACCGCGTCGTCGCCACCCTGGCCAGCGTCAATTCCGGCAGCGACCAGCCGCAGGTGATCCGTCTGGTCACGACCCTCAACCCGGATCAGACGGTGCATCTCTCGGTGCCCGGCACCCTCGGCTCCGACGGGCGCGAGACCACGATCGCCTTCTCGCGCAGCGGCGACCGCGTCGACGTCGCCTCCGCCGACTGAGCGGAACAAGCGGCGGTTCCCGGACCATCCGGGAACCGCCATCGATCCTGAAGGCCGCTCCGGGAAAAAGCGGCCCGACAAATATTTCACAATGTTTTTCAATCGTTTAGCCGCCTCGATTTAAGCTCTCGGCAACGGGCCGCACGTCATCGACATCGCGAAAGCGTCAGATGGCGGATCGAGACGATGCACCTCTCCCTCGGTAACAAGCTCGCGGCGGTGATGGGGCTCCTCGCCCTCGGTGCCTGCGCCCTGTCCCTGTTCAACGATCGGGTCGTCCTGCATCGGCAGGCACGGGCGGCAGAGATGGATTCGGTCTGGGAACGGGCCCTGTCGGCCCAGAGCCTCGCCCTCGCGATCGAACGTACGGTGGTCGCGGCGGATGCGGTCTACACGGCCGACGATACCGAGGATGCCAGGGGCCGGTTCGACGCCCTGAAGAGCGCCCTCACCGAAGTCGGCCGGCAGCGGGAGGCCTTTCTGGGCCGGATCGCCGGGCACGTTTCCGATGCCGAGCGGCTGAGGCTCGATCTCATGCTGAAGGAGTTCCTGGCCTATCAGACCGATACGGCGGAACTCGGCCTCACCATTTCCCCGAAGGCGGCCCTCATCCAGGGTACGGACGAAGCGACCGTGGCCAGCCGCACCAGGATGGTGTCGTCGATCACCCGCATCGGCAAGGATACCCTCGTCCGTCTGGCCGACGAGCGGATCGAAGCGGCGGCGGAGATCCGGCATACGCGCAGCGTCAGTCTCGCCGCGGCGGGCGGGGTGATTCTCTCGACCCTGGCTCTCGCCCTGTGGCTCGTCCGCAAGGAAATCCGCCAGCCGCTGGCACAGCTCGGCGCGGCCATCGACGGTCTCGCCGCCATGGAACTCGCGCGCCCCATTCCGCTGACGGGACGGCGCGACGAGGTCGGGACCATGGCCCGCTCCATCGCCGTGCTGCGAACGGTCATCGTCGAGAAGGTCGAGGGCGACGCACGGGCGCTCGCCCGTTCCACGTCCGAAGCCGAGCGGGCCGCACGCCTGGAATCGGCGGCGCAGACCTTCGAGGCGGAGGCGCGGCTCGTGGCGCAGGACCTGTCGAGCGCCGCCGACGCCATGGCAGGGGCGGCCGAAGCCGTGTCCGAGGCCGTGCGCCTGACGCGGGACCAGACCGTCGTCGTGTCGCAGGGCGCGGCGGGCGCTGGACAGCAGGTGCGTCGGGCCGCGGCCGCCAGCGCGGATGTCGCCGAGGGCAGCGAGGCGATCGACCGGCAGTCCCGGATCCGCGACGGGCTCGGCGATCTGGCGCAGCGGGAGGTGGCGGCGACCCGCAGGGCCGCTGCATCCCTCACCGAGGCCGGGCGCGAGATCGGCACGGTCGTCGAGACCATCGCCACCGTGGCCGCGCAGACCAATCTCCTCGCTCTCAATGCCACGATCGAGGCGGCCAGGGCGGGCGAGGCGGGACGGGGCTTCGCGGTGGTCGCCGGCGAGGTGAAGGCGCTCGCCGCCCAGACCGCAAGCGCCACGGAAGCGATCAAGGGTCAGATCGAGGCCATCCGCGCTGCTGCGGAGGATACGTTTCGGGCAGTGGAGACGATCGGCGGAACGATGGAGCAGATGGCAGGTGCGGACGTCACCGTGGCTCTCGCCCTCGACGCCCAACGGATGGCGAGCGCCCGAGTCGCGGACAGCGTCGCCGATGCCGAGGCGAGTGCCGATGCGGTGTCGGGGGGAATCGCGACCGTCGAGGAGGCGGCCGCTTCGAGCGCGCGGGCAGCGGAATCGGTGAGGATCGTCGCCGGTCGCGTCGCGGCGGCGAGCCTCGCCCTCGATGCGCGGATCGCGGGGTTTCTGACCGGCGTCCGAGCGGCCTGAACCGGAGCCGCGCCTCGCTTTCGCCCCAGAGAGATCGGAGGAGATGTCTGCGGCGGCCGGACGATCGGCCGATGACGCAACGCGCGTTTAGATTTTCTTTACCTTGAATCGCGAGCGTCCAGCATGGCTTCGCCGATCGCTCCTTTCCTGGCTTCTCCTGCCCTGACTTCTCCTGCCCTGACTTCTCCTGGCTCGGCTTTCCCCTGGCTCGTGGCCCTCGTCCTCGGCCTGGGTCTGGCTGCTCCGGCTGAGGCCCATCCCCATGTCTGGGTGACCTCGAAGGCGGAGATCGCTTACGGCGAGGGCGGCAAGGTCACCGGCATCCGTCACGCCTGGACCTTCGATGCGAGCTATTCGGCCTTCGTAACGCAGGGCCTCGACGCCAATGGCGACGGCAAGCTGAGCCCCGACGAACTCGCCAATCTCGCCACCGAGAACACCGCCAATCTCGCGGAATTCGCCTATTTCACCAAGCTCAAGGTCGGCGGCAAGGAGCAGGGCTTCTCCGACCCGACCGAGCCGCGGATGGTGATGGAGGGCGACAAGCTCACCCTCAGCTTCCTGCTTCCGTTGAAGACGCCCGCCGCGCAGGGCCGCGGGGTGGCGGCGCTGGAAGTCTACGATCCGAGCTATTTCGTCTCGTTCAGCCTGTCCGAGGATGCGGATGCCGCCCGCCTCGTCGGCGCGCCGGCCGGTTGCGCCGCCACCATGACCCGGCCCAAGACCGAGCAGCCCAAGACCGCCGACGCCAAGCCCGGCATGTCGGAAGCGTTCTTCGAGGCCCTCACCAGCGCGTCGAACTACGGCGTCCAGTTCGCCAACCGGATCATCGTCGCATGTCCGTAGGCGCCGCCGTCGCCGGCACCGACGGCGCACGCGGCCGGCTCGCCTGGCAGGCGGCCCTCGCCCTCGCGGCGGTCGCCATCGTCGCCCTCGGCCTCACAGCACTGGTGCTGCTGCTCGGCTCCGGAGCGGCTCCCCCGCCGCCGCGCTCCCCGTTCGGCATCGGCTTTCGCGAGGCGGCGCCCTCCGCCACCGGGATCGGCGGCTGGCTGCTCGCCATGCAATCGAGCTTCTCGCGCAGCCTGCAAGCCACCGTCTCGGCGATCAAGCAGGGCGGAAGCTGGGGGCCGATGGTCCTGATCGGCTTCAGCTACGGCGTGTTCCATGCCGCCGGACCCGGCCACGGCAAGGCGGTGATCGCCGGCTACATCGTCGCCGGCGAGCGGGCACTGGCCCGCGGGTTCTCCCTCAGCGCCGCCGCCGCCCTGCTCCAGGCCCTCGTGGCCATCGCCATCGTCGGCATCGGCAGCCTGCTCCTCAACGCGACGTCCGCCGGGATGACGCGGGCGGGCATCGTGATCGAGACGGTGAGCTTCGCGCTCGTCGCGCTCCTCGGCCTCGCGGTGACGTGGCGGAAGGCCGGCCGTCTCGCCGCCCTGATGCAGGGAAGCAGTGCCGAGGCCTGCGCGACCGGCTGCGGACACACCCACCTCACCGACGCGGCCGCCATCGGCCGGCTCGATTCCTGGCGGGAGCGGGCGGGCGTGGTCCTCGCCGCCGGATCGCGTCCCTGCGCCGGCGCGGTCCTGATCCTCGTCTTCTCGGCCTCGCAGGGCATCCTGGCGGCGGGCATCGCCGCGACCTTCGCCATGGCACTCGGAACCGCTCTCACCACCGGCGCGCTGGCGAGCCTGGCAGTCTTTGCCAAGGCCGTGGCGCTGCGGCTCGCGGGCGGGCGCGGCTCCACCGGCATCATCGCTGTCGGAGGTCTCGAACTCCTCGCGGGCGCCTTCGTGCTCGTGCTGGGCATCGCCATGCTCTCGGGCCTCGCCGTGGGCGCCGGCGGATAAGATTTTCCTCGTCAGGACCGCCCGCTCCATGGCACGCTCGGCTTCACCTGCCGGGTCGAGGCGGGTTTTCCCGTGAAACCGGAGGGAGCTGGCAGGCATGGCAGCGGGTTTCGAGCATATCCTCAACTGGCGCCTGCTGGCCGGGTCCCACCCGTTTCCGGGTCCCGATGGCGGCACCTGCATCAACGAGGCGGCGATCGTCGCCGCGGGATTGCCGTACCGGACGATCCGCTCCTCCGCCGATTGTCCGCCCTGTTTCTCGAAACCTCTCGCCGCCTACGCGCTGGGCCTCAACGACGCGATGCCGGATGGCGAGCGGCCCCGATTGATGGCCTTCGTCCTGCGGCTGTCCGGCTCGGCGGATTCGCCGGAGATCGAGGAGAGGCGCACCCGCTTTCTGGCCATCGAGAGCATCCGCCGCATCCTGCCGCCCCTCCTCGACCGCGCGGGCTTCGCCGATCTCGCGTCCCGCTGCGACGAAGCGAGGGACCTCGATGCCGGTCTGTCGGCCGCACGGGCAGCCGAATGGCGCGGCGGAGCCGCTGCGGAGCAAGCGTCACGGCGGGGCGACTGGAAGCGCGGTGCCCTCGCATCGGCGGTGGCCCGCTGCGCCGCGGCCGCCGTGAAATCGGCCAAGGATGCCCGCTGCGCGGCGGAAGTGGCGGAGGGAGCGGCCCCTTTCGCCGAGGGGATCTGGACCTGCGCGGCGACCATTCTCGACAATGCCCTCGCCATCGGTCGGCAGGCGCCCGGCATCGATCTCGTTCAGGCGCGGGACCGGCTCGACGCGGCGAGGATCACCGCGGCCTGAAACGGCGATCACACCGATCGATGCGCCGGTTCGGCGATAGGCGATCCTCAGGTCGGCGGAGTGCCCGCCGTCCGCCTCACCCCTCGACCGGGCCAGAGGCGAGATCGAGTTCGGTGGTCTCGCAGTTGTCGAGCCAGATGCCGGTGAGGTGGAAGAAGAAAGTGCCGTGACCGACGACCGCGATGGTGCGCTCGCGCCGCTCTGTCAGCCAGTCGTGGAATCCCGTCACCCGTTGGTCGAACAGGCGGCGCGGCTCGATATGGACGCCGTCCGCGATCGGCTCGCCTTCGGCATGCCACCAGATCTCCGGCAGGTGATCGACGTCGAGATGCGGGAATTCCGCCTTCAGGATGGAGGCCGCGCGACCGACATCGCAGCTACTTTCCTGACATTCGCGATGGAGGACCTCCACGAGGATCTCGGGCTTGGCCGGATGATCGGCGAAGAGGCCGGCGGTGGTCTGGATGGCACGAGTGAGCGGCGAGGTCACCACGAGATCGAAGGGGATGTCCCGCAGACCTTCCCGTGCCGCCGCGACCTGGGCGAGCCCTCTCTCCGTCAGCCGGGCATCGATATGGCCGGGATCGCGCCCGGTGAGCCGGTGGGCGGCGTTGAAGGTCGATTCGCCGTGGCGGATACAGACGATGCGTGTCTCGGGCATGCAGGCTCGGATCGGGAGGATGGGGTGCGGGATCAGGCGCGTTGGACAAGCGCTTAGCTGCCGCGCCGTTCCGCGAAAAGGCCGGTCATCGTCGCGGCGTTCCCGACCGGACGGCAACGCTCCATCAACCTCGATGGCGTTGAGTGGGGTTTTCCGCCCAGGGTCGCCGCGCGATGCTCCATGTGCCTCCCCCTCCGACGGATGCCTGCGCCATCGCCTATCCGGGCGACGAAGCGCTCAGGGCGGTCGCCCTGGGCTGGCAGGACAGCCTGATGCGCGAGCGCCGGATGGCGGCGAACACGGTGGAAGCCTATTCCCGCGACCTCCGGCAATTTCTCACCCACCTTCAGGGGCGCCGCGGCACGGTGGAGATCGCCGGGCTCATCGCCCTCAAGCCGCGCGACATCCGCGGCTTCATGGCGGCGCGGAGGGCGGAGGGCGTGAACGGCCGCTCGCTGATGCGGGCTCTGGCGGGCCTGCGCTCCTTCGCGCGGCATCTCGAGCGCGAGGGCCATGGCAGCGTCTCGGCCCTCGGGGCGATCCGCTCGCCCAAGGTCGAACGGCGCCTGCCGCGCCCGATCCCCATCGTTGCCGCGCGCGCCCTCACCGACGTGGATTCCCGCGCCGGGGAGGCGCGCGAGCCCTGGATCCTGGCGCGGGACGCGGCGGTCCTCGCCCTGCTCTACGGTTCCGGCCTGCGCATCTCCGAAGCGCTCGGTCTCGCCCGCCGCGATGCGCCCGTGCCGGGCCTGGATTCGGTCACGGTGACGGGCAAGGGCGGCAAGGTCAGGATGGTGCCGATCCTGCCCGTGGTGGCGGAGGCGGTCGCCGCCTATCTCGCCGCCTGCCCCTATGCCCTCGATCCCGAGGGCCCGCTCTTCGTGGGCGCCAAGGGCGCCAAGCTCTCCCCCCGGATCATCCAATATGCGGTGGCGTCCCTGCGCGGCGCCCTCGGCCTGCCGGACAGCGCCACCCCCCACGCCCTGCGGCATTCCTTCGCCACCCATCTCCTCGCCCGCAAGGGCGAGTTGCGGGCGATCCAGGAACTGCTCGGCCACGCCTCCCTCTCGACGACGCAGCTCTACACCAAGGTCGATGCCGCCCGGCTGATGGAGGCGTTCGACCAGGCGCATCCCCGCGCGGGCACGGCGGCTACAGGTCGAGCTCGGGATAGCGCCGAAAGATCCCCTGCTCGTTGAACGGGATGCGGCGCGGGCTCGCCAGATAGGCGGCGATGCGCGGGAGCCCCCGGATGGCGGCATGGAGCGCGGCGACGCTGGGATTCTCGGCGAGCGCCGCGTCCGTCGCCTTCGGAAAGGCGTAGAGGAGGCCGTCGATCAGCTGGAACAGCGAGAGGTCGGCATAGGTCACGGCGCTGCCGACGAGATGCGTGCCGCCGTTGCGGGTGAGCACATGCTCGAACCAGGCGAGGTATTCCGGGATCCGGTTCGCCCGGAAATCGCCGGCCCGCCGCGCGGCCTCGGGTTTCTGCTCCTCGTAGGGGAGGCTCACCGCGATGGGATGATGGGTGTCGTGGGCCTCGGCCACGACGTCGGCAATGGTCAGCTGGATCTGATGGGTCCAGATGCGGTCGGCTTCGCCCGACGGCGCGAGGCCCAGGCGGGGCCCGAGATACAGCAGGATCGCGGCCGTCTGTCCGATGACGACGTCGCCATCGCGGAGAAAGGGCGGCGCGTAAGAGGGCCGGACGATCGAGGGATCTTCCAGCAGGGCGGTCATGGCGCCGAGGCCCTGCCCGTCTTCCTCACGCCCCCGGGCGATATCGACATAATCGGCCCCGGCCTCCTCCAGGGCGAGGCGGACGAACTCGCCGCGCCCCTGGATCGCCGGCCAATAATAGAGTTCGTAGGCCATCTCACCGCTCGGCTTTGGAGGTGGATGGATACCCGGTCCAACCCGGCCCCCTCATCCTGAGGCGGCGGAGCGAAGCGGAGGCTTCGAAGGAGGCTTCCGGTTCGCGCAACGATACCTGGAAGCCTCCTTCGAGGCGGCTGTCGCCGCACTTCGGGATGAGGTGAGTGGGTTGGGGAACGGTACTCTCTGACCTCAGATATGGATCGCCCGCTTGGCGACGGCCAGGGCGGCTTCCTTCACCGCCTCGGTGAGCGTCGGGTGGGCGTGGCAGGTGCGGGCCACGTCTTCGGCGCTGGCGCCAAACTCCATGGCGACCGCGACTTCCGCGATGAGGTTGCCCGCATCCGCACCGACGATATGGACGCCGAGCACGCGGTCGGTCGTGGCATCCGCCAGGATCTTCACGAACCCGTCCGTGGTGTGGTTCACCTTGGCGCGGCCATTGGCGGTGAAGGGGAACTTGCCCGCATTGTAGGCGATGCCGTCCTTCTTCAGCTCCTCCTCGGTCTTCCCCACGGAGGCGACCTCCGGATAGGTGTAGACCACGTTCGGGATCACGCCGTAATTCACGTGGCCCGACTGGCCGGCCAGCAGCTCGGCGACGGCGACGCCCTCGTCCTCGGCCTTGTGGGCGAGCATCGGTCCCGCGATCACGTCGCCGATGGCGTAGATGCCGGTGACGTTGGTGGCGTAGTGGCTGTCGGTCTGGATGCGGCCCTTGTTGTCGAGCTGCACTCCGACCGTCTCAAGGCCCAGCTTCTCGGTATAGGGCACGCGGCCGATGGCCACGAGCACCACGTCGGCCTCGAGCTTCTCGGCCTCGCCGCCGGCGGCCGGCTCCACCGAGACCGTGGCGGCGCCGTCCTTCACCTCGACGCCGGTGACCTTCGAGGACAGCTTGAAGACGATGCCCTGCTTGCCGAGGATGCGCTGGAACTGCTTGCCGACCTCGCCGTCCATACCGGGCAGGACGCGGTCGAGATATTCCACCACGGTGACGTCCGAGCCGAGGCGGCGCCACACCGAACCGAGTTCGAGGCCGATCACGCCGGCGCCGATGATGAGGAGCTTCTTCGGCACCGCCTGGAGTTCCAGCGCCCCGGTGGAGGAGACGACGATCGTCTCGTCGATGGTCACGCCGGGCAGCTTGGTCACGTCGGAGCCCGTGGCGATGACGATGTTCTTCGTCTCCAGCATCTGGTTGCCGCCATCCTCTGACAGCACCTCGACGCGACCCGCCCCGGCGACGCGGCCAAGGCCGTGATAGGCGTCGATCCCGTTCTTCTTCAGGAGGAACTCGACGCCCTTGGTGTTGCCGTCGACGCCGTCCTGCTTGAACGCCATCATCTTCTTGAGGTCGAGTTCGGGCGCGTTCACGATCACGCCCATATCGGCGAAGTGCTTGCCCGCCTCCTCGAACGCCTCGGAGGCGTGGAGCAGCGCCTTCGACGGGATGCAGCCGACATTGAGGCAGGTGCCGCCATGCGCCTTGCGCTTCTCGACGACGGCGGTCTTCAGGCCGAGCTGGGCGGCGCGGATGGCACAGACATAGCCACCGGGGCCGGTGCCGATGACGACGAGATCGTAGGACATGAGACTCGCAGAAGTTAGAGAACTAGTCGGCAGATGCCGTCCTGGTGAAGAGCTTGGTGCGATCGATATAGGCGGGCAAACGCGTCTGCTCATCGAGTACAGCGCTGGCCAACTGCCTCTCGGTCAAGTTCACTGCACCTGTTAGATCCGCGCCTTTCAGGATCGTTCCTACGAGGCGTGCGCCTTTGAAATCTGCATTGCGAAAGAACGCGCCGCTCGCGTCGGCTCTGGACAGGTCGGCGCCCTGGAGATTCGCTCCGTCGAGATTTGTGCGCCGTATGAAAGCGCCATGCACATCGAGTGCTGGCGTGCGCCTGACTCTATCCTGGCCCATTGTCATCTGCGACGATCCTCATCCGCAAGGTGTCGATGATAGCCTGCACATCCGTTGGCGGGGCGTCATCTCCGTATTTCTCCCGACGCTCCCGTAGGTGCGCCTGAAGGAGTTCGAAGACTGGATTGGCAAGGTCGGGAAAGTCTCTCCCGACCTCACGAAGCAGGTAGATGGCGCCAAGTCGAACTTCGAGCCGATCGTCCACGAGCTGGCCGGCGGCACGATTGAAGAGTTCCGTGACGTGAGCGCGACGCGCAAGTTCCGCCTGCGCGGCGGCCGAGCCCGCCTGAGTCCTCTCAGGCGTCAGTTTCCGCCAGGCAAGCAGCAGACCGCCGAAAGCCGCGAGCGCCAAACCCAGATTCCGCACGATCTCCGAAATGAAGACCCAGGTTT
Source organism: Methylobacterium marchantiae (assembly GCF_022179405.1). Classification (GTDB taxonomy): domain Bacteria; phylum Pseudomonadota; class Alphaproteobacteria; order Rhizobiales; family Beijerinckiaceae; genus Methylobacterium; species Methylobacterium marchantiae. Next base: position 29,413 of record NZ_BPQT01000023.1, read on the forward strand.
GCATCTCGGATAGCTCTCAACGATCCGGCCTCCTCAGAGGTCGAGCACGAGCCGTGCCGGATCCTCCAGCGCCTCCTTCACGCGCACCAGGAAGGTCACCGCCTCCTTCCCGTCGACGATGCGGTGGTCGTAGGACAGCGCGAGATACATCATCGGCCGCGCCTCGATCTTGCCGGCGCGGACCACCGGGCGCTCCTCGATGCGGTGCATGCCGAGGATGCCCGATTGCGGCGCGTTGAGGATCGGGGTCGACATCAGCGAGCCGTAGATGCCGCCATTGGTGATGGTGAAGGTGCCGCCCTGCATCTCCTCGATGGAGAGCTTGCCGTCCCGCGCCTTCTTGCCGAAGCCGGCGATGGTCTTCTCGATGCCGGCGATGGAGAGGTCGTCGGCATTGCGCACCACCGGCACGACGAGACCCTTATCGGTGCCGACGGCGATGCCGACATGGTAGTAGTTCTTGTAGACGATATCGGTGCCGTCGATCTCGGCATTGACCGCCGGCACGTCCTTGAGGGCGCCGATCACCGCCTTGGTGAAGAAGCCCATGAAGCCGAGCTTGGTGCCGTGCTTCTTCTCGAACATGTCCTTGTACTGGGCGCGCATGGCCATGACGGCCGACATGTCGACGTCGTTGAACGTCGTCAGCATCGCCGCCGTGTCCTGGGCGTCCTTGAGGCGGCGCGCGATGGTCTGGCGCAGCTTCGTCATCTTCACGCGCTCTTCGCGCGCGGCATCGTCGGGCTTCGAGGCCGGGCGCGGAGCCGAGGGCGGCTTGGCCTGCCTCGCCGGCTCCTGGGCCGGGGCGGAGGGGGCCTTCGAGGTCGCCTCGATCATGTCGCCCTTGGTGACGCGGCCATCCTTGCCGGACCCGTTCACCGTGGAGGGGTCGATGCCGGATTCCCGCGCCATCTTGGCGACGGCCGGGCCGTTATCGCCGGCCGGCCGATCGGATTTCGGGGCGGCGGCGTCGCCGTGATTGCCGTAGGCGGCCGAGGATTCCTCGGCGGGCGCCTTCTCGGCCCCGTCCGATTTCGCCGCTGACGGCTCTTCCGAGCGGGTCTCGGCTTTGGTCTCGGTCTTCTTCGCGGCGGCGGGCTTGGCGCCACCACCGGCACCGGCCTCGACGATGGAGCCGAGCAGCGCGCCGGGTTCCACAGTCTCGCCGTCCTTCACCAGGATCTCGCCGAGTTCACCAGCCGCAGGCGCGTTGACTTCGAGGGTGACCTTGTCGGTCTCCAGTTCCACCAGGGGCTCGTCCGCCGCCACCGCGTCGCCCGGCTTCTTGAACCAGCGGCCGATGGTGGCCTCGCTCACGGATTCGCCCAGCGTGGGGACGAGGATATCGGTTGCCATGGTGTTCTGTCCGCCCGAATGATTTGGTCGCGTCGGATGAGGGGAATGCCGGGATCGTCAGACCGCCAGCGCTTCGTTGAGGAAGGCCTGGAGCTGGGCCTGGTGCTTGGAGAGCAGGCCCACCGCCGTCGAGGCCGAGGCGGGGCGGCCGACATAGCGGGCGCGCTTCACCTGCGACTGGGCCTGGCCGAGCACCCATTCGAGATACGGGTCGACGAAGGACCAGGCGCCCATATTCTTGGGCTCTTCCTGGCACCACACCACCTCGGCGTTGCGGAACCGCGCCATCTCGTTGGCCAGTGCCTTGAGCGGGAACGGGTAGAGCTGCTCCACGCGCATCAGGTAGACGTCGTTGACGCCGCGCTTCTCGCGCTCGTCGTAGAGGTCGTAATAGACCTTGCCGGAGCACAGGACGACGCGACGGATCTTGTCGTCCTTCACGAGCTTGATGGTGTCGTCCTCGTGCTCGGCATCGTCCCAGAGCACGCGGTGGAAGGTCGATCCCTCGGCCAGCATGTCGAGAGTCGAGACGGCCCGCTTGTGGCGCAGCAGCGACTTCGGCGTCATCAGCACCAGCGGCTTGCGGAACTCGCGGTTCAGCTGCCGGCGCAGGATGTGGAAGTAGTTCGAGGGCGTCGTGCAGTTGGCGACCTGCATGTTGTCCTCGGCGCACATCTGCAGGAAGCGCTCGAGACGCGCGGAGGAGTGCTCCGGCCCCTGGCCCTCGTAGCCGTGCGGCAGCAGCAGGGTCAGGCCCGACATGCGCAGCCATTTGCGCTCGCCGGAGGAGATGAACTGGTCGATGACCACCTGCGCGCCGTTGGCGAAGTCGCCGAATTGCGCCTCCCACAGCACCAGGGAGTTGGGCTCGGCCAGAGAGTAGCCGTATTCGAAACCGAGCACGGCCTCCTCGGAGAGCATCGAGTTGATGACCTCCAGACTCGCCTGTCCCTCGCGGATCGAGTTCAGCGAGGTGTAGCGCTGCTCGTTCTCCTGATCGATCACCACGGCGTGGCGCTGGGAGAAGGTCCCGCGCTCCACGTCCTGGCCCGACAGCCGGACCCGGTGCCCTTCGATGAGGAGCGAGCCGAAGGCCAGGGCCTCGGCGGTTGCCCAATCGATGCCCTTGCCGGTCTCGACGGCCTTGGCGCGGTTATCGAAGAAGCGCTGGATCGTCCGGTGCAGGTGGAAGCCGGGCGGCGGGGTGGTGATGCGCTGGGTGATCTCGCGCAGGATGTCGGCCGGAACGCCGGTCTTGCCCCGGCGCGGATCGTCCACGTCCTCGCGCACCGCCTTGAAGCCGGACCAGCGCCCGTCCAGCCAGTCGGCCTTGTTGGCCTTGTAGGTGCCGGCGACTTCCAGCTCCCCGTCGAGCACGGCGCGGAACTCGGCCTTGCGCGCGTCGAACTGCTCCTGCGTCAGCACGCCCTCGGCGACGAGCTTCTTGCCGTAGGTCTCCAGCGCGGTCGGGTGCTTGCGGATGCGCTGGTACATCTTCGGCTGGGTGAAGGCCGGCTCGTCGCCCTCGTTATGGCCGAAGCGGCGGTAGCACAGCATGTCGATGACGACGGGCTTGCCGAATTTCTGGCGGTACTCAATGGCGATCTTGGCCGCGAAGGTCACGGCCTCCGGGTCGTCGCCGTTGCAGTGGAAGATCGGCGCCTCCACCATCTTGGCGACGTCGGACGGATAGGGCGAGGAGCGCGAGAAGCGCGGATCGGTGGTGAAGCCGATCTGGTTGTTGATGATGAAGTGGATCGAGCCGCCGGTGCGGTGGCCCTTCAGGCCCGACAGGCCGAGACACTCGGCCACCACGCCCTGGCCGGCGAAGGCCGCATCGCCGTGGATGAGCAGCGGCACGACGCTGGTGCGCTGCACGTTCGGCTTGGCGCGCTGGTCCTGCTTGGCGCGCACTTTTCCGAGCACCACCGGATCGACGATCTCGAGATGGGACGGGTTCGCGGTCAGCGAGAGGTGGACATTGTTGTCGTCGAAGGTGCGATCGGACGAGGCGCCGAGATGGTACTTCACGTCGCCGGAGCCCTCGACCTCGGCGGGAGAGGCCGAGCCGCCCTTGAACTCGTTGAAGATCGCCCGGAACGGCTTCGACATGACGTTGGAGAGCACGTTCAGCCGGCCACGATGGGCCATGCCGATGACGATCTCCTTGGCGCCGAGGGCGCCGCCGCGCTTGATGATCTGCTCGAGCGCCGGGATCATCGACTCGGAGCCGTCGAGGCCGAAGCGCTTGGTGCCGGTGTATTTGAGATCGAGGAACTTCTCGAAGCCCTCGGCCTCCACCAGCTTGTTCAGAATCGCGCGCCGGCCTTCGGGGGTGAAGGAGATCTCCTTGCCCTTGCCTTCGATGCGCTCCTGGATCCACGCCTTCTCCTCCGGATTGGAGATGTGCATGAATTCGACGCCGAGCGTCTGGCAGTAGGTACGCTCCAAGATCTCGACGATCTCGCGGATGGTCGAATATTGGAGGCCGAGCACGTTATCGAGGAAGATCGGGCGGTCCCAATCCTTCTCCTCGAAGCCGTAATGCTGGGGATGCAGCTCCTCATGGTCGCCGCGCGGCGCGAGCCCGAGGGGATCGAGCTTGGCATGGAGATGGCCACGCATGCGGTAGGCGCGGATCAGCATGATCGCGCGGACCGAATCCTTCGTCGCCTGCTCCACTGACACGCCGCTGGCGGCGGCGACCGCAGCGCCGTTGGCGAGCTTGGCGCCATCGATCTTGGCCGTGTCGGATTTCGCCCGGATCTTGTCCCCGACCGCCTTCTCCACCACGGCCCAGTTGCCGTCGAGGGCCGAGACGATCTCGCCATTCGCATGGACCGGCCAGTTCGGCTTCTCCCAAGAGGCGCCGGCGGCGTTCTTCTCGGCGAGGCCGCTCTCGTCGCCGAGCGACTTGAAGAAGTCCTGCCATTGCGGATCGACAGAGTGCGGATCGCGGGCATAGGCCGCCTGCAATTCCTCGATATAGGCGGCGTTACCGCCGGTGAGGAACGAGGTTTCGAGGAGCGCGTCCTGGCGTGCCATCGTCGATCATCCTACCGCTTGTCGGGGGAAGCCGCCCCTGCGACCGGCCCCTGCTCCCACCGCGCCGCGCCGACGGCGTGGGGTGAGGTTTTCCGTTTCGACGCGGCAATCGTGCCGCGCCGCCTCGTCTATCTAGGTGTCGCGGTGCGAGTTTGCACCGCAACATGGTGACAGATCGACGTCCGTCTCAACCCTTGAGGACGTCGACCAGGGTGCTGCCAAGGCGGGCCGGCGACGGCGACACCCGGATTCCGGCGGCTTCCATCGCCGCGATCTTGTCCTCGGCGCCGCCCTTGCCACCCGAGATGATGGCACCCGCATGGCCCATGCGGCGGCCCGGAGGGGCCGTGCGGCCGGCGATGAAACCAACCATCGGCTTGCTTCGGCCGCGCCTGGCCTCGTCGGCGATGAACTGCGCCGCCTCTTCCTCGGCCGAACCGCCGATCTCGCCGATCATCACGATCGACTCCGTCTTGTCGTCGGCGAGGAACAGTTCGAGCATGGAGATGAACTCGGTGCCCTTCACCGGATCGCCGCCGATCCCCACCGCGGTGGTCTGGCCGAGGCCGGCATTCGAGGTCTGGAACACGGCCTCGTAGGTCAGCGTGCCGGAGCGCGAGACGATGCCCACCGAGCCGCGCTTGAAGATGTTGGCCGGCATGATGCCGATCTTGCACTCGCCGGCGGTGACGACGCCGGGGCAGTTGGGGCCGATGAGGCGCGACTTCGATCCTTCGAGCGAGCGCTTCACCCGCACCATGTCGAGGACCGGAATCCCCTCGGTGATGCAGACGATGAGCGGGATCTCGGCGGCGATCGCCTCGCAGATGGCATCGGCGGCGCCCGGCGGCGGCACGTAGACCACGGAAGCGTCGGCGCCCGTGGCCTCGCGGGCCTCGGCCACGGTGTCGAAGACCGGCAGGCCGAGATGGCTCGCGCCGCCTTTGCCGGGCGAGGTCCCGCCCACCATCTTGGTGCCGTAGGCGATGGCCTGCTCGGAATGGAAGGTCCCGTTCTTGCCGGTGAAGCCCTGGCAGATGACCTTGGTGTTCGCGTCGATCAGGATGGACATGGGTACTCTCAGCCCTTCTTCACGGCGGCGACGATCTTCTGCGCTGCGTCGTCGAGGTCGTCGGCGGGGATCACGTTGAGGCCGGAATTCCGGATGATCTCCTTGCCCTTCTCGACGTTGGTGCCCTCCAGGCGCACCACCAGCGGCACTTGGAGGCCGACCGCCTTGACCGCCGCGATCACGCCGTTGGCGATCACGTCGCATTTCATGATCCCGCCGAAGATGTTGACGAGGATGCCCTTCACCTGCGGATCGGCGGTGATGATCTTGAACGCCGCCGTCACCTTCTCCTCGGACGCGCCGCCGCCGACATCGAGGAAGTTCGCCGGCTCCTCGCCGTAGAGCTTGATGATGTCGAGCGTCGCCATGGCGAGGCCGGCGCCGTTGACCATGCAGCCGATGGTGCCGTCGAGGGCGATGTAGGCGAGGTCGTATTTGGAAGCCTCGATCTCCTTGGCGTCCTCCTCGGTCTCGTCACGCAGCGCGACGATGTCGGGGTGACGGTAGAGGGCGTTCGAATCGAAGGAGATCTTGGCGTCGAGGCACTTGAGGTGGCCGTCGCCGGTGAGGACCAGCGGGTTGATCTCCAGCATGCTCATGTCCTTGGCGGTGAACGCCTCGTAGAGCTTTGCCGTGAGCTCGCCGGCTTCCTTCGCCTGCGGGCCGGTGAGGCCGAGGGCCTTGGCCACGGCGCGGCCGTGATGCGGCATGATCCCGGTGGCCGGATCGACCGAGAAGGTGATGATCTTCTCCGGCGTGTCATGGGCCACGGTCTCGATGTCCATGCCGCCTTCCGTCGACACGACGAAGGCGACCTGCCCGGTCTCGCGGTCCACCAGCATCGAGAGGTAGAACTCGGCGGCGATCTGAGCGCCTTCCTCGATGTAGAGGCGGTTCACCTGCTTGCCGGCCTCGCCGGTCTGGATCGTCACCAGGGTCTGACCCAGCATTTCGCCGGCAAACTGCTTGACCTCGTCGATGGACTTGGTGACGCGCACGCCGCCCTTGGCGCCGGCGGGAGCGCCCTTGAACGTGCCCTTGCCGCGGCCGCCCGCATGGATCTGCGACTTCACCACCCAGACCGGGCCGCCGAGTTCCTTGGCGGCGGCTTCCGCCTCCTCCGGCTTGAAGATCGGGACGCCGCGGGAGACGGGCAGGCCGAACTCCTTCAGCACCGCCTTGGCCTGATATTCATGGATGTTCATGGAAATTTCCTCGCCTCGTCCCGACGCCGGGCGCGGGATTGGAAGACACGACACCGACATCGTTCACGCCGGCCGCGGAGGCCGGCATGCGATGCTTCTCCGTGAGGGTTAAGCCAGGGCCGGATTCACGCCCTTGCAGGCCTCGATCAGCGTCTTCACGGCGCCGACCGACTTGTCGAACATGGCCTTCTCGTCGGCGTTGAATTCCACCTCGAGGACGCGCTCGACGCCGCCCGCACCGATCACGATCGGCACGCCGACATACATCCCGTCGATGCCGTACTCGCCGCTCAGATAGGCGGCGCAGGGCAGCACCCGGCGCTTGTCGCGCAGGTAGCTCTCGGCCATGGCGATGGCGGACGCGGCGGGCGCGTAGAAGGCGGAGCCGGTCTTGAGCAGGTTCACGATCTCGCCGCCGCCCTTGCGGGTCCGCTCGACCATGGCGTCGAGCTTCTCCTGGGTGGTCCAGCCGAGCTTGACCAGATCGGGGAGCGGCACGCCGGCGACCGTGGAGTAGCGCACCAGCGGCACCATGTCGTCGCCGTGGCCGCCGAGCACGAAGGCGGTGACGTCTTCCACCGAGACCTTGAACTCGTCGGCGAGGAAGTGGCGGAAGCGGGCCGAATCGAGCACGCCGGCCATGCCGACGACCTTGTTGGTGGGCAGGCCGGAGAACTTCTGCAGGGCCCAGACCATCGCGTCGAGGGGGTTGGTGATGCAGATGACGAAGGCGTCCGGAGCGTGCTCCTTGATGCCCGTACCCACGGCTTCCATGACCTTGAGGTTGATTCCGATGAGGTCGTCGCGGCTCATGCCGGGCTTGCGCGGCACGCCGGCGGTGACGATCACCACGTCGGCTCCGGCAATGGCCGAGTAGTCGCTGGCGCCCGTATAGCTCGCATCGAACCCGTCGACCGGAGCCGATTCGGCGATGTCGAGCGACTTGCCCTGCGGCACGCCGTCGACGATGTCGAACAGGACGACGTCGCCGAGTTCCTTCAGCCCGGCCAGATGCGCGAGGGTTCCGCCGATCTGCCCGGCGCCGATGAGCGCGATCTTGCTACGTGCCATGGAAAACGAACCTCCGGTATTCGATGCCGATCCGCGATGCTCCGTCCCCGGGGACGGGCCGAGTGTCGGGCTCACGATCGCATGTTGATTTCGCCGCGCCGGTGTGGCGGAAAAGTCTCCATGCTTCAACCCGACAAGCTCGGCGCAATGCAGAGTTCAGGCCAGGCTCCGGACGACGGCCGGACGAACCGTCAGGATAAAGTTCAGCACCACGAAGGATTTAGGAAGGATCACGGTCAGTTGGTTCGGCGGCAAAGTCCAAGTGACACCCGATGGTGATTGTCACTTCGCCTAAAATGCACCCGTTCTCAGCACTTTCTGGATCGCCTGGATCACCGCGCCGAAGCGGGCCCGGATCAGGTCGGCGGGCAGATCGGAATCGTGCTGCATGGCGAGCGGATGGGTGAAGCGGTAGCTCGCATCGAAGATGTAGGCGATCGCCCGCTCCCGGTCGCGCGCCACGAAGGCGCCTGCGGCGATTCCCTCTTCCACCACCCGCTCAACGAGACTGCGCAGGCGGACCCGGTGCCGCCGGGCGATGGGCCGTGCCGCCACGGTGGCATCGAGATGGACGGCGAAGAGATGGGGTTCCCGTGCGAGCACCTCGCGCTGGGCGCTCGCCAGCGCCATCAGCAGGCGCTCGATCTTGTCGTCGGCGGGGTCGGGTGCATCGGCGATGCGAGCGAGCTCCCCTTCCACTTCCCGCAACCAGCGCCCTGCCACGGCATCGAGCAGAGCGTCCTTCGATGGGAAATAACGATAGACGTTGGCGTGGGTCATGCCGGCTTCGGCTGCCACGGCGACGACCGTCACACGTTTGTGCCCGAGTCGCGCGAGATGTTCGGTCGCGATCGCGAGAAGGCGCGCATCCACCGAGAGCGGTGCAGGACTGGCCCGGCCAAGTCGGGCCTTGGGCCTATCGGGCGGGCGGACACCCGTCATGAGTGTAGCATCGTCGCCGCCAGCAAAATCAAAGCCGACCACAAAGGACGTACCTGCCGTCTCCATCGATACTCCAGCCGGCGCTGATAAGGATGGCGGGCCGTATCCGGAGTCGGCGTCGCCACCGCTTGTCCCGCTGAGACCGAGACAGCCAGAGGCCCATACCCGGTCAGAACGTGTTCTTCCAGGCCCTTAATGCAATGAAGATTGCTTGTGCTGGTAAATTAGGGGGAAGATTCACTGCTTTAGCGAGTGCGGGTTCGGTGGAACGCAGAAAAGGATTGGTCTCCCGCTCTTGTCTCATCGTCGACGGGACGAGAAAACGGCCCGCTTCCTTGGCCGCCTCCGCCTCGGTCATGCGATTCTGCAGCGCCTGGTTGTCGGGATCGGCGGCGAGGGCGAAACGGCCGTTGGAGAGCACGTAATCGTGGCCGCTGAATACCTGCGTGTCGTCGGGCAGGGCGAGGAACCGCTCCAGCGAATGCCAGAGCGTCTCGGGCGGTCCCTCCAGCACGCGCCCGCAGCCGAGGGTGAACAGGGTGTCGCCCGCAAAGGCGATCTTCGCCTCCCGGAACCAGTAGGTGACGTGATCGCTGCAATGGCCCGGCGTCTCCCAGACCTGCGCCTCCAGGTCACCGACCCGGACGCGGTCGCCCTCGACGACGGCCACATCCACCTCCGGCACGTGGGCTCCGGCCCTGCGCGGGGCGGTCACCCGAGCCCCCGTGCGCTTCTTCACCTCCGGAATGCCCTCGACGTGGTCGAGATGCCGGTGGGTCACCAGGATGTCGGTGAGCGTCCACCCCGTCTCTTCGAGCGCCTTCAGCACGGAACCGGCCTCGGGCACGTCGATCGAGGCACAGGCGCCCGTGGCGGGATCGCGGATCAGCACGCCGATATTGTCGCTGCGGCAGAGGAAGGTGCGGATTTCGGGGCTGGACGCTGTCACGGGGCGTTCCTGTCGATGGCGCGGGTGGCGTGAGGCAAAACCGGATGCGGCGTCGAGGAGTTCCGGCTCACGGCGGTTCCGGCCTGTGGGCGACGGGCCTCGTCCCCATTGATCCGATCCGTGCCCTGCGTCAAAGAACCCTGTAACCTCGACAACGTCCGGCCGCGCCGGAGCCAGCCGATTCATGCGCCTCGACGTGACCGATCTGCGCGCCTTCTATGCCAGTCCGCTCGGCGGCGTGACGCATCGCATCGTCGGGCGCGCGATCCACGGCTTCCTCGGCTCGGTCTCGGGCCTGAGGGTCCTCGGCCTCGGCTACGCGACGCCCTATCTCGGGCCGGTCCACGTGATCGCCGAGCGCACCCTCGCCTTCATGCCGGCGACGCAAGGGGTGGTGAACTGGCCCGGCAGCGGGCGCTCCTGCTCGGCGCTCGCGGACCCGACGATGATGCCCCTGCCGGAAGCGGCGGTGGACAGGGTGATCCTGGTCCACGCCCTCGAATCGGTCGAGAGCCCGACGGAGCTGCTCCAGGACGTCTGGCGCGTGCTGACGCCCGGCGGCCGGATGATCCTCGTCGTACCCAACCGGCGCGGTGTCTGGGCGCGCCGCGACGCGACGCCGTTCGGCCACGGCCAGCCCTACAGCCGTTCCCAGCTCAGCCGCCTGATGCGGTCCACCCAGTTCTCGCCGGAAGGATGGGCCGAGGCGCTCTACATGCCGCCGGTGCAGAGCCGGCTCTGGCTGAGGACCGCCGGCGCCTGGGAGCGGTTCGGCACCCGCCTCTCGCTGCCCTTCGCCGGCCTGCACGTCATCGACGCGACGAAGCAGCTCTATCGCCCGGTGACGGTACGGCACGTGCAACGGGCGACACGCCTCGCGCCGGCGCGGGTGCTCGTTCCCGCCCCCTCCCCCGGCTGACCCCGAGGCCGCCCGCGTGCAGGCCCCTCTCGTCAAGGCACCCGCTCCATGTTGAGCCTCATCGCCCCGGAGGCGGCGCTCCATAGCTTCGTCTTCGCCTTCTCGAGCCTGTTCTCGATCGTCAATCCGGTCGGCTCGGCGCTGATCTTCTTCCAGATCACCGCGCGGAACTCCCATCCGGAGCGGGTGGAGATCGCCAAGCGCATCGGCTTCTATTCCGCGCTGATCATGCTCTCGGCCCTATGGGCGGGAGCGCCGATCCTCAACTTCTTCGGCGTTTCACTGGGGGCTTTGCGGATCGCGGGCGGGCTCGTGGTGGCGGCCTCCGCCTGGACCCTCCTCACCGCCCCCGAGGCCCGCGAAGCCCGCAAACATGCCGAAGCGACCCAGGACACGCCCGACAGCGTCGCCGACATCGCCTTCTTTCCCCTGACCCTGCCGTTCACCACCGGCCCCGGCACCATCGCGGTCGCCATCGCTCTGGGCTCGAACCGGCCTGCTTCCGGGCCCGACCGCATCGGCTTCTATCTCGGCATGTCCCTGGCGGCCCTCGCCATCGCGATCCTCGTGCGGTTCGCCTACGGCTCCGCCGACAGGGTGGTGATGGCGATCGGCCCGGTGGGCGCGCGGGTCCTCGGACGGCTCTTCGCCTTCCTGCTGCTGTGCATCGGCACGCAGATCACCGTGAACGGCGTCGGCGACGTGCTTGGGCCGATCCTCGCCGCCGGCAGACGCTGAAGTCCATCGAGGCAGCACTCGCCTCGATCACCCTGCCTTGGCATCGCCGGGCCGAGCCTGTACCGCAGGCTCGAATTCTCGAGGAAAGGCGACAGGATGCGGCTCGCAGTGGTCGGCGCCGAGGGGCGCATGGGGCGGATGCTCATCCGCGCGGTCGCGGAGACCGAGGGATGCACCCTGAGCGGTGCCGTGGAACGCGAAGGGTCGTCGGCGCTGGGCCAGGATGCGGGGACGCTGGCCGGCCTCCCGCCCCTCGGCGTCACCGTCACCGACGATCCGCTGACGGTCTTCGCGGCAACCGACGGCGTCCTCGACTTCACCACGCCGGCCGCGACGACGGTCTTCGCCGAACTGAGCGCCCAGGCCCGCATCGTCCACGTGATCGGCACGACCGGTCTCGCCGAGGCGGATTTCCGCAAGCTCGCCGCCGCAGCGCACCATGCCCGCATCGTGCGCTCGGGCAACATGTCCCTCGGGGTGAACCTGCTCGCCGGCCTGGTGCGCAAGGTCGCCGCCGCGCTGGGTGAGGATTTCGACATCGAGATCGTCGAGATGCACCATCGGATGAAGGTGGATGCCCCCTCGGGCACGGCGCTCCTCCTCGGCGAGGCGGCGGCGGAAGGAAGGGGGGTCGACCTCGCCGAAACCCGCGTCTCGACCCGGGACGGCCATACCGGCGCGAGGCGGCCGGGCGATATCGGCTTCGCCACCCTGCGCGGCGGCACGGTGATCGGCGATCACAGCGTGACCTTCGCCGGCCCCGGCGAGCGCATCACCATCAGCCACCATGCCGAGGATCGGGCCATCTTCGCCCGCGGCGCCGTAAGCGCGGCCTTGTGGGCTCACGCGAAGCCGCCCGGCCTCTACGGCATGGCCGACGTACTCGGTCTCTGATACGAGCGCCTGGTCATCGATCATTCAGGTTGGCGCGTACAACAGCCACGCAGGCGCCACTTTTGCTGCGCCGCACCATTCACCATGAAATAGGATGGACGTCCGATGGAGCGCCTGCTTGTCCTCGCTCGCCACGGCCAAAGCGAGTGGAACCTCAAGAAGCTTTTCACCGGCTGGCGCGATCCTGAGCTCACCGAACTCGGCGTCACGGAGGCCAGGACCGCCGGCCGCTGGCTCAAGCGGCAGGGCTATGGGTTCGACGTCGCCTTCACCTCCAACCTGCAGCGGGCGCAGCACACCTGCTCCCTGATCCTCGAAGAGATGGGCCAGGGCGGACTCGAGACGATCCGTTCCGAGGCCCTCAACGAGCGCGATTACGGCGACCTGTCGGGCCTCAACAAGGACGATGCCCGCGAGCGCTGGGGCGACGCCCAGGTCCATCAATGGCGCCGCTCCTACGACATCCCGCCCCCCGGCGGCGAGAGCCTGAAGGACACCGCCGCGCGCGTGCTGCCCTACTACATCCAGACGATCCTCCCGCGGGTGATGGCCGGTGAGCGCGTCCTCGTGGCCGCCCACGGCAACTCCCTGCGGGCGCTGGTGATGGTGCTCGACGGCATGACCACGAAGACCATCGCGAGCCTCGAGATCGCCACCGGCATCCCGCTGGTCTACCAGCTCAAGGCCGACACCACGGTGGAGAGCAAGGCCGTGCTCGAACGGGACATCGACCACGACGCCTGAATGCGGGTGCCGCCACGGCGACGGACCATGCGACGTCGCGGCGGGGTCTCGCACCGCAACGGCTTTTCCGAAAGCCGGCCTCCATTGCCCGATCCGATTCCACGAGTGCGGCCCTGCGGTCGCGCGGTCGGCACGCCGGAACGCTTGACAGCGGGAGGGCGTGAGCCGACCCATCGTCGGTGAGCCTTCCGCCCGAAGGCCGCGCGAGCCCTTCGCCCTATCCGGAGAATTCTCGCGTTCGAACACCTGAACCGAAGCCCCGTCAGCGGGCTCCGTCGCGGAGAACCGATCCGATGCGTCTGCGTAACCTCGTCCGTCCGGTCGCGGCACTGGCCCTGATCGCCGGGCTCTCGTCAGGCGCCATCTCCGCGGCCCTGGCGGCCGATCCGGTCTTTCCGCCGAGCTCGCGCTTCGGCTTCACGCCCCCTTCGGACATGGCATTGTCCAAGCGCTTCTCCGGTTTCGAGCGGCTGGAGGGTGGCGCGACTTTGTCCGTCGTCGAGTTGCCGTCCACGGCCTTCGTCGACCTGGAGAAGAGCTTCACCGACGAGAACCTGCGCACGCAGGGATTCGTCGTCACGACGCGCGAGGCCATCAAGGTCGCGGGCGACGTCGACGCGGTGCTCTTCACCGGAGAGCAGCCGGCGCCGGAAGGGGCCGGCACCCCGACCATCAAGAAATGGCTGCTGCTCGTCGGTGACACCACCGTCACGGGCATCATCATCGGGCAGAGCGTACCCGACGCCGAGACGCCCGAGACCATGCGGAACATGCTGACCAGCGTGAAGATCCGGCCGGAACTGACCCTCGACCAGCAGGTCGAGGCCCTGCCCTTCCGCATCCGCGAGACAGCCGGGTTCCGCCCGGTCCGGGTGCTCGCGGGCAATTCGGTCCTGATGACGCAAGGGCCAAAGGACCAGATGCTGAATCTCGAACAGCCCATCCTGGTCCTGGCCCAGGCGGTGCAGCAGCCGCCACAGCCGGAGCAGCGCGACGCCTTCGCCCGCGCCGCGCTCTACTCGAACCAGACGATGAAGGATTTCGCGGTCGAGCGCTCGCAGACCTATCGGCAGAACGGCGTCGATTGGCACGAGATCGTGGCGCGCGCCGTCGATGCGCCCTCGAACACGCCGGTCGTCGTCTCGCAGACCATCCGGTTCGCGCCGGACGGCTATCTCCGTGCGCTCGGCGTCGTGCGTGCCGATCAGCGCAGCGCGATGCTGTCGAAATTCCGCGAGGTCATCGACAGCGTCGAGGTGAAGTAGCCGCCCCGACGCGTCGATCGGGGAAACCCGAACCTGAAGAGCGACGCTCGCTCTTCGGGCTTCCCGATCAGGCCGCGTCGGCCGGATTGGCAGCCGCGGCCTTGGGGCCGCCCTTGGCGACACCGACGAGGGCCGGACGCAGGACACGGTCGCCGATGACGTAGCCGGACTGCATCACCTGCACCACCGTGCCGTTCGGGACCTCGGCATTGGGCACTTCGAACATCGCCTGGTGGCGGTTGGGGTCGAAGCGCTGGCCCTGCGGCTCGATGAGCTTCACCCCGTGGCGCTCCAGGGTCTTGGCGAGGTCGCGCTCGGTCAGCTCGATCCCGTCGATCAGGGCCTTGAACGGCCCCTCGGCCGCCGAGGCCGCATCGGCCGGCACGCTTTCCAGGGCCCGGCGGATGTTGTCGGCCGCGTTCAGCATGTCGCGCGCGAAGTTCGTCACCGCGTAGGTCCGGGCATCGGCGACTTCGCGCTCGGTGCGGCGTCGCAGGTTCTCCATCTCGGCCAGCGTGCGCAGGACCCGGTCCTTGAGTTCGTCGCGCTCGGCGCTCAGGCTCGCCAAGGCCTCCGCCGCCTCGGTCACGCGCGCTTCCGACGTCACGTCGGTGTCGGCCGCCGCTTCGGCGCGCTGCCCGTCATGCTCCATCTCGTTCGCCATCATCGCTCTTCGTCGATCGCAGGTTGCTCGCTCCGCGCCTGCCGCCGGTCGGGTTCGCCGGAGACGATCGGCACAGGGGCGATCGGAATAGGGATCGGGCCACGATGCCGAGACCCGTAAGAGGGGCTTCGGCGTCATGCTCCGGGGTCGGCGTTGATATCAGACGCGCGCGGGACGAAATCAAGCCGAGCGCCGATCCGCCTTCCCTCCCCCTCAGCCCCCCGCGAGATTCAAGCCTGCAGGGGGCTCAGGCTTCCCGCGGCGGCGGAGACTCCACGAGCGCTTCCAATCCCTCCGCCCTGAGGGCGGCGACGTCCCCGGCGAAGACCTCCATCACCGCATGCCGGATCGCGGCCTGCCGGTCGGGCTGGGTGACCCGGGTGCCGGTGAGGTCGGTGACGTAGAAGACGTCCACAGCCCGCTCGCCGAAGGTCGCCACATGGGCCGAGGTGATGTTGAGGCTGAGGCGCCCGAGCGCGCTGGTCAGTTCGTAGAGAAGACCCGGCCGGTCGAGACCGGTGATCTCGACCACGGTCTCGCGGCTCGACAGGGCATTGTCGATCGCCATGTCCGGGGGGATCAGGAACGTGGTGGAGCGGGCGCTCGGCGGGTGGCGGTCGGCCACGAGGTCGGCGATGCGGATCTCGCCCTTGAGCGCCCGCTCGATCGCGGTGGTGATGCGCTTGGCCCGGCGCAGCTCGTCGTCGTCCCGCTCGAAGGCGCGCGAGATGAAGATCGAATCGAGGGCGAAACCGTCGGTGGTGGTGAAGATCTGCGCGTCGACGATGTTGCCGCCCAGGGCCGCGCAGGCGCCGGTGACGATGGCGAGCAGGCGCGGATGGTCGGGCGAGTAGACCGTGATCTCGGTCACGCCCCGCGTCGGGTCGGTCTCGTAGACGGTGGCGACGGTGCGCCCGTCCTCCATGACCCCGCGCACGAAACCGGCATTCTTGAACTGCCGGACGGCGTCGACCTTCAGCCAGTAGGCCTGGTTGTGGCGCGCGGCATAGGCGTCGAAGAAATCCGGGTCCCAGTCGGTCAGCTGTTCGCGCAGGCCCATCTGGATCAGACGGACCCTGTCGGTCCGGGCGATCTCGGAATGGCCGCCGGAGAGCAGCACCTCGGTCTCGTCGTAGAGGGTGCGCAGCAGCGTTCCCTTCCAGGCCGTCCACACGCCCGGCCCCACCGCCTTGATATCCGCAACGGTGAGGATCATCAGCAGCTTCAGCCGCTCCATGGTCTGCACCACGGACGCGAATCTCTGGATCGTCTTCGGGTCCGAGAGATCGCGGCTCTGCGCCGTCATCGACATCAGCAGGTGATGCTCGACGAGCCAGGCCACGATCTCCGTCTCGGCCTGGGTGAGCCCGAATCGCGGGCCGATCTTCTCGGCGATGGCCGCGCCGGCGATGGAATGGTCTTCCGGGCGCCCCTTGGCGATGTCGTGCAGGAGCACCGCGACGTAGAGCGCGCGACGATGGCTGATCGTCTCGATGAGGCGCGAGGCGATGGGGTGATCTTCCGTCACCTGCCCGGAATCGATGGATGCCAGGACGCCGATGGAGCGCAGCAGGTGCTCGTCCACCGTGTAATGGTGGTACATGTTGAACTGCATCAGCGCGACGATGCGGCCGAAATCCGGGATGAAGCGGCCGAGCACGCCGGCCTCGTTCATCAGCCGCAGGATCGTCTCCGGCGAATTCTTCGACGTCAGCACGTCGAGGAACAGGGCGTTGGCCTCCGTGTCGGAGCGCAGCGAATGGCCGATGAGCCGGAGCGAGCGCGTGGCGACCCGCGTCGCATCCGGATGGATCGGCAGGTTGTGGCGGTCGGCGAGCCAGAACAGGCGGATCAGGTTCACCGGATCGCGCGAGAACGCGTCGGCGGTGCGCAGGTTGATGCGGCCGTGATCGTCGATGAAATCCTCCGCCTCGATGGCGGTGGCGCGGAAACGGTCCCTGAAGCGGCCGATCCAGCGGTCGAGGACCGGCGTGCGCTTGGCGTGCCGCGCCTCGAGGGCGGCACAGACGATAGCGGTGAGGTCACCCACTTCCTTCGCGATCAGGAAATAGGCCTTCATGAAGCGCTCGACGCCCGACAGGCCGCCGCGCGGCTCGTAGCCGAACCGCTCGGCGATCCTCGGCTGCAGCCCGAACGACAGCCGCTCCTCGGCCCGGCCGGTGACGAAGTGCATATGGCAGCGGACGCGCCAGAGAAGCTCCTCGCAGCGCTCGAACACCCGGTATTCCTCCGGCGTGAACAGGCCGGCGGGGACGAGCTCGCTCTGGTCACGGACGCGGTAGGTGTATTTCGCGATCCAGAACAGGGTGTTGAGGTCGCGCAGACCGCCCTTCCCGTCCTTGACGTTGGGCTCGACGAGATAGCGCGAGGCACCCGATTTCGAGACGCGCGTGTCGCGCTCGCGCAGCTTGGCCTCGACGAATTCCGGCGCCGTCCACATGACCAGCTCGATATCGAACCGCGTGACCAGTTCCTCGAACAGCGCCCGCGCCCCGAACAGGAAGCGCGCTTCGAGGAGGGAGGTCCGGATGGTCATGTCCGCCCGCCCTTCGCGCAGGCATTCCTCCACCGAGCGGGTGGCGTGGCCGACCTTCAGCTTGAGGTCCCACAGGACGTAGAGCATCGCCTCGACGACGCTCTCCGACCAGGCGGTCTGCTTGTAGGGAAGCAGGAACAGGAGATCGATGTCAGAGCCCGGCGCCATGGTGCCCCGGCCGTAGCCGCCGGTGGCCACCACCGCGAGCTGCTCGCCGGTGGAGGGATTGTCGTTCGGGTACAGCCGCCACACCACCGCGTCGTGGATCGTGCGGATCACCGCATCGGTGAGGTTGCTGATCCGCTGGGCGCAGGCGGTGCCGTTGCGCTCCTCCATCAGCCGGGCTTCGGCATCGGCATGACCGAGCTCGATGATGCGACGCAGCTCCGGCACGAGAAGCGCGCGCAGCTGCGTCGCCTCGCGCACATCGCGGTCGAGATTGGTGAGGACCGTTTTCAGGGCGGCGCCAGCGTCGAACATGCGCAAACCCGTTATCATGTTCCCGTAGGGACGCCAGCGACAACGCTAGGCAGAGGCGTAGATGTGATGGGCAGCCGCCTCGACATCGTTCTCTGTGGCGGAAAAATCGTTTGACGAAACGAACGGTCGTGGCTACCTCGGATGCCCCGCGTCACTGTGGGACCACGGAGATCCTTCGACCGATGCTTCTGACCCGTCGTGCCATCCTCAGTGCAATCTGCGGCGTCGCGTCGCTTCTGCTGATGCCCCGCCAGGGTGAGGCGGCGGACGTCAAGGAGATCCGCCTCGACTGGGCGACCTACAATCCGGTGAGCCTGGTCCTCAAGGAGAAGGGTTTCTTGGAAGAAGCACTGAAGGAGCGCGGCATCAAGGTCCGCTGGACCCAGTCTCTGGGCTCCAACAAGGCGCTGGAATTCCTCAATGGCGGCGCCATCGATTTCGGCTCCTCGGCCGGGGCAGCGGCCTTGCTGGCGCGGATCAACGGCAACCCGATCAAGGCGGTCTACGTCTTCTCGCGGCCGGAATGGACCGCCCTCGTCACCCGCAAGGACAGCGGCATCGCCAAGCCCGCCGATCTCAAGGGCAAGCGCATCGCGGTGACCCGCGGCACCGATCCGCACATCTTCCTCATCCGCGCGCTCCAGGGCGCCGGGCTGACGGAGAAGGACGCCAAGCTCGTCCTGCTCCAGCACGCGGACGGGCGCACCGCCCTCGATCGGGGCGACGTCGATGCCTGGGCCGGCCTCGACCCGATGATGGCGGCCAGCGAGATCGAGAACGACGACGTGCTGTTCCATCGGGATGCCGCCGCCAATACCTGGGGCGTCCTCGACGTCCGCGAGGATTTCGCCGCTGCCAACCCGGATCTCGTGCGCACCGTGATCGCGGCCTACGAGACCGCGCGCGACTACGCGATCAAGAACCCCGAAGCCCTGAAGAGCGCCCTCGTCGCCGTGACCAAGCTGCCGGAGCCGGTGATCGCCCGCCAGATCGAACGGACCGACCTGACCCGGCCCGCCATCGGCAAGGCCCAGGCCGAGTCGATCGGTGCCGCGGGCATCGCGCTGCAGCAGGCGGGGGTCATCCCAGCCGGCACCGACGTGAAGGCGGCGGTGGACGGGCTGATCGATCCGCAATTCGCGCCCGCCGCCCGCTGAGCCGTGGCCGACTTCGCTGCGACCGAACCGATGGATGCAGCCGTGCCCGAAGCGGATGACGCGAAGACGGCGTCGAAGCCTCGGCGAGAGACGCTATGGGATCGGGGCGGCCGCACCGCGCTCGGCCTGATCCTGCCCCTGGCCCTGGTGATCGGCTGGGAGTTCGCCGTCCGCACCGGCCTCGCCCAGGGGCGGCTGATGCCCCCGCCGAGCCGGATCGCCGTGACCCTCTACGACCTCGCCGCATCGGGCGATCTGTGGATGCACGTCCAGGCGACGCTGGTGCGCGTGGCCCTCGGCTTCGCCTTCGGCGCCCTGGCCGGCATCGCGGCCGGCGCCCTCACCGGGGCGCTTCCCACCGCCCGCCACATCCTCGATCCGACCCTCCAGGCGCTGCGCGCGGTCCCGTCCCTCGCCTGGGTGCCGCTGTTCATCCTCTGGCTCGGCATCCTCGAAACGCCGAAAGTGGCGCTGATCGCGGTGGGCGTGTTCTTCCCGGTCTATGTCGGCGTGGCGGGGGCCATCGCCTCCGTCGACCGCAAGCTCATCGAGGTCGGCCGCATCTTCCGGCTGTCGACGCTGCAGCTCGCCCGGCGCATCCTGCTCCCCGCCGTCCTGCCGGCGACCCTGACCGCCTTGCGTACGGGCCTCGGCCTCGGCTTCCTGTTCGTGGTCGCGGCCGAGCTGATGGGCGCTTCGGAAGGGCTCGGCTACCTCCTCATCGACGGCCAGCAATTCAGCAAGGCCGACCAGATCCTCGCGGCGATCATCGCCTTCGCGGCCCTGGGCAAGCTCGCCGACACGATCCTTGTCGCCGTGACGCGGCCGCTCACGCGCTGGCAGGACACGGCGCGGGAGACGTTGTAGGCTCGAAGATGGATCGGTTTCCACAGGATCGGACCCCCGAGTGACCCGCGAAGACGTCATCGCCCGCTTGTCATCCCTTGAGCAGCGGCTTCGCTCGAGCGGCATCGCCGCCCTATACCTGTTCGGCTCCCATGCCCGCGATGAGGCTGCGGCAGGGTCGGATATCGACGTGTTCATCGATCCCGCTGACGACAGCGTCTTCTCCCTGACCGATTACAGCGAGACTTACGACGTTATCGAGGAGGCACTTCCCGACGTGGAGATCGGTTACTCCACGCGCGAAGGGCTCGTGCCCGTCTATCGGGCGCGTATCGAGCGCGACGCGATCCGCGTGTTCTGATGAGCTCGGCCAAGGCTCCCGACATCCGCCTTCGGCACATCCTCGACCAGATCGATGGCATCGTCGCTGCCACGAAGGACAAGGATTTCACCGAGGTCCAAGGCAACTTCTTGTATGAGCGGGCGGTGGAGCGGGCAGTCCAGATCATCTCGGAAGCCGCCAAGGAGTTGCCCGCCGATCTGCGCGGCCGCTATCCGGATATTCATTGGGATCCGATCATCCGCATCGGCAACCTGCTTCGGCACGAATACTACCGCATCCGTTCGCGCGACATGTGGGAGATCGCCACCGTGCACCTGCCGTTGCTGCACCCGGTGATCGTCCGGATGCTGGAAGAGTTCGATGCTGACCCTCGATAGTCTGTCCAAGACCTATTCCGACGGCACGCGGGCGCTGGAGCGCATCGACCTCTCGGTGCCGCAGGGCGAGATCGTCGCGCTCATCGGCGGGTCCGGCTGCGGCAAGACCACGTTGCTGCGGCTCGTCGCCGGGCTCGACCGGGCGAGCGAGGGCCGCATCGTCCTCGACGGCGAGGCGATCGTCGAGCCGCATCCCGGCGTCGGGCTGGTCTTCCAGGAACCGAGGCTGCTGCCCTGGCTCGATGTGGCGGACAATGTCGGTTTCGGCCTCGCCCATCTCGCCAGAGCGGAGCGCCGGGGGCGCATCGCCCACGCCCTGGACATGGTGGGGCTCGCCGAACATGGCCGCAGATGGCCTCGCGAGCTCTCGGGCGGGCAGCAGCAGCGCGTCTCGATCGCCCGCGCCTTCGTGGCGAACCCGCGCGTGCTCCTCCTCGACGAGCCGTTCTCGGCGCTCGACGCCTTCACCCGCAAGGATCTGCACCGCCACCTCCTCGCCTTGTGGCAGGAGACGAAGCCGACGATCCTCATCGTCACCCACGATGTCGGCGAGGCGGTTGCGCTCGCCGACCGGGCGGTGGTGATGCGCCCGAAACCCGGCCGCCTCGACGATGCGATTCCCCTCGCGCTCGCCCGGCCCCGCGATCCGGCCTCGCCCCATAGCGAGGCCGCGACCCGCCGCATCCTCGCCGCCCTCGACCGGTCCCTGAAACCGGCCCAGGCCGCCGCTCCCACCGAGGCGGCGCAATGGTGGTGAGGGCTTCTCTGGCGTCCGCGCGCATCCCACGTTAGACGCCGAGATCATCGCACCAAGACGATCGAGGAAACACCCGATGGACGCCACCACCCTGCGCTCGCTCCAGGCCCCGCTGAAGGACCAGTACCGCAACACGCCCGAATCGGCGGTCATCACTCTCAAGGCCAGGGGCACCCTCGACGACACGTCCATCGCCTGCAAGGTCGAGACCGGCCGGGCCCTCGCCGTCGCCGGCCTCCACCCCGCCACCGGCGGGTCGGGCCTCGAACTCTGCTCGGGCGACATGCTGCTCGAAGCGCTGGTCGCCTGCGCCGGCGTGACCATCAAGGCGGTGGCGACCGCCCTCGAGATCGAGCTGCGCGCCGGTACCGTGAGCGCCGAGGGCGACCTCGACTTCCGCGGCACCCTCGGCGTCGACAAGGAAGCGCCCGTGGGCTTCCGCGCGATCCGCCTGAACTTCGCCCTCGACACCGACGCGCCGCAGGAGAAGCTCGACCAGCTGCTCAAGCTCACCGAGCGCTATTGCGTCGTGTTCCAGACCCTGAACCACAAGCCGGAACTGGCGGTGAGCGCGTCGAAGGGCTGATCGGCCGGGCTCGCCCTCTTCAACCTCGCCCTGCTGTCTCGGACGGGTGCGGTGGAACCCCACCCGATCGGGCAGCCTCCACGATACGATGCGGGGACGCAGGGAAACTCACGGCTGGGTCGGTGCGGGGCCGGCATCGTAATAGACCGCCGCGACCTCGTCCTGATGGAGCAGGCGCCAGCCTTCCAGGCGACGCAGGTGATCGGCGCTCAGGCCCTCCCTCCGGACCAGGGCCCAGGTGACGCCGTGGCGCGCCAGCAGGGCGGCGAATCTCTCGTTCCCAGGTGCGTCGAGGGCCTGGTGGAGGCCGTTCATGAAGCCGCCGAGGAAGAGCTGGTCGCTGCGCCCGTCGATGAAGGTCGGCACGCCGGACCGGATCAGGAAGCCGCCGAAATCGTAGTCGTTGTAGACCGGCCCGGTGAGCCCCTTCGACCGCGCCGCATCGAGGGCGGCGAGCGGAGTCATCTCGGCGCTCAGGCGCGGCGAGACCAGCAGCGCCGTGGTGAACGCGGTGAGGGCACCTGCCAAGATCATGAGGCCCCAGCGCATCGAGACGGCACGCGCCGGCTCGGCGCGCAGCCTCGGGAAGCGCGCGAGAGCGGGACCCACCACCAGGATCGGCGCGGCCAGGACGAACAGGTCCGCGAACCGGGAGTGGCGAATCATCATCACGCCGAGGAGCGCGATCAGACCGAGCCGGAACAGGTTCCGTCGCGGCGCAGCCGACAGGATGACGATGCCGCCGATGAGCATCGCACCCGCGATCACACCCGCGCCGTCGAGGCCGAGCGGTTGCCATTCCGAGATGAAGGGCAGGGATTCGCCGCTGTTGAAGAGGCCGAGATTCACCAGGAACGGGGCATAGCCGTAGGGCGTCAGGGAGGATGCCGCCGTGGCGAGCGCCAGGAAGCCGGCCCAGCGCACCGCCCTGCCGATCCATTCCGGACGAGGGCCGGAGAAGACGCCTTCCCCCGCGAGACTACCGGCGATGACGAGGCCGATCGGGTAGCTGCCGTGCAGGTTGGCCCAGGCCGCCATCGCCAGGGCGAGCCAGAGTGACGGCGTCCTCCCCCGCTCCAGTGCCGTCACGAGGCCCATTGTCCAGACGAGGAGGATCGGCACCGTGAAGACGTGCGGCCGGGCGAGGAGATGGGGGCCGAGGACGATGAAGGCGGCCGTCACGACCATGAGGGCGGCCGTGGCGGAGATCCGGCGCGCCAGCCACAGATGCAGGCCGGCGAGCGAGGCGGCGATGACCAGGATGGTCAGCATGCAGACCCCCCACCAGCCGGCGCCGGCATAGGCGCCGTAGAGCAGGACCTGCGAGGCCCATTCCTTGGCGATCCAGGGCGCGCCGGCGAAGGTGTGCGAGAACAGGTCCGTCCACGGCACCGCCCGATGGGCGACGATCCAGCGGCCGACCGCCATGTGCCATTGGCTGTCGGGATCGTTGAGAAGCTGCCCGGCCCGGGTCGCGAGAGCGAAGACCAGCACGAGGAAGACGAGGATCGAGGAAGCCGCCCTCGATCCCAGCGGCAACGCCCGCGACGGGAGGGAATCCGGCTGCGGTTCGGCCGAGAAGGACACCACGTCGGACCTCATCCCGGCTGCCCCATTCCCGCCTGCGTTGCCGGCGAGGAGCCGGAGAAGATGTGCCGGCTCAAGATCATGTAATTCGCCGCCGGGATGGCGATGCAGACGACGAGGATGGAGAGCCAGGGCGGTCCGCCGAAGGTGTCGGTCACGAGGGCGGGAATCGCCGCGGCCGCGCCGTACCCGGCCATCGTCAGCGCGGAGAACCGCAGGGCCGAACGAGGCGCGGGCTGCCTGTCGCCGAAGGTCAGCCAGCGATGTCCGGCATAGGACCAGATCGAGGCGAGCCCGTAGGACAGGGGCGAGGCCAGGGTGAGGGGCAGGCCGGCGAGCGTCGTCATCGCCAGGCTCGACCCGGCATAGAGCAGGGTCGCGATCCCTCCGACCAGGATCATCCGCGCCAGCCGCATCGTCAGGCTCGGGGTCGTCACCGACGGAATCCGCACGTCCGGCCGGAATGCAGACTCTGCGTCATGGGATGAACCGACCGGGCTGGCGGATGAGGATACCGGCCCCGATGGTTAGGCGCCCGCGCTTAAAGGCGGCTTAATCCCGTCGGGCCGAGGCGGCGAGCCGTCCCTCGATCGCATCCCAGACGGACACGGCGAGGTCCGGCCCCCCGAGCCGCTTGATCGCGCGGATGCCCGTGGGAGAGGTGACGTTGATCTCGGTGAGATTGCCGTCGATCACGTCGATGCCGACGAGGATCAGGCCGCGGCGGCGGAGTTCCGGACCGATCGTGGCGCAGATCTCGCGCTCGCGCTCGGTGAGATCGGAAGCCGAGGCGGCCCCGCCGCGAACCATGTTGGAGCGGATGTCGTTGAGGGCCGGCACCCGGTTGATGGCGCCGAGCGGCTCGCCGTCCACGAGGATGATGCGCTTGTCGCCCTCGGTGATCTTGGGCAGGAAGCGCTGGACCACCCACGGCTCGCGGAACGTCACCGAGAACAGGTCGAACATCGAGCCGAAATTGGCGTCTTCCGGCAGCACCCGGAACACCGCCGCACCGCCGTGGCCGTGGAGCGGCTTCATCACGATGGCGCCGTGCTCGGCCCGGAACGCCTCGATCTCCGCCTTGTCGCGGGTGATCAGGGTCGGCGGCATGAGCTTCGGAAAATCGAGGACGAACAGCTTCTCCGGCGCGTTGCGCACCTCGGCCGGGTTGTTCACTACGAGCGTGCGCGGATGGATCCGCTCCAGCATGTGGGTCGCGGTGATGTAGGCCATGTCGAAGGGCGGGTCCTGACGCATCAGCACCACGTCGACATCGGCGAGGTCCACCCGCTCCACGGGGCCGAGCGTCGCGTGAGCGCCCTCCACGTCCTGGACCCGGAGGGGCTCGACCCGCGCCGTCACCACCTGCCCCTGCATGGAGAGCCGGTCGGGCGTGTAGAACAGGAGGTCGTGCCCTCGCGCCTGCGCTTCGAGGAGCAGGGCGAAGGTGGTGTCACCGGCGATCTTGATCGCCCGGATCGGGTCCATCTGAACCGCGACGGTCAGGGCCATGGCGCACGAGCCTCGTTCATCGTCCGGTCCGGAACGGCCGGCCAGTCTTGCGGGAACCTGGGCCTATAGCATCGATCCGAACGCCGGGTCCGGTTCGATGCCGTGCCGACACGCACTCCCGCAGCGAACCGGTCTCCGCCCGGTCAGAGACCGCTCAGTTGTCGGTCGATCCGCGCTTCTGGGACTTGCCGCCGCTGCGGCGATCGTAGTCGCCAATGGCGTTGCGGCACTCGGCCGAAAGGCGCGGACGATTGCGTTCCATGCACTTCTCGGCATCGCTGCTGTTGGGATCGACGCCGGCGCAGAGGCGGAAATAGTCGTTGGCGCAGCCGAGCTGCAGACCCTGGTCTTCGCGCTGAGCCTGGGCGGGGCCGGCCGCAAGCAGGAGAAGGGCGAAGGGGGCGGCTTTCAGGGCCAGGGACAGGCCCTTCGAGGGGCTGGAGGGTCGTGTCGTTAACACGCGCATTCTGCGTTGTCCTTCGCTCGGATCGGATTGAGGCGGCATATCGGGCGCACCCATGAGTTAGCAAGCGCGCGGGATGCCGCCCCGGTTCCGGTCAAGCATGGCGGACGCATGGAGGAAGGCATGGGCGTGTCGCACCGGTCACACTCATCGAGAGCGGGCATGGGAGGCCGGCGACAAAAAAAGCCCCGCTCGAAGGACGAGCGGGGCCGAGTGCAAGGGAGGAAACGCCCGCCATGGGCAGTAAAATTCGAAGCAAGTTGCAAGCCAGAAGGATTTTGCGCTTTGAATCCCGGAGCTTCCCCACTTGCGGCGAAATTGTCACGCGGGTCGTTTCCCCGGTTCGGCCGCGCTGCGCTTTCCTTCGAATCGACGGGCGGGAGAAACATTCCGTTAACCACCCCGTGATGATCTCCCCCTGCATCACGATCGATTGAGGATCCGGACGGGGCAGCGCCCCGGCGGGATTCGAGCGGACGAGTCCGGCAGGATCGGGTGATGCAGACCGAGGATCGATGGGATCGCCCGCGATGACGCCTGACCGCAAGTCCCTCATTGGCAAGGCTCACAGCGTGGATTCACCTGTCGGGCCAAGCGACCGTTCGATGCCGCGCCCATCGGCGAGCGTGGTGGCGTTCCGCCAGCCCGCCGCCCGCCGCTTCCGTCGCGACGCCGAGGATGACGGAGCACTACGCGGCGAGATCCTGCTGTTCACAGGCGTCCGCTACGAGCGCATGCCCGAGCCGGCAGCACCCGCGCCTCGCCAGCGCCGCCGATCCTGACGTCTCCGATCCCGCCGTCGGACCCGGCAGGTTTCGTCACCGAACGGACTCCGTCGGATCTCCAGATCTAAGGAAGCGTGATGCCGGCGTTCCACCCCGTCAGCCCGTCCGGGCGCATGGTCCGGATCGCGTCGATCGCCGTCTCCCTGCTGCTGAGCGCCTGCGCCCAGGAAGGCGATTTCGGCCGCCCCGCCCCGAGCGCCTGGAACAGCCTCGTCGCGACCACCGGAACCGTGGCGGCCCGCTATCGCAACGAGCCGGCCTCCTATTTTCCCTTCACCGACGATGAGCGCACCCTGCGCGACCGCGCCTGGCGCTTCCTGATGCCGGCCGCCGAGCGCGAGGCCTTCATCGACATTCTGGCGAACCTGACCCGCACCCGCGTGCTGCCGCCGAACTGGCGCGACGACGACGTCACCACCTACCACGCGGCGCTGATCTCGGGCTCCTTCCGCTCGCCGGTCTCTCGCTATCGCCGCCTTTCGGACGACATCACCGCGGATGCGCGCCTGATCCCGCTCTTCGTGGCGACGGCGGCGCGGGTGGCGGATGCCGATACCCTGCGCCTGCGCAGCCTGCCCTTCGTGAAAAGCCTCGACGACGAGAACATCCGCCAGGCCGCCATGCGGGTCGCCGAGAACCGTTGCCTCGTCGCCTGGGTCCGGCTGGAGACGGGCGTGCGGTCGGAGCGCTACCGCTACGCGCTTCAGCATCTCGTCATCGAGGTTCCCTCCGTCGAGGGCGTCTCGGCCGAGCGCAGCCTCGCCGGGCTCGATGGACGCCGGGCGCTCCTCGACCCGCTGCTGCCGCTGGAGGCCGAGGCCCGCTGCGGCTTGGTGGAGGCGCCCGCTCCCCAGGCGGCCCTGCCCATCGTCGCGAAATACTGAGCGGGCGACCCCCGGCTGTAAAGCTGCTTCCCGACGTCCGAAGCCTGTCGGACAATCGGAGAAGGCATCAGCCGCCGGATTTCGCGGCGTCCTCGGTCGGGCTGTCGATGGTGCAGGAGACGGCCTGGACCGCTTCGTTCGCCGCCTGCCGCTGGCTCGGCAGGGCCGCAACCACGCGGACGACCACGAACCCCTCCCGCTCGGTGGCGACGATGCGCACGTCGCGGCTCACGTCGTTCTCGTCCTCGTTGGCCAAAGCCTCGTCATATTGCGCGCGGGTGAGGATCACGAGATCGAGGGCACCCCGCACCGCGGCCTGATCGGTCACGGCATAGAAGGCTCCCCGCCGTCCGTGGACGGCGAGCGACAGCATCAGGGCGCCGGTCCTGGCCGAGACCCGCATCGGACCCTCGGCGAGATTGTAGGCGCAGATGCCAACTGCCACGGACGGGTCGGGGATCGGCAGCCACGCCTCGGCGGGGGCCGGGTTGATGCCGGTGGAGAGCGTGTAGACCGGCATCGCGTGGTCGAGGGTCTCGCTGGTGCGCGCCTTCGTCAGCGCATCGGATTCCGACAGGCTCGGGATCGCCAGCACCACAGCGATATGGACCAGACCAGCCAGGACCAGACCGGCGAGCGTCGCGAGGACGAGGCGGCCGCGCGGGCTCATTCCGCGCATCCCGTACGGGCGATCGTGGGGACGGCGGATCGCTCCACCGTTCCGGCGCTCGCCGCCACCGGCGTGTCGTAGAGGCGCAGCGCCAGCCGCACCGGCCCCTCGGCGCGGGGCATCGGCAGCCAATTGCCGGGCCGGACATCCGGGGCGAGAAGGATGGCGAAGCGTCCATCCACCTCACGCAGCACCTCCGTCGAGGTGAAGCCTTCGCGCAGCACCGGTCGCTCCGGGTCACGCTTGCCGCGCCCGGCGACGGTGAGGGTCCAGGCCCGGGCCGGCGGCGTCACTCCGGCGATCCGATAGGTGCAGCTCGCATCGAGGGCACGGCCCTGGTCGTCCTGCGCCGCGGTGAGGAGCAGCCCTTCCCCGACCGCGAGGGGGATTTCCCCGCGCCGCGCATTCACCGCGCGGGCATAGGGATCGGCGCCGAGGGAACCGGTCCGCGGCCACGCCGTCCAGCTTCCCACCGACACGCCGCCGAACGGATAGCCGCCGCGCGTCGCGTAATCGGCCGTCGCCAGTCCGAGCCCCGCGCCCAGGGCGAGGGTGTACACGACGAGCCCGACGGTGGAGGTCCTGCGCAGGAATCTGCGGAGCGCCCGGCTTCCGCGGCCGGCGACGCCCGCGACATCCAGCGACGCGCCCGGCCGGGCGGGTTTGGTGGTCGTGCTCATGGGAGGGCTGGAATCCTGGACCCGTGTGGACACTGTCGTTACGGGATGCCGATCCGGCCGCCGACCGAGCGGGCGCCGTCGGCGACATCGCCGGTGCTCTCGCCCGCTGCGGCACGGGAACCGGCCGGCGCGCCCTTCTCGACGGTGCGGAACAGCCCGTTCATGCTGCCGATGACCTCGAACGAGCGCCGCGAGAGCTTGCCGGCCGCGCTCGCGGCGGCGTTGACCGGCGCCGAGGCGGTTCCTGCCTGTGCCACCGGACGCGCATTCTCCTTGAGGCCCGGCATCGGCTTCAGCTCGATTCCCTGATGGGCGGTCTCCATCACGTCGTGCCAGGCCATGGCGGGCAGCGAGCCGCCGGTCATCTTGTTGGTGGAGGTGGAATCGTCGTTGCCGAACCAGACGGCGCCGACGAAGTTGCCGGTATAGGCCACGAACCAGGCGTCCTTGTAGGCGTTGGTCGTCCCGGACTTGCCCGCGACCTTGATGCCTTCGAGCTGCGCGCGGCGGCCGGTCCCCTCTTCCACCACCTTATTCAACATGAAGTTCATGTCGGCCACGACCTGGGTGGAGAGGATCTGCTCGGGCTTCTCGTCGGCATGGCGGTAGATCACCTCGCCCGACGAGTTCCGCACCTCCATCGCCGCGTAGGGCTTGGCCTTGCGGCCGCCATTGGCGAAGACCGCATAGGCCGCCGCCTGATCGATGACGTTCACCTCCGCCGAACCGATGGGCAGGGACACCGAATCGGTGAGCGGCGTGGTGATGCCCATGCGATGGGCCATGTCGACGATCTTGGCGCGGCCGGCCTTGGCGGCGGGGAAGTCGCCCTTGATGCCGATGGCCTTGCCGAGCGCGATGGAGATCTGGATCGGGATCGTGTTGATGGACTTGGCCACCGCCACGGTGAGGTTGGTGGCGCCCGAGAACGAGCGGCCGTAATTCTGCGGGCACCAGTTGCCGAGGCAGACCGGCCGGTCCACGACCTTGGTGTCCGGCCGGTAGAGGCCGGCGGCGAGGCCCGCCGCGTAGACGTAGGGCTTGAACGAGGAGCCCGGCTGACGCAGGGAATCGGTGGCCCGGTTGAACTGGCTCTCCCCGTAATCGGCGCCGCCCACCATCGCCCGCAGAGCCCCGTCCGGATCGAGGATGACCATCGCGGCCTCGTCGACGTCGTACTGGTCGCCGTACTGGCGCAGGATGTTCTCGACGGCCTGATCGGCGCGTTTCTGGATGCCGATATCGAGAGGGGTCTTCACCGTCAGCACGCGGTCGCTGCGCAGGCGCCCGGCATCGGCCATGCCCTTGATCTCGCCGAAGGCCCAGTCGAGGTAGTAATCGGCGGTGATGTCGCGGGTGCGGGTCACCGGCGTCGCCGGGTTGCGCAGGGCCGTCTGGATCTGGCCTTCGGTGACGAAGCCGGCCTCCACCATGTTGTGCAGGACGTCGCCCGCGCGGGCGCGCGCCGCGGGCAGGTTCACGTGCGGCGCATATTTCGTCGGCGCCTTGAACAGGCCGGCGAGCATCGCCGCCTCGGCGAGGCTGACATCCTTCAGCGGCTTGCCGAAATAGTAATCGGCCGCTGCGACCGCGCCGAAGGTGCCGCCGCCCATATAGGCCCGGTCGAGATAGAGCTTGAGGATCTCGTTCTTGCTGAGATGGCTCTCGAGCCACAATGCCAGGAACGCCTCGTTGACCTTGCGCTCCAGCGAGCGCTCGTTGGTCAGGAACAGGTTCTTGGCGAGCTGCTGCGTGATCGACGAGCCGCCCTGGGTGTTGCCGCCGCCGCGCGAGTTCGAGACGAGGGCGCGGGCCGTCCCGATCGGGTCGATGCCCCAATGCTCGTAGAAGCGCCGGTCCTCGGTCGAGACCAGCGCCTTGATCATGCTGTCCGGAAAGTCGTCGAGCTTCAGCGAGTCGTCGTGCTTGATGCCGCGCCGCCCGACCTCGACGCCGTAGCGGTCGAGGAAGGTGACGGCGAGGTCCTGCTGCTTCAGCCAGTTGTCGCTGGTGAGGTTGAAGGCGGGCTGTGCCAGGGCCAGCATCACCACCGCGCCACCGGTGCCGAGCGTCACGGCCTCGCTGGTGAGATCGAGGAAGACGCGCTTCCAGCCGCGCACGGAGAAGACCTGCATCCGCTCCTGGAAGCGCTCGTAGGTCTCGGCGGTGGAGCGGCCACTGTCGTACAGGCTGGCATTCACCCAGGCGTCGAAGCCGAGGGAGGCACGCTTGATCCGCGTCAGGAGCGAGGTGGCTTTGGGCAGGCGCACGACGTGATCTCTGTCCTCAACGCATCGCCGGCATCGCTCGCCGATGCCGCGGGGTCAGCCCTACCAAGCTCCGCGCCCGTTCGCGAGGCCTCGCGATCCACATCGGACCCGCATGGCCCGCACCGCCACGACCGGCCGCGTGAATCGATTCTCCACCCATAATGCGCCCGGCGGAGGAGAAGTCTCGGCGTTCGAGAAAATAACCCTTCGTTAACCTTGACGCTCGAATGGGGCGCGGTGGTGGCATCCCTTGCCGATGCCTCCCACATGCGTCAGAGGAGGCCATACGCGTCCCCTCTCCATTCCCGAAACCGAAGGTGCTCCCGGATGAGCGACCGCACATCCGCCAGGGTCGCTCCGGGGCGTTCCGGCCGCCGGGCCGTCGAGCCGTTCTGGCGTGAGAAGACCCTCGACGAGATGTCGTCGGCCGAGTGGGAGAGCCTGTGCGACGGCTGCGGCCGGTGCTGCCTGCTCAAGCTCGAGGACGACGATACCGGTGAGGTCTATCATACCGATGTGGGCTGCACCCTCCTCGACGGGCTGGGCTGCCGCTGTCGGGATTACGTCAATCGCCAGAGGCGGGTGCCCGATTGCGTCCGCCTGACGCCCGAGGCCGTGCGGACCATTCCGTGGCTGCCGCCGACCTGCGCCTATCGCCTGGTGCGCGACGGGCACGATCTCTATCCCTGGCATCCCCTCGTCTCCGGCCGTCAGGCCAGCGTCCACGAGGCCGGCATCTCGGTGCGCGGCCGCGTCTCGGGCAACGAGGAGGAGTTCACCACCGACGAGCTTCTCGACCAGATCGTCACCTGGCCCGGCCGCACCCCGGAGACCGAGGACGAGGAGTGAGCGCGACGACGGTTCCTCACTGATCGAGGCGGAAGCGATCCACGTCGCGCAGGAGCGCGAGGAAGGCGCGGGCGCCGTGATCGAGGGCCGCGAGACCGGCCTCCCGTGTGCCGAGGGTCGCATTGCCGATGGCACCGGACGGGTGGAGATCCTGTGCCTTCCAGGCGAAGGCGGCGGGCCGGCCGGCGCGCAGATGGGAGAAGTCCCGCTCCATCGTCACTGAGCGGGGTGTGAAATCGGCGATGGCCTCGCTCCGCACCGCGTCGGGTTTCAAGGCCAGCATCAGTGCCGTCTCGACGGCGCCGGCATGGATGCCGTGCCTGATCTCGTCTTCTGGAAACAGGCCCGCCGGGTATCCGAACCGGCTCCAGGCGGTGGTGACGGCGAGCATGCCGAGGCCGCGCAGGTCGCTCGCCACGAGGTCGATCAGGCCGCTATTGCCGCCATGCGAGGTCACGAGGACGAGCTTGCCGCATC
Source organism: Methylobacterium marchantiae (assembly GCF_022179405.1). Classification (GTDB taxonomy): domain Bacteria; phylum Pseudomonadota; class Alphaproteobacteria; order Rhizobiales; family Beijerinckiaceae; genus Methylobacterium; species Methylobacterium marchantiae. Next base: position 61,557 of record NZ_BPQT01000023.1, read on the forward strand.
CCGCGCCGTGAATGCTGCGGCCGATCTCGATCCAGGCGCGCAGGGCCGTCTCGGCCGTCAGCGTGAGGGTGCCGGGGAATGCGTCGTGCTCGTCCGACTTGCCGACGCTCTGGACCGGCAGGAGGAGGATATCGAGCTCGCCCGAATCGAGCTCCGCCAGACGGGAAAGGTAGCCATCGGCGATGGTGACATCCGTGGAGAGCGGCAGATGAGGACCGTGCTGCTCGACCGCCGCCACGGGAAGGACGGCGATGGCGCGATCCATAGCGGATGCACCGATCTCCCCGGTCGTCAGGTCAAACCAGTTCCGCACCGTCATGGCTGCCGCTTCCCGCGCGGCTCCGTGCCGCGAGGGTGATCTTTAGGCCGGATCAGCCGTCGTAAGAAGACGCCGCCGGGATCGTCTCAGCGCGACGGCCGCAGGAGCCAGCCGAGGCCGAAGGCGGCCGCCGCCACGAGGGCGAGCGTCATGGCCTTGTTCTCGTCAGCCCGAGCCGCCACGGCCCGTCCGCGGCGCACGGCCTCGCCCCGGTAATGGCGACCGCGGCGCTGGGCCTCGTCGGCCAGGGCGTAGCCGCGATCAGCGATGGCGTGTCCGCGCTGTTGCGCCTCGTCGGCCAGGGCATGGGCCCGTGCGCTCGCTTCGTCGATGAAGCGCTCGCCGTCGCGGCGCAGATCGCTCACCGTGTCGCGGGCTTCGCCATAGGCGTATTGCGCGGCGCCGGCAGCCTGGTCGTAGGCGCCTTCGACCTGCTGGCGCGCGCGTCCCGTCACGGCACCGAGGACCGACTTGCCCCGGCCCTGCAGATTGCGGACACCGCCGTCGAAATGATCTCTGTTCATGGATACATCTCCTTCTTGCGAGCGGAAGACGGGGCCAGCCCCTGATCCACTCGGTCGGGTCATCGTGGCGGGCAAAGCCCCGACGACGCTCCCGACCATCGTGCGTGATTGGATTTTCGCGAGTCTCAGATCTTCTTGACGGCGTCGGCGGCGCTCTGGGCGGCGCCCTTGATGCCGTCCTTGGCATCGCCCACCGTCTTCTGGGCCTCGCCCTTCAGCTCCTGCGCCTTGCCTTCGGCCTGCAGCTTCTCGTTGCCGGTGGCAGAGCCGATACCCTGCTTGATGTTGCCGACGGCTTCGTTGGCGAGGCCCTTGATCTTGTCCGTCGTGCTGCTCATCGAACCGTTCCTCTTTCGTCGATCGGGTCCGCCCGGACACGGCATGCGCCGGGCGCCGCGAAGTCGAAAGCTGAACGGTATAGAACGTTGGAATGTTCCTCCCGGGGCACTGCGTACAGTATCCTTTTCGACAAAGCCCGTGATCGATATCGCACCGCGTCATTCTCCGACGCAAAAGCCTTCGATGGTAAGAATTTGAATTTTTTATACACGCGGTCCAAATTTTTTGTTTCCGATCGGACCGAACTCGCCAGCAAAGTTTCTTGAATTCAAAATATTCCCGGCTAGAACTCGGCCAATGATCAACAAGACACCGAGGAAGACGGTCGTGACCGTGCGCGCCGACGCCCCGGCTCGGGGCAGGCCGACCCTGCCGGGGCTGGAACCGACGACCGAGCGCG
>NZ_BPQT01000024.1 GCF_022179405.1 Methylobacterium marchantiae
TGAACCGCGCCGGGTTTTCCGGAGACCATTTGGTTTGGGTTCAGGCGGCCAAGGGTTGAGCCTCGGCTTTGGCATAGTAGCGGGCTTCGGCCTCGGCGGGAGGGATATTCCCGATCGGTTCGAGCAGTCGGCGGTTGTTGAACCAATCGACCCATTCGAGCGTGGCGTATTCCACGGCTTCGAAGCCTCGCCACGGGCCGCGCCGATGGATCACCTCGGCCTTGAACAGGCCAATCACCGTCTCGGCGAGCGCATTGTCGTAGGAATCTCCGACGCTACCGACGGAGGGTTCGATATCTGCCTCGGCGAGACGCTCGGTGTAGCGGATGCTGACGTATTGCGACCCGCGGTCGGAGTGACAGACGAGACCGCCACCGGCGAAAGGGCGGCGCTCGTGCAGGGCCTGTTCCAGGGCATCGAGCACGAAGTCGGCCCGGGCGGAGCGCGACACACGCCAGCCTACGATCCGGCGCGCGAAGACGTCGATCACGAAGGCGGCGTAAACGAAGCCACGCCAGGTCGCCACGTAGGTGAAGTCCGCGACCCACAATCTGTTCGGGCACGCGGCCTTGAACTGCCGGTTGACCCGGTCGAGCGGACAGGCCGCCGCCGGATCGGGAATGGTCGTGCGGACCCTGCGTCCCCGGACGATGCCAGCCAAGCTCATCACCCGCATCAACCGAGCCACCGTGCAGCGGGCGGCTACGATCCCCTCGCGGGCGAGTTGCCGCCAAACCTTGCGCACGCCGTAGACCCGGAAGTTCGCCTCGTACACGCGCCGGATCTCGGCCATGAGCGCCGCGTCCCGCCTGGCTCGGGCCGGCAGCCTCTCGGGATCGGTCCGCCGCGCGGCATGAGCGTGGTACGTCGACGGGGCGATCGGCAGCACTCTGCAGATCGGCCTCATCCTGAGGCTCTCGAAGGACGACCCCGCAGGTGGCGCGGTGCTCGTCGATGAACGCAATCATCGCTTGAACGGGCGGTCGAGCTCCGCCTGTGCAAAATACGCTGACGCTTTCCTCAGGATCTCGTTGGCTTGCCGGAGCTCCCGGTTCTCTCGCTCCAGGGCCTTGATCCGCTCGCGCTCGTCCGTTGTCGGTCCGGCTCGCACACCCTGGTCGCGCTCGGCCTGTCGCACCCAGTTCCTCAATGTCTCGCCCGAACAGCCGATCTTGGCGGCAATCGAGCGGATCGCTCCGTACTGAGAGTCGTGATCGCCCTGGTGCTCCAGCACCATCCGCACAGCGCGCTCACGGACCTCAAGGGAAAACGGTGGGGTTCGCTTCGTCATGGCTCCATCCTCGCAAGAGTTGGGGCCTCCGGAAAACCCG
>NZ_BPQT01000025.1 GCF_022179405.1 Methylobacterium marchantiae
GCGGGCTTCGTCGTGTCCGATGACATCCCTTTAAAAACAAGAGCCCGCTGCGAAACATCAACGCAGCGGGTTTTGCCACGTCAAAAACCCATCACCGATCCCGCATCACGATCCAGAGCGCATGAATCGAGCCGGGAAGGTAGAACAGAATGCACAGCAGGATGTTCAGAAAGAACTGAACCCCGATCCCGACGGTCAGAAGCACCGCAATCGGAGGCAGAAAAATTGCGAGGAGAATGCGGATGAGGCTGGACACGAGAAATCCTTGATCGATCGAGCGCCTTTGCTCCACCGATGAACCGAAACTGCCGCGCTTAAGTTCCTCCGATATTCACATTCGTAACACTTCCCGTGTCACGATCCATCCTGGAAGAACGTGACCGCGTTCAGCGGGCCAGACCTTCGGATCGGAAGCTGTCGTCCGGTCCAAGAGGGATGGGTGTTGCCGGTCTCGTTCCCGTCCGAGAACCGTCGTCACTGTTTCGGGCTGCCGCTCCATGATCGAGTCACTTCTGGCGGATGTCGAACGGGCCGCCACTTCGGGAGGAGCCCAGAGCCGAAGGGCCATTCTCCGCCGTGTGACCCATCTGTTCACCGCCCAGGCGAGCGTTCTCGGCGAAGCTCAGGTCCAGGCTTTCGATGACGTGATCCTGGTGCTGGCCCGGCCGGCGGAATCGGCATCGCGGGCCGCCCTCTCGAACATCCTCGCCGACATCCCCAACGCCCCCGCGAAAGTCGTGCGCGATCTCGCCTACGATGCGGCGGCCAGCGTGGCCTGCCCGGTCCTCGCCCGTTCGGCCAGGATCGTCGAGGACGACCTCGTGACGATCGCCGGCATGCGCGGGCAGGAACATCTGGGCGCCCTCGCGCGCCGGTCCGTTCTGAACGAACGCGTCACCGACGTCCTCGTCCAGAGGGGAGGACCGGCGGTGCGCCGGACCGTCGTCGCAAACAATCGGGCGAAACTCTCCGAGACGACCTTCGGGACTCTCGCCGACCTCGCCGCCGCCGATGCGGACCTGCTCGAAATGCTGGAGGAAAGAGCCGACAAGCCGAACCACCTTCGACACTTGCGCCGCGCTACCGCCGATCCCGGTGGAGGCCGCCCGAAATCACCTGGCATGCCGGTTCCCGCCTCCGCACAGGGTTACACCGTCGCGGATATCGAACAGCAGGAGAAGGTCGTCGTGGCCCTGCTCGCCAGGGGCAATATTCAGCAGGCGGCCCTGATCACGGCGCGGATCGCCGACATTCCCACCGAGATGGCGCTCGGCGCGTTCCGCTCGTCGGATCATGCCCCCTTGCTTCTTCTGTTCCGGACCGTCGGGTTCGGCTGGACGTCTCTCAGATTGTTCATCGAGGCCAAGCCCGAAGTGGACATGACGCCGGAGGAATGGCGCGGCGTGTTCGAGACCTATCATGCCCTCACGGCACGCGAGGCCCGTCGCACGGTTCGCCTCGTCGCGCGCCGTTTCAGGGTCTGATCGCTGAGCGCTCGACATCGTGCTGATCGAATTTTTCCACTACCTGACGACGCCGGCCTCGCTGACGCAGCGACGGCTCGGCTATCTGCGCGAAAGCGTCCTTCTGATGTCGCGCTCGCGGCGCCGGCATGCGGCATGGGCAGCTCATCTCGATGCGTCACGGTCCATCATTAGGCAGGCATCGGCGGATCTCGTTCGCCGGCGCACGACCGTCATCCTCGGCTCCGGCCTCCTCGACGACGTGCCTCTTCCCTATCTTGCCGAATGCTTCGAGAAGGTGATTCTGGTGGACATGATCCATCTCTGGCCGGCACGTCTTGCGGTACGCCGCTATACGAACGTTACCCTGCAGGTCGCCGATCTCAGCGGATGCGTGGATTGGCTGAGAGGAGAGGGCGAGCGCTGCACCGATCCGCTCGCGTTCCTGGACCGTGAGGAGATCGACTTCGTCGTCTCCGCCAACCTTCTCTCACAACTGCCGATCCTGCCGCTGGACTGGTTCGAGTCGCGCGGTCGCTCGATTCCCGACGGGCTCGGACGCAGCATCGTCATGAACCATCTCGAAGGACTGACGCGTCTGCGGGGGCGTGTCTGCCTGCTGACAGATGTCGAACAGGTGACGGAAGACCGGAAGGGCCGGGTCGTCGAACGCTTCGATCTGCTCCACGAGAGTGCGCTTCCCGCTCCCGACCGGTCCTGGATCTGGGATATCGCGCCCTTCGGCGAGATCGGGCGCGGCAACCGGCAGCATCATCGTGTTCATGCCTATGCCGATTGGCACATGGCGATGCATCGACCCACATAGCCCGTATGAGAAAGCCGCCCCGGATCATGGGGGCGGCTCTCCTATCGGACGGGTAAAAAATCAGACGGACTATTCCACCGTGGACGGTGCGTCGCCTGCATTGACGCCGCCGGCCTCCGAGCCGTCGGACCCTTCGAAACGCGGACGACGGCGGCGGCGGGGCTTGGGCGCCGCAGAAGACGCATCGTCCCGCGGCACGTCGCCGGCGAGATCGCGCGTCGGCTCCGTATTGCCCGGAGCCTCGGCCGGGCGTTCCGCGACCGGAGCAGGGGCCGGACGGGGGGCGGCCGTCAGGAAGGCCGGCAACGCCGCCACGTCTTCCAAGGAGCGCGGTTCGGATTCCTCCCGCCGACGGGACCGTCGGGGAGCCGTTTCCGCCGAGCGACGGTTGTCGCTGCGTGGTGCTTCCTGCCGGGCGACGTCTTGCCTGACGGGATCCTGTCTGACGGGATCTTGCCTCACAGGCTCCTGGCGAGCCGCTTCCTGACGTGACGCGTCCGGAGACATCTGGTCTTGCCGCGACGAACCGTCGTTGCCCTGGTACTCGCTGCGATGACCTTCGTAGCGCTGGCTCTCGTTGCGACCCTGGCCACGGTTGAAATCGGTCCGCGGCTGATCTTGTCGATTTTGATCCTGGCGCACGGCGTCCTGGCGGCCGTAATCCTGGCGCGGCTGATCCTGCCGCGCATTCTCGTGCCGTGAATTCTCACCCCGAAAGGAATCCTGGCGGTTGTAATCCTGCCGTCCCTGATCCGGGCGCGAGGTATCTTGGCGCGAGGTGTCCTGGCGCCCGTAATCCTGCCGCTGGTTGTCGCGGTTGCCGTCGAAACGCTGAGAGCGATCGTTACGGTTCTGGAAGCGATCCCGGCGCGTGTTGCGCTGGTCGGATTGCGAGTCCGGCCGGGAATCCGGTCGCGTGTCTTGCCGTGTATCCTGCCGCGGCTCGTAGGATTGCGGCTGCGGCTGCTGGGCCGGATCACCGTATTCCTCGTTGTAGCCCGAGCTGTTGCCGTAGCCGTTGGCGGCATAGCCCTGGCTCGCGCCCTGCCCCTCGTCGTCGCCGTCCTCATCGTCTTCGTAGCCGTTGCGAGCATAGCCACCGTTCTGCTGGCGGTTCTGCTCCTGGGCACCGGAGATGATGCGGAAGTAATGCTCGCCGTGCTGGAAATAGTTCTCGGCCGCGACAGGGTCGCCGCTCGCCTGCGCATCACGCGCGAGCTGGGCGTATTTGTCGGCAATGTGTTGAGCCGTCCCTCGGATTTTCACATCCGGTCCGTTGGATTCGTAGGAACGCGTGAGCGGATTGGGACCTTTGGGGCGGTTGCGACCGCGCATCCGTCTATTCTGGTTTGGTCTCATCGGTGTCGATTGACCCTCGTTCAAATCGGAGCGTCTGAAGATGCGGCGGTCTCACGGGCAACGAAAACTCACCCGGTTCGGGGTTCGTCCTTGGCCTCGTAGGATCCGGTCAATGGTTCCGCGATCGATTTCGCCGTGTTTGCCATATGTCCGGCCAACCGAATCCTGCGCTCACATTCCGGCGCGTATCGGTTGTCTGGCGCTCAGGTCATCGAGCTTCCACACGGCTTCTTGTGCGTATCAGCTCGATGGTGGGGAGATCGTCTAAAAATATCGCGGAACTGGTTGCCGCCGACATTTCTACCGCGATCCGCCTTAACGGACCGTTCGCGATCTGTCTCCGACATTAGCGGCTCCCCAAGGGCACAACAAGCTCTTTTTCAGCTCTCGGCGCCGTTACCGGCAGACAAAGGACCTGAAAGCGTAACGACACGGGCATGTCCCGCCAGATCCTGCCTGATCGAAGCTTGGGAGAACCCTGCGTCGATGCCGATCCGCCTCACGGCCTCGGCCTGATCGTAGCCGACTTCGAGAACGAGGGCCCCGTCTGGACCGAGAAGGGCCGGCCGGCCGTGCTCACCGTTCACCCTGCCTGTCGCCTCCGCCACGATCCACCGATAGGCAAGGAGGCCGTCCTCGCCTCCGTCGAGGGCGGCGTGCGGATCATGAAGGCGGACCTCGTCGGCCAGGGTCGGAATCGTCGCGCTCGGGATATAGGGCGGGTTGGAGACGATGACGTCGAAAGGTTTGCCGAAGGGCGAGCACCAGTCGCCAACGAGGAAGGCGGCACGCCGCCCGACGCCGTTGATCCTGGCATTGGTCCTGGCGCAGGCGAGCGCCTCGTGAGAGCGGTCGAGTCCCACTCCGAAAGCCTGCCCCCATTCGCTGAGGAGCGAGACCAGGATGCAGCCGGACCCGGTTCCGAGGTCGAGGAGCCGCAACGGCCGATGGCGGTCGGGATGAAGGGCCAGTGCGGCTTCCACCACGGTCTCCGTATCGGGCCGCGGAACCAGCGTCGCGGCATTCAGGACGAAGGGAAGGCCCCAGAATTCCCACTCGCCGAGGATGCGGGCCACGGGCTCGCCGTCGAGGCGCCGTCGCACGGCTTCCCCGAACCGTGCAGCGCCTTCCTCGTTGAGAACCCTATTGCCGTAGAGGACGAGATCGGTCTGCGTGATGCCGAGGGCGTGCAGCAGGAGGAAGCGGGCATCGCTCGCCGCTCCGTCGATCCCTGCCTCGGAGAGTATCGCGACCGCGTGCCGCAGGGCCTGCTGGCGCGTCTGCCCGGGAAGGATCATGCCGTCCCTCGTCACACCATGCCTTCGGCGGCCATGAGTTCCGCCTGATGCTCGGTGATGAGGGCGTCCACGAGTTCGTCAAGAGCCTCGCCCGCGAGCACCTCTTCGAGCTTGTAGAGGGTCAGGTTGATCCGGTGATCGGTCACCCGCGCCTGCGGGAAATTATAGGTGCGGATGCGCTCGGACCGGTCGCCGGAGCCGACCTGCGACTTGCGGTCGGCGGCCCGCACCGCGTCCTTCGCGGTCCGCTCGGCATCGTAGAGCTTGGCACGCAGCAGCGACATGGCCCGCGCCCGGTTCTTGTGCTGCGAGCGCTCCTCCTGGACGAAGATGACGATGCCGGAGGGAAGATGGGTGATGCGGATCGCCGATTCCGTCTTGTTGACGTGCTGGCCGCCGGCGCCCTGCGAGCGCATCGTGTCGATCTTCAGATCCGCATCGTTGACGACGATGTCGACCTCCTCGGCTTCCGGCAGCACGGCCACGGTGGCGGCGGAGGTGTGGATGCGCCCTTGAGCCTCGGTATCGGGCACGCGCTGGACACGGTGCGCACCGCTCTCGAACTTGAGTTTGGCGAACACGCCCCTGCCCTTCACCTCGGCGATGACTTCGCGGTAGCCGCCGACGGTGCCTTCGCTCTCCGAAATGACGTCGACCTTCCAGCCCTTCAGGTCGGCGTATTTCGCATACATGCGGAACAGGTCGCCGGCGAAGAGGGCGGCCTCGTCGCCGCCGGTGCCGGCGCGAATCTCGAGGATCGCGCTCTTCTCGTCCGCGGCGTCCTTGGGCAGCAGGATCACCTGGAGCGCCTTGTGGGCGGCCTCGAGTCCGGCCTCCGCCTCAGGCTTCTCGTCGGCGGCGAGCGCCCGCATCTCGGCATCGCCGCCGGGCTCGTCGATGAGAGCCTCGATCTCCGCGAGGTTCGTCGCGGCCGCACGATAGACGTGGATCGCCGCCACCACGCCGTCGAGCTCGGCGAGTTCCCGGGACAGCTGGACGAAGCTGTCGGAATCGGCCGAGCCTGCGCTGAGCGTCGCGGTGACGATGTCGTGCCGCGTCAGGATGGCGTCGAGACGGTCTGAGGGAATAGGGGTCATCGCCCGAAGGATACTCTCAACTGTGGAATAGGAATGTCGAACGGACGCGCAGGGTCCGTGGGTGCCTGCGGCTGTCGGCAGAAGCCGTGACGCTCGCTAGATAGGCACGCCGTGCGCTTTGGCGAAGGCCGTCAGGACCGGCCGCAGGGAGGCACCGTCGCCCGCCCGCTTCATCTCGGCATCGAGCACGGCCGCCACGGCGGAGGCGTCGAGTCCGAGCACCATGGCCTTTACCGGGCCGATGGCGGCCGGCGACATGGACAGGTTGCGGAACCCCAATCCGATCAGGGCCATCGCCTCCAGCGGCTTGCCGCCGATCTCTCCGCAGATCGTCACCGGGCAATCCGCCGCCGCCGCTCGCTGAGCGATGAGGCGGAAGGCCCGCAGGGCGGGCACGCTCAGGGTGTCGAACCGGTCCGCGACGCGGCGGTTCTCGCGGTCGACCGCGAAGAGGAACTGCATCAGGTCGTTCGAGCCCACCGACAGAAAGTCGGCGACCTTGGCGATCTCGTCGATCTGGAACAGCAGCGAGGGCACTTCGACCATCACGCCGAGGCGGCAATCACTCGGCAGGACGTGGCCGTGGCGGCGCAGATGCGCCTTCTCGCGGTCGACGATGGCCTTGGCACGGACGAACTCGTCCACCGTCGCGACCATCGGGAACATGATCTTGAGTGGCCGGCCCGAGGCGGCCCGGAGGAGGGCGCGCAATTGCACCCGTAGCAGGGCAGGGCGGTCGAGGCCGATGCGGATCGCGCGCCAGCCCAGTGCCGGGTTCTCTTCCTCGAGGGCCGGCATGTAGGGCAGGATCTTGTCGCCGCCGATGTCGAGGGTGCGGATCGTCACCGGCAGATCGCCAGTGGCGGTGAAGACCGCCTCGTAGAGCGATTGCTGCTCGGCGGCCGACGGCATCCGCTGGGCCACCATGAACTGCAGCTCGGTGCGGAACAGGCCGACGCCCTCGGCGCCGCTCTCGTTGAGATGCGTCAGGTCGACGAGCAGCCCGGCATTGAGCTGCAGGCCGATGGCGACCCCGTCCTTGGTGACCGCGGGAAGATCGCGGAGCGCCCGGTACCGTTCCTGCCGCCGCGCCCGCAGGCGGACCTGCTCGGCATAGGCCGCCTCGATCTCCGGGCCGGGACGGACCTGAATCTCGCCGGTGGCGCCGTCGACGATGATCGCGTCGCCCGCGTCGCAGAGCGCCGTGGCATTAGCGATCTCGCCCACCGCCGGGATGCCTAAAGCCCGGGCGACGATGGCGATGTGGCTCGTCGGGCCACCTTCCTCCAGCACGACGCCGCGCAGGGAGGCGCGGTCGTATTCGAGCAGGGCCGCCGGCCCCATGGAGCGGGCGACCAGGATCGCGTTCTCGGGGAGCTCGCGATGCGCTCCGTTGCTTTCCGCGCCGATGAGCGTGCGCAGGAGCCGGTTGGCGAGGTCGTCGAGATCGTGCAGGCGGTCGCGAAGGTAGGGGTCGCTCTGCCGCATCATCCGGGCGCGATTGTCCGACTGGACGCGCTCGACGGCGGCTTCCGCGGTGAGGCCGGAATGGACCGCCTCGCGCATCCGGCGCAGCCAGCCCTTGTCATGGGCGAACATGCGCACGGTCTCCAGCACCTCGCGCGATTCGCCGGTGCCGATGCTGTCGCCGCGCTCGACGAGGTCGTCGATGGCCGATCGGACCTCGCCGATGGCCTCTTCCAGCCGCTCGACCTCGCGCTCGAGATTCTCGGCGATGAGCTGCTTCACGATGATGCGAGGCTCGTGCAGCACCACGTGGCCGAGGCCGATGCCATCGGCGAGCGCGACGCCGCGCTGGCTCACGGCGCGGCGCGCGGCCGAGCCGGCGCCCGGCGCCAGGGATTGCAGCTCGCCCGAAGCGATCATCTCGGACAGCACCATCGCCGTCGTCTGGAGCGCCTCGATCTCCTCCTCGGAATAGACCCTGTAAGTGAGGTTCTGCACCACGAGGACGCCGAGGGTGTTCCCGGCGCGCAGGAGCGGCACGCCGAGGAAGGCGTGGTAGGCCTCTTCCCCGGTCTCGGGCCGGTACGAGAAGGCGGGGTGCGACTGGGCGTCCGAGAGGGAGAGCGGCTCGGCGGTCTTGGCGATGAGGCCGACGAGACCTTCGTCCGCCCGCATGCGGGTCAGATGCACGGCCGAGCGGTTCAGCCCTTCGGTCGCGAACAGTTCGAGCGTGTTGTCATCGCTCAGAACATAGACCGAACAGACCTCGGCGATGACGTTCGCCGCGATGAGGGTGACGATGCGGTCGAGGCGTGCTTGTGGACTGACCGGCTCCGCCATCGCTTCGCGGAGGCGGCGCAGCAGCAGGCGCGGGCCACCGGGCGCAGCAGGCATGGTCTCCTCGATCCGAATTCAATCCCCGACCTCGCACGCGCAAGTTTCGTGCGCGACGGGAAGGGTTGGGCGCTCAAGCCTGATCGAGGCCGTATAGCGAGTGGAGCGTACGAACGGCAAGCTCCGTATAGGCTGCGTCGATCAGGACGGAGAACTTGATCTCCGATGTGGTGATCGCACGGATGTTGATTCCCTTCTGCGCCAGGGCCCTGAATGCCTTGGCTGCGACGCCGGCATGGCTGCGCATGCCTACGCCGATGGCCGAAACCTTCACGACATCGGTGGCGCCCTCGATCTGGGCGAACTCGATGACGCTGCTCTGGGCATCGAGAATCGTGCGGGCGCGGTCGTAATCGGCCGACGGCACCGTGAAGGTCATGTCGGTGGTCGATTGGTCGCCCGACACGGTCTGGATGATCATGTCGACGTTGATGTTGGCATCGGCCAGCGGCCCGAAGATCGCTGCCGCGACGCCGGGGCTGTCCTTGACGCGGCGAAGGGTGATCTGCGCCTCGTCCTTCGAGAAGGCGATCCCGGTGATGATCTGCTGTTCCACGATGTCGTCCTCGTCGCAGATGAGGGTGCCTGTGCGGGCGTTGTCGGGCGGGTCGAAGCTGGAGCGCACCGTGGTCGGCACGCGATGGACCATGGCGAGTTCGACGGAGCGGACCTGGAGCACCTTGGCTCCGAGGGAGGCCATCTCCAGCATCTCCTCGAAGGTCACGCGCTCCATGCGCCTGGCCTTCTGCACAACGCGAGGGTCGGTGGTGTAGACGCCGTCGACATCGGTATAGATGTCGCAGCGCTCGGCGCCGATGGCGGCGGCGATGGCCACCGCGCTGGTATCCGAGCCGCCCCGGCCGAGCGTTGTGACGCGGCCGGTCTCGGGATGGATGCCCTGGAAGCCCGCGATGACGGCGACCTCGCCGCGCGTGAAGCCGGCATCGAGATTCTTCGGATCGATGGCCGCGATGCGGGCCGAGCCGTGGGCGTCCGAGGTCTCGATCGGGATTTGCCAGCCCTGCCAGGAGCGTGCCTTGATCCCGTTCTTCTGGAGCGCCGCGGCGAGGAGGCCGGCGGTGACGAGCTCGCCCGAGGCGACGACGGCGTCGTATTCGGCCTCGTCGTAGAGCGGGTTCGCGTCCTTGACCCAGGCGACGAGCTCGTTGGTCTTGCCCGACATGGCCGAGACCACGACGGCGACGTCGTAGCCGGCGGCGATCTCCCTCGCCACGTGGAGCGCCACGTTGCGGATACGGTCCACGGTCGCCACCGATGTGCCGCCGAACTTCATCACCAAACGGGGCATGTCGGGTCCGCGTCGATCCATTCCAGGCCCGGCCGCCTGCCGGGAGCACGGCACTCTCGGCAATCGGCCGGATCCGTGTCCCGCCGCTGTACCGGCCGGTGCTTCGGCGGGTACAAGGGCACTTCGGACGTGTCAACAATCGGGCATGCGGGCGGTATGGCCCGTATCCGGGTCGGAAGGTCAGGCGAATGAACCCAGCGGCATCCTCTTCCATCGACGCCGAGGAAGTCGCGCGCTTCGAGGGCATCGCCGCGACGTGGTGGGCCGAGGACGGGCCGATGAAGGTGCTGCACCGGTTCAATCCGGTGCGCCTCGCCTATATCCGCGACGCGATCTGCGCGAAATTCGGCCGCGACCCGCGCATGCCCTACCCGTTGAAAGGCCTCACCATCGTCGATGTCGGCTGCGGCGGCGGCGTCCTGTCCGAGCCCCTGGCACGGCTCGGGGCCAGCGTCACCGGGCTCGATCCGGCGCCCACCAACATCGCCGTGGCGCGCGCACATGCGCAGGCCGAGGGCGTGGCGGTGGATTACCGCTCGCAGACCATTGAGGAGGTGGTCGCGGCGGGCGAGCGGTTCGACGTCGTCCTGATCATGGAGGTGGTGGAGCACGTGGTCGACATGCCGGCCTTCGTCGCCTCGGCCTGCCAGGCGGTGAAGCCGGACGGCCTCCTGTTCGCCGCCACCCTCAACCGCACCCTGCGCTCCTTCGCGCTGGCCATCGTCGGAGCCGAATACGTCCTCGGCTGGCTGCCGCGGGGGACCCACGATTGGGACAAGTTCGTGAAGCCGGAGGAATTGTCCCGCGCCATCACGCGCGGCGGCCTTTCCGTCACCGATACGACGGGCGTGGTGTTCAATCCCCTCGACGGGAGCTGGCGGGCTGCCCGCGACACGGCGGTGAACTACATGGTCGCGGCCGCCCGCCCGGCCTGAACCCGGCCCCGCCCTCCTCGTTGACGATGCGGATCGACGAGGAGACGTCATGCTGGAAAAGCTTCCCCACGCGGTCGGCTCGGCCCTTTCGGGCTTGAAGGCCGGCCTCGACAAGACCGCCTACCAACAGGATTTCGGATCGGTGCCCGAGACGATCTCGCTGACGAGCCCGGCCTTCGCCGACGGGGCGAGCCTGCCGGCCCGTTTTACCGAGGATGGGCCCGGCGTCTCGCCGCCGCTGGCATGGAGCGGCTTGCCCGCGGGCACGAGCCATGTGGTCCTGCTCGTGGAGGATGCGGGCAGTCCGACACCGAAGCCCCTCGTCCATCTCATCGCCTGGAACCTCGCGGCCGGTGACGTTCTAGGTAAGGGCGACGTTCTCGGTGAGGGCGATCTCGCGAGCCCCGCCGGCGAGGGGCGCCGGCACGATCTGGGGCGGAACAGTTTCCTCAAGGACCAGTGGCTGCCGCCGGATCCGCCCACCGGGCACGGCCCGCACGCCTACCTGTTCCAGCTCTACGCCCTCGATGCGCCTCTCGATCTTCAGGCGAGCCCGGGCCGGGCCGCACTGATCGAGGCCATGACGGGTCATGTTCTCGCCAAGGGGAGCCTGACCGGGCTCTACGAGCGGCGCTGACGACAAACGCTTGCGCCGCTGCCGCCAATCGGTGCAAGCGCGATCCATCGAGAAGCGATGCGGCTCAGGAGAGGATCGGCATGAAGGCTTTGCTCTGCACCAGGCTCGGCGGCCCCGAAGACCTTGCCGTCGTCGAGACGGCCGATCCGGTCGCCGGCCCCGGCGAGGCCCTGGTGCGGGTGACGCTCGCCGCCCTGAATTTCTTCGACACGCTCATCATCGCCGGGCGCTACCAGGTGAAGCCGGACCTGCCGTTCTCGCCCGGCGGTGAGGCCGTGGGCATCATCGAGGCGCTCGGGGAAGGAGTATCCGGGTTCGATGTCGGCGACCGCGTCATCGTCCACCGCACCTACGGCACCTGCGCCGAGCGCATCGCGGTGGGAATCACGCATCTCACCCCCGTGCCCGATGCGGTGAGCGACGAGCAGGCGGCCGGCCTCACCATCACCTACGGCACCTCGCTCCACGCCCTGCGGGATCGCGCGCGGCTCCAGCCCGGCGAGACGCTGGCGGTTCTCGGCGCCTCGGGCGGCGTCGGCCTCGCCGCGGTGGAACTCGGCGTGATCATGGGGGCGAAGGTGATCGCCTGCGCCTCCTCGCCGGAAAAGCTTGCGGTGGCACAGGCGCACGGGGCCGAGATGGGCCTCGATTACAGCGCTGACACTCTGCGCGAGGGGTTGAAGAAGCTCACCGAGGGACGGGGCGTCGACGTGATCTACGATCCGATCGGCGGCGAGTATGCCGAGCCTGCCCTGCGCTCGCTGGGCTGGAAGGGCCGCTACCTCGTCATCGGCTTCGCCGCCGGCGACATCCCGCGCATCCCCCTCAACCTCGCCCTCCTCAAGGGCATCGATATCCAGGGCGTGCATTGGGGCGTGTTCGTCGAGCGCGAGCCCGAGGCCCACCGGGCGAACCAGGAACAGCTCCTCGCCTGGGTGGCGGAAGGGCGCCTCAAGGCGAAGATCCACGGCACCTATCCGATGGAGGAGTTCGTCGAGGCCCTGGGCATTCTCAAGCGCCGCGAGGCCGTGGGCAAGGTGCTGCTGCGGCCGTGATCCTGTTTCCTTATCATCAATGGAAATCCCGGCTCCGATAGACGCGCCGGTCCAGCGGTGCGCCGAAATCCGTGGTTTCCGCCGGTAGCTTGAGGCCACCCTCGCGCAGGCTCCGCAACTCGTCCGTCAGGTCACGGAACTGCTCGGCGAGGAGATGGACCACGAGGCCCGAGCGCTGGATGCGCCCGCGCACGGCGATGAACCGAGCGCTCATGGCGATGCGCCGGTTGGCCTCGAACACTTTCTTCCAGACGATGACGTTGCAGATGCCGGTCTCGTCCTCAAGCGTCAGGAACACCACGCCCTTGGCGGTGCCGGGCCGCTGCCGGGTGAGGACGAGCCCCGCCACGGTGACGCGGGCATTCTGGGCCCATGAGGGATCATGGTGGGCTGCGGCCGGGATCGCGCCGATGCGGGCGAGGCGGGCGCGGAAGAACGCCACCGGATGGCCCTTCAGCGAGAGCCCGGTGGAAACGTAATCCTCCGCCACGTGCTCGGAGAGCGCCATCGCGGGCAACTCCACCGAGGGTTCGTTCCGGAACAGGCCGTCATCGGCATGGAAGGCGAAGAGCGGCAGGGCGGCGTCGAGGAGATGGGTGCGCCGGTCGGTGGGGACGCCCCGCGCGGCGCTGGCGCGCATCGAGGTGCCTTCCAGAGCCCGTACGGCCCAGAGGGCGGCCCGGCGGTCGAGGTCGAGGGAGCGGAAGGCGTCGGCCTCCGCCAGGCGCTCGAGGGCGTTGCGGGGCAGCGTCAGGGCGGCCTGCAGACCCTCGACGCTGGCGTAGCCGTTGCCACGCAGGGCCACGAGCCGGGCCATGGCCGCCTTCGGCAATCCGCTCACCTGCCGCAGGCCGATGCGGACGGCGAAGCGGCGCTCGGTTCCCCGCTGCACCGAGGCCGGCTCCAGGGTGCAGTCCCAGGCGCTGGCATTGACGTCCGGCCCACGCACCTCGACCCCGTGGGCGCGGGCATCCCGCACGAGCTGGGCCGGCTGGTAGAAGCCCATGGGCTGCGAATTCAGGATCGCGGCGAGGAAGACGTCCGGATGCCGGCACTTCATCCAGGCCGAGGCGTAGACCAAAAGCGCGAAGCTCGCCGCATGGCTCTCCGGAAAGCCGTAGGTGGAGAACCCCTCGATCTGCTTGAAGCAGCGCTCGGCGAAGTCGCGCGGATAGCCGCGCCCCGCCATGCCCTCGATGAACTTGGTCCTGAAGTTCACGATCTGGCCGTTGTGCCGGAAGGTCGCCATGGCCCGGCGCAAACCGTCGGCCTCCGAGGGCGTGAAGCCGGCCGCCGTGATCGCGATCTGCATGGCGTGTTCCTGAAACAGCGGCACGCCGAAGGTCCGCTTCAACACCTCCTCGAGTTCGTCCTTCCGTCCATGCTCGGGGGAAGGGGATGGGAAGACCACTTCCTCCTCGCCCGAGCGCCGCCGCAGGTAGGGATGGACCATGTCGCCCTGGATCGGGCCGGGGCGCACGATGGCGACCTGCACGACGAGATCGTAGAATTCCTTCGGTTTCAGGCGCGGCAGCATCGACATCTGCGCCCGGCTCTCGACCTGGAAGACGCCGACGGAATCGGCCCTCGACAGCATGGCGTAGACGTCCGGCTCCTCGCGCGGGAGGTCGGCCAGGGTCTCGTAGGCGGTGCCGTGATCCTCGCGCAGGAAATCGAGACCGCGCCTGAGGCAGGTGAGCATGCCCAGCGCCAGCACATCGACCTTGAGCAGGCCGATCGTGTCGATGTCGTCCTTGTCCCATTCGATGAAGGTGCGGTCGGGCATCGCGGCGTTGCCCACCGGCACGGTCTCGTCGAGCCGCCCCTTCGTCAGTACGAACCCGCCCACATGCTGCGACAGGTGGCGCGGGAAGCCGATGAGCTGGATCGCGAGGTCCACCGCCTGCCGGATGGCGGGGTTGGCGGGGTCTAGCCCGGCTTGCGCGATATGCTGGTCGGGCAGGCCGGCGCCCCATGAGCCCCACACCGTGTCGGCCATCATGCCGGTGATGTCGGGGGTGAGGCCCAGCACCTTGCCGACCTCGCGGATGGCGCTGCGGGGCCTGTAATGGATCACCGTGGCGCAGATCGCCGCCCGGTCCCGCCCGTAGCGGTCGTAGAGGTACTGGATCACCTCCTCGCGGCGCTCGTGCTCGAAATCGACGTCGATGTCGGGCGGCTCGTCCCGGCTCTCGGAGATGAAGCGCGCGAAGAGGAGGCGGATCTTTGTCGGGTCCACCGCCGTGATGCCGAGGCAGTAGCAGACCACGGAATTGGCCGCCGAGCCGCGGCCCTGGCACAGGATTCCCCGGTTCCGGGCGAATTCGACGATGTCGTGGATGGTGAGGAAGTAGCGGGCGTAGTCGAGCCGGCGGATCAGGTCGAGTTCGTCGGCGAGAGACGCCGCGACTCCATCCGGGATGCCGTCCGGGTAGCGCAGTTCGGCGCGCTGCCGGGTGAGATATTCGAGATGCCCCTGCGCCGTTCTGCCGGGGGGAACGGGCTCGTCGGGATATTCGTATTTCAGTTCCTCCAGGGAGAACCCGCAGGTCTCGGCGATCTCGATCGTGCGCGCGATCGCCTCCGGATGATCGGCGAAGAGCCGGGCCATCTCTGCGGGTGGCTTGAGGTGGCGTTCCGCATTGGCCTCCAGCCGGTAGCCGGCCTCGACCAGGGTGCAGCCCTCGCGGATGCAGGCGACCATGTCCTGCAGGGGGCGCCGGTCGGGATGGTGATAGAGTGCATCCGACACCGCCACCATCGGCGCGCCGAGGCGTTTCCCGAACTCGGCGAGCCGGCCGAGCCGACGCCGCTCGTCGCCTCTGTAGCGATGGCTGACGCCGAGGAAGACGCGGCCGGGGGCAATCTCGGCCAGGGCGGCGAGATGTCGGGCGAAGAGGGGGTCGTCCTCCTCCGGCGGGAGCGCGACGAAGACCTGGCCCCTTGCCGCCGCGAGCATCTCCGAGACGCCGAACCGGCACTCGCCCTTCTGCGAGCGGCGGTTGCCGTCCGTGAGCAATCGGCAGAGCCGGCCGTAGCCGTCCCGGTCCATCGGGTAGGCGACCGCCTCGAATCCCTCTTCGGTGACGAGGCGGACGCCGGGAAGGTATCGGATCGTCGGCTCGCCCGCCTTCTCCCGTCGCTTGGCCTCGGCATGGCCGCGCACCACGCCGGATAGCGTGTTGCGATCGGCGATGCCGATGGCGTGGAGCCCGAGTTCGGCGCCCTGCGCCACCATCTCCTGCGGATGAGAGGCCCCGCGCAGGAAGGAGAAGTTCGTGGTGACCGCGAGCTCGGCATAGGGTAGGCGGCACCCGACCTCCCTCACGCGAACAACCCTTGCACGAACCAGCGCGCCGCCGTCTGCGCCGTGTGGAACCCCTCGCGGTAGACCCAGAGCCGCCGGCCGGATTCGTCCTCGACCACGTAGTAATCCCGGGTGGGCGCGGGCGCGTGCCACCAAGCGTCTGCGATGCGCTCCGGGCCCTCGGCATGGGCGATCCGGTGCAGGCGCCGGCGCCAGCGGAAGCGCTGGGGCGGCCCGTCTGGGGCGAGCGAGAACACCTCGTCGGCCGCCTCGCTGCGTGACAGGAGGACGAGGGGGCGGGCGGGCATCGGGCCCTGCGGGCGCGCGTTCACCCGTCCGGCCCAGTCGAGGGCGACGTGTCTCACCCGCCACGGCTCCAGGGCATCGGCGCGTTCGGGGATGTGGCTCGCCCGTGGGCTCACGCGGATCACCCTCGCCCCGATGCGCTGGCGCAGGGCGTCGGCGAGACGGGCGGTCCCGCCGGTATCGGCCTCCCGGTCGAGGCCCGTCTCGGCCAGCGCGTCCTGGCGGGTTTCCAGCCGGCCGATGCCGGTCACGTCGAGCCGCACGGTCTCGAAGCCGAATTCGGCATCGAGGGCCGGCCCGAGCCGGTCGAGGCGAAGATCGAACAGTCGCCCGATCCGGTCGGCAGACAGGGTCGGTTCCGAAAGGCCGAGATCGAGGCTGCGCTCGATCCCGTCGACCCGGTACAGGCTCAGCCGCAGGGATTGCGCGCCGAAGCCCGAGGCAGCGAGGCGGGGCGCGATCTCCTGCATCAGCCCGATGGCGGTGGCGACGATGATCGTCTGATGCCCGATCGGATCGAGAAAACCCCGGCTCGCGCCGAAGGCGGCCGGCTCGGCCAGGGAGACCAGCGGTTCGGGCCGTCTCCCCAGCGCCTGGTCGAGACGTAGCAGCAGAGTCTCGCCGAAGCGTCGTGCCAGGGGCGCACGGGGCGCGTCAGCCAGCGCCCCGATCCGGCGCAGGCCGAGGCGGCGGAGGGATTCGGCGATGGCCGGCTCGATCCGCAGGGCGCTCACGGAAAGGTCGCGCAAGGCCGGTGCGTTGCCTCCCTGCGGCACGACGACAGGCCTCGTCGAACCGCCATGACGAGCGAGCGCGAAGGCGCAGGCCGGCGTGTCGGCCAGGGCCAGCCGGGCGGGAATCGCATGGGCCGACAGGCGTGCGGCGAGGTCGGCCATCAGGGCTTCCTCCCCGCCGAACAGGTGGCTCGCCCCCTCCATGTCGAGGAAGAAGCCGTCCCCGCCTTCCGCCGGCCCGAACGGTGCCACCACGGGCGTGTAGCGTCGGGCCCAGAGGCAGAGCCGTGCGAGGGCGGCGGTGTCGGCCTCCGGGTCTGCGGGATGGACGGCGATGCCCGGCCCGATCCGGGCACGGGCTCGCGCGAGGGGCTCTCCCGGACGCAGGCCGAGAGCCCAGGCCGCGGCATCCACGGCCGTGATGCGCAGGCCCCCCGGCCCGATGGCGGCCACGACGGCGGGGGAGGTCGCTTCGGGCGACGCCTGTTCAGGGACCGTTCGAGCGCGCCTGAGACGCGTCAGCGGCCACTGCTCCAGCCAGACCGAAACGATGCGCGGCATGATCCCACTCCAGAAGCCAATCCCCCGTTCGTCCATTGCGGCAGCGGTCGAGCCGAGCCCGCCAGCAGGGCCGCTCGATGCAGCCGAACCGGTCCCGCAGGGCCGCGCCCGAGCCGATCCGCCAGCGGGTCGCGGCCATGTTCGGGCATTCCGCCTGAGGCGGACGCAGGACGAGGAGGAGCCGGGACGCGGCCTCGCCCGCCAGATGCAGCCGCCGGCTCTGCTTCAGCGGCAGGCCGGCATCCACCAGTCCCGCCACCGCCCTCAGGCCCTGAGAGCGCAGGGCCTCCTCCACGGCGCGGTAGGCATCCGCGTCGTTCTCGACCTCTAGGATCAGGAGGCGGCCCGGATCGAGGCCGAGCCCGGCAAGGCCGTGGCCGTAGGGCGTGGGGTGCCCCTTGCCGATGACGAGGAGAGCCTCTCCCTCCACCCGCGCGAGGTGGCGCGCCATCAGGGCGAGCGTGAACCCTAAGGCCGCTGCCTCGTCGCCCTCGGATTCCGGCGCGATCTCGTGCGGCCGGCCGAGAGACAGCCCTCCGCCGGGAAGCCCGGAATCGATATGGGCGATCCCCAGGGGCAGGGCCTCGATTGCCGGGGCGTCGGAATCCCGTCCCAGGTGATCGCGCAGGGCCGCAAGGGCGATCCGCCTGCGCTGCGCGGGCTCGTCCGCCTCCGTTCCTGCTTCATCGCGTGTCGTCCGTTGAGCCCGAGCCATCATGTCCGTTCCATCGCCTGACGATAAGAACAAAACAAGAACATACTCAACCGGTTTCAAAGGGTTTGGAATTTACCCAGCGTGTAGAACCGCTTCCCCTGTGGACGGCTGTGGACGAGTGTGGATGGAGCAACGGTAAGGCGACGATTGGAGATGCTCGGCCGGACTTGACCCCATGACCTGACCCGGCATTGTCCCTCCGCCGTGCCGGACCTCCGGCGCATCAGCCTGGAGAGAATGCCCATGCGCCTCGACCATGCCGCCCACTGCCCGGCCTCGACAGGCTTCATGGCCGAATCTCCGATTGGCCGGTCCTCGGTCGGCAAGTCCTTGATTGGCAAGTCCTTGGTCGGATTGATGATCATCGCGGGCTTGGCGGCCGGCCCGGCTGCGGCCCAGGCGCCCGGGCAGGTCAGTCCCGGCCAGCCTGGACGCGGGATGAGCGCCGCCCCGGCGACGGAGACCGCCGCGGCTCCGAGGCCCGGGACGGCCAGGGCCAAGTCCAGGCGGGTCGTGGCGCCGTCGCAGCCGATCCAGGTCTACGATGCGCGTATCGAGTCGGGGGATCTGCGGATTTCCGGCAGCGTGCGGAAGGGCGGCACTGTCGTCATCCTCGACGAGGACATCTCGGTCATGGCCGATTCGCGCGGTCGATTTCTGTTCCGCCTTCCCTATCGGCCTGCCACCTGCGTCGCGGCTCTGAAGGCCGGCGAAGACGAGAGGGAAGCCGTGGTGGCCAATTGCGCGCCCGCCGGCGAGCCCGGGCCCAAGGGCGATGCCGGTGCGCAAGGAGAGGCCGGTCCGCAGGGCATGGCAGGACTCGCCGGAGCGCCCGGAGTGGCCGGCCCCAAGGGTGATGCAGGACCCAAGGGCGAGCCCGGACCAAGGGGTGAAGCTGGACTGAAGGGTGAAGCCGGCCCCAAAGGCGATGCGGGTCCTAAAGGTGAGACAGGCCCCAAAGGCGAGATGGGTCCGAAGGGAGAGGCGGGTCCTCAGGGTGAGCCGGGGGCGGCGGGCGTCACGGCGAGTGCCGCCAGTTCCACCCTGCGGCCGGTCCGCAACGAGAATTGCTCGTCCGGCGGCTGCGAGTTGAGCTGCGCGAGCGGCGAGGCCTTCGTCTCCGCCTATTGCCTGTCGTCGGGCAGCCCGTCCTTCGCCAATGGCGGCGCCAGCGCGTCTTGCCCGTCCGACGCCAAGGGCATGGTCGGGTTCTGCTCGCGGCTATAGCGCGGGGCCGGCCTCTTCGAGCCAGTCCATCATCCCGGCGGCCGCGGCGCGGCCGCTGGAGAAGGCGCCCTGCAGCAGGTAGCCGCCGGTGGGGGCCTCCCAATCCAGCATCTCGCCGGCGACGAACACCCCCGGCCGTGCTTTCAGCATGAAGCGCCGGTCGATCTCCTCGAAGGCGACGCCGCCGGCCGTGGAGATCGCCCGCTCGATCGGGCGGGGGGCAAGGAGGCGCAAGGGGGCCGCCTTGATCAAGGCGGCGAGGCCGGCCGCCGAGGAGGGGAGCGTCAGGCCGGCGGCCTCGCGCAGCAGACCCGCCGCCACGGGGTCGAGTCCCGCATCCTTGCGCAGGCGCGTGGCGAGGGAGGCCCCCTGCTTATGGGTCTCCAAGCGTCGCGTCAGCGTGGCCTCGGTCAGGTCCGGCCGCAGATCGACGACGAGACGGGCTTCCCCACGGGCCTCGATCGCCTCGCGGATGAGACGCGACAGAGCATAGACCGCTCCGCCCTCGATCCCGTCAGCGGTGATCATGGCCTCGCCGCGAACGGTCTCGTCGCCGAGACGGAGGGCGACACGCTTCACGGGCGTGCCGGCGAAGCGCTCCCGGAACAGGTCCGACCACGGCACGGTGAAGCCGACATTGGCGGGCCTGAGCGGGGAGACGGCGATTCCCAACCCGGTGAAGAGCGGAACCCAGGCCCCATCCGAGCCGAGCCGGGGCCAGCTCGCGCCGCCGAGAGCCATCAGCGTCGGCCGGCCCCCCGCCACGACGCGCCCTTCCGGCGTCTCGAAAGCCAGGCTCCCATCCGTCTCCCAGCCGAGGAAGCGATGCCGGATCAGGATGCGGACGCCCAAAGCGTCGAGCCGCCCCAGCCAGGCCCGCAGGAGCGGCGAGGCCTTGAAGCTGTTCGGAAACACCCGGCCGCTCGATCCGACGAAGGTCGGCTGGCCGAGGCCTTCGCACCAGTCCCGCAGGGCTTGCGGGGGGAAGGCATCGATCGCGTCCGTAAGGGACGGCCGGGCCGGGTGGTAGCGGCGATGAAACGAGGCCAGCGGCTCGCTATGGGTGAGGTTGAGGCCGCCGCGCCCGGCGATGAGGAACTTGCGCCCCACCGAGGGCATGCGCTCGTAGATCGTGACGCGGTGGCCGGCCTCGGCCAGAATCTCCGCGCCGGCCAGCCCGGCCGGGCCGCCGCCGATCACCGCAACGTCACGTGACATCGTTCCTGTCATAGGTATCTGGAAACTCATGAGCGCTGGGAGGCCGTGGCCGTGCCCGACTGTCAAGGGCGGTCGCCGGTCTTCCCCTTCATCCCGCCTCGGCGGCGACCAGTGCGAAGGTGAGCACGTCCACAGATGCCGCGCCCCCGCGCAGCAGGGCCCGTGACGCGGCATTGGCGGTGGAGCCCGTGGTAGTGACGTCGTCGATGAGCAGGATCCTGCGGCCCTGGAGCCGTGCCTTCGCGGCGGCGGGCACTTTGAACGCGCCCTGGAGGTTGGTGGCGCGGGCGGCGCGGCTGAGGCCTACCTGCGAGCGCGTCGCCTTCACTCGGGCGAGAGTCGCGGTCTCGCAGGGTAGGCCTGCGATCCGGCCTATCCCTCGGCCGAGGAGGGCGGCCTGGTTGAAGCGGCGCCGCCACAATCGCGTCCAGTGCAGCGGCACCGGCACCAGGCAATCGGCCTCCCGCAACAACTCGGCGCCGGCCGCTGCCATCATCCGCGCCATGGGGGCTGCGAGGTCGAGCCGGTCCTCGTATTTCAGGCGGTGGACGAGATCGCGCGCCACGTCGTCGTAGAGGGCGACGGCTCGTGCCCGTTCGAAGACGGGTGGATCGACGATCGCGCGCGGGGAGAGGAGGGGGCCGAGGCCGAGATCGACGGCAAAGGGTGTGCCGAGGCGCTGGCAATAGGGTTGTTCGATGAGGCGCAGGCTCGACCAGCAGCGAGGGCACAGGGCGTGCGGATCGGCGGTGGCGGCGCCGCAACCGGCGCAGGTCGGCGGATAGATCAGGCCGAGAGCACCCGCCGCGATCGAGCGGACACCCCGCCGAAGCAGATGGGCGGTGGACACCATGCCAATTTGCTTAAAGCGTCGTCCGCCTCTCCGCGATGATCTTTCGCGGGAGAGGCTCGAGAATCGATGGCCCGATGAGCCAGCCTTGTCGATCCCCACCACACGTCGGATCGACGAGGTCCGATGTCATTGCGCAACAGGCTGCTGTCCCTGGCTCTGCTGCTCCTTATCCTTCTTGTTGGCCCTATGGCGGCCGATGGCGCAGCCGGCGGCCGCCCCCATCACGCCATGGCCCGCCATGTGGCCGGCGACGCCGCCCACCAGGGCGCCCTTGATGCACCCCTTTGCTTCGGCGGTACCGTTCAGGGACAACACCGCGAGGGTGGACAAGGCGATTCCCGTCAGAACTCGAATCATGGGTGTCGGTCTCCGGTTTCCGTATGATCGGCCAACATTCCGCCGCTCTCGCCCGTTCCCCGCTGGCAGGATCACGTTTTCGCGCCAGCTATAGGATCGAGATGACGATCCCACTGCCCCTCTTCGATACGGCCCTTTCCCGCCGGCGCCTCGCGCGCGCCACCCGGTCGGGCTATGCGGACTTCCTGCTCTCGCGCCTCGCCGACGACCTCGACGACCGTCTCGCCGCTGTCCTGCGGTCCTTCCCGGAGACCCTCGACCTCGGGACGCCGAGCGCCGCTCCCGTCCGCCATCTCCTGCATTCCGGCCGCGTCGGCGCCGTCACCCGCCTCGCCCCGCTGGCGGAGAGAGACGATGGCCTCTCCCTCGCCGTCGGCGATCCGGAGGCGTTGCCGCTGGCCGCCTCCCGCTTCGACCTCGCCGTGTCGCTGCTGGCCTTGCAGCACGTCAACGATCTGCCAGGAGCCCTGGCGCAGCTGCGCCGGGTCCTTAGGCCCGACGGGCTGTTCGTCGGCTGTCTTCTGGGAGGCCGCACCCTCACCGAGCTGCGTCAGGCCTTCGGCCAGGCCGAGGTCGAGATCGAGGGCGGAATCTCCCCCCGCGTCGCCCCCTTCGCCGAAGTGCGGGAGATGGGAAGCCTGCTCCAGCGCGCCGGCTTCGCCCTGCCGGTGACCGATGTCGATACGATCACCGTGCGTTACGCCGATCCCTTCGCCCTGATGCGCGACCTGCGTGCCATGGGCCTCACCAAC
The DNA here is from genome assembly GCF_022179405.1 of Methylobacterium marchantiae. Taxonomy (GTDB): domain Bacteria; phylum Pseudomonadota; class Alphaproteobacteria; order Rhizobiales; family Beijerinckiaceae; genus Methylobacterium; species Methylobacterium marchantiae. The sequence continues at coordinate 22,371 of NZ_BPQT01000025.1, forward strand.
GTGCTGACCGAGCGGCGTCGCACGCTCCTGCGCCGCGACACCCTGATGCGCATGGCGGCAATCTACGCCGAGCGATTCTCGGATCCCGACGGCCGCATGCGGGCGACCTTCGAGGTTCTATGGCTCTCCGGATGGGCGCCGCACGAGAGCCAGCAGAAGCCGTTGAAACCCGGAAGCGCGAAGACGCGTCTCGCCGACGCCTTGGGCGTTCCCGAGATCACGCCCGATAGGAGCGACCCATGAGCCAGTACATCACCATCGAGAAGACCGGACGTCATGTGCGGGTCGTTCTCGCCGGGGTCACGATCGCCGAGTCGGACGATGCGCTGAGCCTGAAGGAAGGCGCTTCGGGTCCCGTCCTCTACATTCCCCGCGCCGATGCACGCTGGGAGCATTTCACCAAGACCACCCGCTCCAGCCATTGTCCGCACAAGGGGGATGCCAGCTACTACACCGTCACGGTCGGTGACGTTTCGCGTCCCGATTCGGTCTGGAGTTACGAGACTCCCTTCGCGGCCGTGGCCGCGATCAAGGATCACCTCGCTTTCTATCCCAATAAGGTCGATGCGATCGAGGTGGGATGAATCTCTTCACCGCACTTCAGCCCTTCACCTTCTCCCAGAAGGCGGATTTCCGCCCGTGCGTCTTGCGCAGGGCTTCGCGATAGGCGGTGTGGTCCGGCGTCAGGTCGCCGGGTTCGAGCCGCCGGGCCAGTGCATCGAGAGCCACGAGGTGGCGGGCGCCGTAGCCATAGGCGCTGGAGCGGCCTTTGCTCAGCATGTCGTCGATCATGCGCCGGTAGAGCAGGCTCGCTGCCACCGGATGAGCTTCCTCCAGGGCCTCCGCCGCTGGAGCGAGGATCTCGTAGCGATTGCCGTCCCAGGCGTCGGACCTGTCGAGGACGAGGCGTGCGGCACGGTCGAGCTTCGGCCAATGAACCAGGAAATGTAGGGCACGGTAGGCATCCGCATGAGCCGCCGCATGGTCGAAGGCGCGCTCCAGCGCCTCTTCGTCCTCGAAATCGGGAAGTTTCGCGACGTAGTCGCGCAGCATCTCGCGGTCGAGGGACGTCTCGAACCGTGCCAAGCGCTTCCCCTGTGCCTCGTCCTTACGGCCGAGCGCGTCGAGGATGCGGATCTCGAGGCCGTCGCGCTCGCGCCGGGGCGCCTCCGGATCGAAGCTACCTGTCAGCATCTGTTCGCGGGTCACCACGACGATTCCGCGTTTCTGCGGCCGTCCGATCCAGTCGAGTGCCTCGGCGGCACGGTTCGCCGAGAGCAGGCGCTCGGCCACGGCGACGACGTCCGGATGGTCGGGAGAGATCGCCTGTTCCAGGGATATGAAGGCCGCGACGTCGCCGCGTCGGTCGGCGAGAGCCTGGCGCATCCGCAGCAGGCGCATGCGCTGCATCTTCCGGTCCCAGGCCTTCGTGTTCAGAACTGCCGACTTCGCCGCCGCCTTGCCGGATGCGGGAAGTTCGTCGGGAGTCGCCGATGCGAGGGCGGCATCGATCGGCTCCAACGCCGTCTCCGGCAGACCCTCCACCACCGTGAGCAGCAGCGCATCGAGGATGCCGAACCCGTCCGCGTCGAGGAGCGGCACCAGCTTTATGGCCAGCCCGGCAGCTTCGGCCGGGGGGAGCCGGAGCGCCAGGTCCGCGGCGGCATGCGTCGCGCGCTCGTAGATTCCCACCACCTGCCCGCTCGAATCGTCGACGCGTTCCAGCACGCCCTGCGCCCCACCGATGAAACGGATCAATCGGTCGAGGGCGGCCCCGACGTCGAGGGAAGCCAGTTCCGAGACGATGGTCGAGACCGTGGCATCGAGATCTGCGGCGAAGCTGCGCCGCTTCTGCCAGTCGATATAGCCATGCGCCCGCTCCAATGCGGTCAGGCGCCTGTCGACGAGAGCGGCCACGGCATCGGGACCCTGAAGCCCGGCGATCGCAGCGGTGACGAGTTTCTTGAAGGCGGGATTGCGTGCCGTCTCGTCGAGCACGAGCCCGACCAGTCGGTCGAGGCCCAGGGGGGCGAGAGTCTCGGGCGAGGGCGTGGTCTTCCGAGATGCGCGCCTTGGCTTCTCCGGCGCCACTGTCTCGGACTTGGTGATTGCCTTCGTTGCCTTTCGCGCCATGCTTTCCGTCTCCCGGCTCGCCAGCCAACCTGTGGCGGCCGGGCTTCGCCATCAAGGCCCGAGCAGATCGACCAGGAATGGGATCAGTGGCGCATCGGCCGGCGGCATCGGCTGGTCCTTGAGATCGCGCGGGCGCACCCATTTCAGCGCCTGCCCCTCCATGGAACGGGCCATGCCCTCCCAGCGTCGGCAAACATAGAGCGGCATCAGCAGGTGAAAGTCGGGATAGGCGTGGCTCGCGAAGGTGAGCGGCGCGAGGCAAGCCTCCTTCACCTCGATCCCGATCTCCTCGCGGAGCTCGCGGATCAGGGTCTCTTCCGGCCGTTCGCCCGGCTCGACCTTGCCGCCGGGGAATTCCCACAGGCCGGCCAGCTGCTTGCCCTCCGGGCGCTGGGCCAGGAGGATGCGGCCATCCGTATCCACCAGGGCGACCGCCACGACGAGGAGGATACGGAACGGAGGCGCCGTCACGGCTGGATCGCGAAGGTGGCGGAGACTTCGGCGCTCGTCTCGATCGTGCCCGCTGCGAGTGGTACCGGCGAGCCGGAGCGCTTGTTCCGCATCGGCGCCGCGGCCATCGCCATCGGCATCCCGGCTCCTTGTGGCGCCGTCTGGATCAGCAGCGGCCGCCCCAGCTTTACCCCCGCCGCCTCGGCGAGGCGCCCGGCCTGGGCCATCGCATCCTTCATGGCTGCGACCTGCACCGTGGCTTCCGCTGCATTCGGATCCTTCAGGCCGAACACCACGCCCTCGATCCGGTTGGCGCCCGCATCGAGGGCCTTGCGCATCAGCTCGCCGAGCTTGCCCATGTCGGAGAGGCGCACGCGTACGCTGTTGGCGGCACGGTAGCCGTCCGGCGTCTCGGTGACGCTCCCGTCGGGCTGGCGTACCTCGCGCATGGCCTGGGTCAGGGTGACGGCCGTGGTGCCGATATCGGCCTCGCCGACGCCGAACCCGGCGGACAAGGCGATGAGCGCGCGGGCGACATTGCTCGATCCGTCGAGGGCGGCGGCGGGCGTCGCTCCCTTGGCTTCGATCCCGATCTCCACCGAGGCGAAATCCGGCGGTGTCTCGGCGCGGGCGCGGCCGGTGACGACGATGCGGTTCTCCTGCTTGCGGTCGTCATCCGCCAGGGCGGGCAACGCGAGGCAAACGAGCAGGGCGGAGGCCGCGGCGGTTCTGAACCCGCGTCTCGCGCCTTCAATTAGGCGCCTCATGAGCGGTAATCCCCGTTGATCTCGATGTAGCCCTTGGTCAGGTCGCAGGTCCAGACCCGCGCGCTGCCGTCACCGAGACCGAGATCGACGGTCACCGAGACATCGGATTCGCGCATCACGGCGCTCGCCGCCTCTTCGCTGTAATCCGGGTCGCGGGCGCCCTCGCGAGCGACGCGAACGTCGCCGAACCAGATCGCGAGGCGATCCCGGTCGGCGGGCTCGCCGGCCTTGCCAACCGCCATCACGACGCGGCCCCAATTGGCGTCCTCGCCGGCGATCGCCGTCTTCACCAGGGGCGAATTGGCGATCGACATGGCGATGCGATGGGCGGAGGCATCGCCCGTCGCGCCCTTCACGTTGACGGTGACGAACTTGCGCGCGCCCTCGCCATCCTTGGCGACGAGCTGCGCCAGCTCGATCAGCAGATCGTCGAGCGCCGCGCGAAAGCCCGACAGACGCTCGTCTCCCGCATCGGTCACGGGTGCGTTGCCGGCGGCTCCGGTGGCGAACAGCATCAGCGTGTCGGAGGTGGAGGTGTCCCCATCGACCGTCACGCAATTGAAGCTCGTCCGCGTGCCGACGCTCAGGAGCGTCTGGAGCACGACCTGCGGCAGGGCCGCGTCGGTGAAGACGAAGCTCAGCATCGTCGCCATGTCGGGGGCGATCATGCCCGCCCCCTTGGCGATGCCGTTGATCGTCACCTCTGTCCCGTCGATCGTCGCCTTGCGGGTGGCGAGCTTGGGGAAGGTATCGGTGGTCATGATCGCCTGCGCCGCCGCCGCCCAGGCCTCGGGGCCGGTCTCGGTCCGTGCGGCGCAATCCGTCAGCACACCCTCGAACTTCGTCGCATCGAGGGGTTCGCCGATGACGCCGGTGGAGGCGATGAAGATTTCGTCGGGCCGGCATCCCGCCGCCTCGGCGCCGATCTTCGCGGTGAGCGCGACGGCGTCCCGGCCGCGGGCGCCGGTAAAGGCGTTGGCATTGCCGGAATTGACGATCAGCGCCCTGGCGCCTTCACTCGCCAGGGCCTCGCGGCACCAATCCACCGGCGCGGACGGGCATTTCGAGCGGGTGAACACTCCCGCCGCCTGCGTTCCCGGTTGCAGCGCCAGGTAGAGCACGTCGGTGCGCCCGGAATAGCGGATGCCAGCCTGCGCCGTGGCGATGCCGACGCCGCCGATGGGCGGCAGTTCGGGCACGGATTTCGGCGCGAGCGGCGAGACGGGAGGAGTCTTGGCGGATGACATCAGTCGGTCTGGCTCCGGCTATCCGCCGCTGGCGATTCTATACGCGGCGGGGGCGGTGTTGCCTCGCCCGCCCCCGCCGCGTCAACTCCGGCTTGCCCCTTCGAGGGAACAGTCAAGCCGTCCGGGAATTTCCTCTTCAAATATCCGGCTTCGCTTGTCCTGCGGCGCCATCGTGTCATACGATGCTGCATCGCACAGAATGAACGTGCTGGAGCTGGCCCGAGCCGATCCAGGCGTGCCCAGGCAGAAACGGGGAGTTTCGACCATGGAACCGACGGCTTCCACAGGTGGAGCCTACGGCGTTCAGGTTCTGATCGCTGGCCGACAGAAGCATTGGCGCGACGAAGTCGCCTCGCAGATCAGGCGTGCCGGCTACGCGGCGACCACAGTCGATTGCGGTGTCGATGCGATGACGGTTCTGGCACTCGGCCTGCCGGTCGACGTCCTTGTGACGGATATCAGTCTCAAGGGAGAGTTGTGTTCCACCAAGCTTGTTCTCGAGGCACGCGCGCTACGGCCCGACCTTCGGATCGTCTTCGCCAATGAGGCACCGCGTGATCCTCTGCCGGAGCTGATCGAGGATGGCGAAGGTGACATCTTCGTCACGAACGACGTCAGGAACGACTCGGTCGCCAGCACCGTGCGAGAGGCTTTGTCCACGCGTGACTGACTGAGAGCGTCGTTCGTTCTTCGTATGAGCGGAATAGGGCGGTCGGGGCA
>NZ_BPQT01000026.1 GCF_022179405.1 Methylobacterium marchantiae
GTCGCCGGACAGACACTTAGCCAGTGAGCGCTCATGAAGCAGAACGGCGAGCCAACCGAGGCCAACTGCCAGTAACGGCGTAAAGACGAAAGCGATCGCGTATGAAGCGTTCATCGATCGAGCCCTTTCAGGACACGGCGTGCGGCAAGATGTAGGCCTCCGGCGCCGAGAAGCTAAACGAGCACACCCCCAACCATTTCAAATGCTCCGGCCAAAGCTCGAAAATTTCTGACATCGTACAGGAAGCCCGCCACGGGCGTAGCGATCCCGACCGTGAAGCAAGCCGTCGATGCCCGTTCTAATGCATTGGCGATAAGCTTCGTCTGCTCGACAATGGATGGCTTCATGGTCTCGCCCACTCCTTGGAGAGAGAATAGGCAAGGTAATCGCGTATTTGAACTTTCGGTAGATAAGACAGCCGTCGGTTCTTATCCTGATACTCCACCCCGGAACAGCCGTCCGCGCTCGGTCCAGGCGACGACGAGAAGGGCCGATCCGCCAAGGCCGGCATAACCAAGGCCGATGGGCAGCACCGTACCGTCGAAGGCGTGCCCGATGACGAAGCCGCAGGAGGCTCCGAGGATCGTGGTGTAGAAGCCGAGGAAGGACGAGGCGGTGCCGGCGATCTCGCCGAGGGGCTGCAAGGCGAGAGCGTTGAAGTTCGGCATGGCGAAGCTGATCATGAACTGGTTGCAGGCGAGCACCGTCAGAAACAGCCAGAGCGGCGGACGGCCGGCATAGGCGAGGCCGACGCCGATCTGCACGAGGGCTATGGCCACGAACAGCGTCAGTCCCACATGCGAGAGCGGCCGCATGCCGAGCCGCCGCACCAGACGGGCATTGACCAGGGTCGCCGCGCCCATGGCACCCGCCACCAGCGCGAAGGCCAGGGGGAACAGCGTGCCGAGCTGGTAGAGGCCTGTGTCGAACACCTGCTGGGCCGAGCCGACATAACCCATGATACAACCGGTCAGCAGTCCCAAGGCGGTGGCGTAGCCCACGGCCACGCGGGTGCGGAAGGTCAGGGCCACCGCCTGACCGATCGACCGTAGCGAGAGCGGACGGCGAAACTCGGGGTGCAGCGTCTCCGGCATGCGCCACGAGAACCAGAGGGTGAGGATGCCGGCGAGCGCCAGCATCGAGACGAAGACATAGTGCCATGATCCGAGCAGCAGCATCGCCCCACCGATAGCGGGCGCGATCATCGGCACGATCAGGAAAACCATCATGATCAAGGACATGACGCTGGCCATCTCGCGTCCCGAATAGCGGTCGCGGACGATCGCCGTGGAAAGCACGCGCCCGCCGGCCGCACCGATCCCCTGGATGATCCGGGCGGCGAGCAGCCATTCGAACGAGGGCGCGACCATGGCGAGCAAAGTGCCCGCGACATAGACGGCGAGGCTGGCGAGCAGCACGCGACGGCGCCCGAGCGCATCCGAGACCGGCCCGTAGACGATCTGCGCCACGCCGAAGCCGATCATGTAGACGTAGACGAGAAGCTGCAGAGCGTTCGGATCGGCAACGGCGAAGCGCGCCTGGATGGCGGGGAAGGCCGGGAGCAGATTGTCGATGGAGATGGCGGTCACCGCCATCATCAGCGCGACGATGCCGACGAACTCGCCGAATCCTGGGCCGTTCCAGACCGGCCGCAGATCGGGCTCGCCGGGCGAGCCGGGCCGTTCCGCGACGGGCTCGCCGCGCGGCGGAACTGGCCTCAATAGTGCAGTCACTGGTCTCGAACCTCGTACCGATCGCCGCCTCCGCTGGCAGCGCTGTCATGACGGAAAGTCTGCGTGCCGATTCTCGGTTGCGCCGTGCCGTCACGGTAAAGCGGGGCGCCGGACGGTCTCTATGCGACCCGGCAACGATGCTCGCCTTGCGTGATCATTGCCGGGTCGCCCTGTAGATCGCGATTATTGCCCGCCGCCTGCCACCTGCCCGAGCTTGTCGAGATTCTTGGTGACGAGGGCGATGTTGCCGTCCGAAGGCTTCGTCGGTTCGCCGGCGGCGATCGCCTCGTTGAGTTCCTTGAGCGCGGCGGCCTTGTCCTTGGCCGGCAGCTTCTTGTCGGCTTCGATGGCGGCGACCTGCTTCTTCAGCAGGGGCGTGACGCCGACATAGGTCTTGGTCTCGGAATCGACGCCTTCCAGCACCGCCTCGATGCTGTCGGCCACGTCCTGCAACTCGTCGATTCCGGCAAAGCCGCTCTTCTTCGCAATCGCCTCGGCCTTGGCCTGGATCTTCGGATCGGGCTTCGTAGCGTTGCCGCCTTTGAGCTTGGCGAGTTCGGGCTGAGCAATGACGAGGCCATCGATCTGCGCCTGGGTCAGGGCGATCTCCTTCTGCTCCTCGGCTTGCGGCGCCGGTGCGGGAGCATCGGCGGCAGGGGCCGGTTTGGCAGCGGCCGGTGCCTTCTGCGGCGATTGGGCGAAGCTGATCTGGGAAACCAAGCCGGAGACTCCGAGGGCGAGGGAAGCTGCCAGCATGGCGCGAGTGGTGCGGCTCATGGTTCTCTTTCGTCCTGTTGCGTCGTGGAAAGGACCGCTGTCGGCGGATCGGATCCGGCCCAGGTCGAGTGGCCGGACAACGCGATCCGCGGTCAGGGAGGCGGCCATGTTGCGGAGCTTCGGGGCAAAACGGTGATCTCGGCCATGATCGCCGATCACGGTTTCGCGGGGATGGTGTTCCTCCGCGGAAACGGGCGGCGACCTTGCTCACCCCCGCCACATTCCTCCACGACCTTTCCCGTCCCGCCTCCGACGGACCTCCACGCCTCATGCCGCCACGCCTTCTCGCCTGCGCTTTAGCTCTCACGATGCTGGTCTCCGCTGTCGCTGCGCAGAACCGGGTTTCCGGAGCGGCCATCGACGGCGATGCGGCAGCGTTCACGCGCAACGCCTCCGCCCTCATGGAATCCCATGAAGAGGGCGGCGTGTTCTCCGGCGCGGTGATCGTCGCGCGCGATGGGATCCCGATTTTCCGGCGCGCCTATGGACCGGCCAACCGCGAATGGGCGATCCCCAACACGCCAGACACCGTGTTCCGCATCGGCTCGATCACGAAGCAGTTCACCGCGGCGGCGATCCTGAAATTGGCGGAGGCCGGCTCGCTCTCCCTGGACGATCCCGTCATCCGCCATCTGCCGGAACTGCCGCCGACATGGGCTCCGATGACGATCCGGATGCTGCTCAACCACAGTTCCGGGCTGCCCAACGTCACCGCGCTACCCGGCTACGCCACGAATTTCGGGCGGATCGAACGGAGTCCGATGGAGACGGTGGCACTGCTCTACCGCGAAGATCTTCTGTTCCCGGCGGGAACGGGCCATGAATACAGCAATACCGGCTACATCCTTCTCGCCGGCCTCATCGAACGCATCACCGGCCAGACCTTCGAGCGCTACCTGAACGAGGCCATCCTCGTCCCAGCCGGACTGCATTCCACCCGTGACGCTGATCCGGGCGAGATCATTCCGCGGCGCGCGGCCGGCTACCGCCGGGTGTCGGGAGAATGGCGCAACGCCCTGCCGCTGGCCGCAAGCGCGCCGTCGGGCGCGGGCATGCTCGCCTCCACCCTCGACGACCTCGTCGCCTGGGACAGGGCCCTGTTCTCCGGCCGTATCCTGTCGCTGGCGTCGCGCCGGGCGATGTTCACCGATTACGGCCATGGCTACGGGCTCGGATGGTACGTCGGCACGGCTTACGGACGCCGGCTGTGGTCGCATGGCGGTTTCATCAACGGGTTCAGCGCGATCAAGGATTCCTATCCCGATCTCGGGCTGACCATCGTGGTGCTCGGCAATTCCGAGATCGTGCCGGCCCAGGCGCTCTCGCGCGAGCTCGCTGCGCTCTATCTCGGCGTGCCGGCGCGGACCCAGATCAGCGTCGACCAGACGATCCTCGACCGCTATGTCGGTTTCTATCGGACCGGTCCGCGCTCGGTCCTGAGCATCGTCAGGGACGGCGACCACCTCTTGGCCCAAGGTATCGGACAGGGATCGGGCGAGCCCCGCATCATCCTGCTTCCCGAAAGCGACAGGGCTTTCGCCGCGCAAGGCGACACGATCCGGGTGGCCTTCGACATCGAACCCGACGGGCGCCCGACGGGCGTGATGATCCATCGCGACGGGATCGAGCGGGCGGGTCCGAAGATCGATCGGTTCATGGCCCGGCGGATCACGGCGCGGCGCTTCGCCCGGCTGCCGCCTGGGCGATAAAACGCCTTCCGGCGCCATCGCCAGGAAGCCGGATCGGCGCTAGACTCTGGCCGCGCGTCGGCCAACTGCCACAGAAGCAGGGCCATCCGTCAACCCGCTCGAGGACGACGTTCCGAGTTGGTTTGGCCAAAAGTCTATCTTGATTTGGCAACCCGTCCGGCCTTGGCTGGCGCACACAAGAACAACACGGAGGATACGCACATGAACAAGCCGGAATTTCTGTCTTCGGGCGCCAAGGCGCCGTTCTCGGCACGCTACGAGAATTTCATCGGCGGCCAGTGGGTCGCCCCCGTCGCCGGCCGGTACTTCGAGAATACGTCGCCGGTCACCGGCCGCGTCATCTGCGAGGTCGCCCGCTCGGATGCGCAGGACGTCGAGAAGGCTCTCGATGCCGCCCATGCCGCCAAGGAGGCCTGGGGCCGCACCTCGCCGGGCGAGCGCGCCCTGATCCTGAACAGGATCGCCGACCGGATGGAGGACAACCTCGACCTGATCGCGCGCGCCGAGACCTGGGACAACGGTAAGCCGATCCGCGAGACGACCAACGCCGACATCCCGCTCGCCATCGACCATTTCCGCTACTTCGCCGGTTGTGTCCGCGCGCAGGAAGGCTCGATCTCCGAGATCGACCACGACACCGTGGCCTACCATTTCCACGAGCCCCTCGGCGTCGTCGGCCAGATCATCCCGTGGAACTTCCCCATCCTGATGGCGGTGTGGAAGCTCGCGCCTGCACTCGCCGCCGGCAATTGCGTGGTGCTCAAACCCGCCGAACAGACCCCGGCCTCGATCCTCGTGGTCGCCGAACTCATCGCCGATCTGCTGCCGCCCGGCACGCTCAACATCGTCAACGGCTTCGGTCTGGAATGCGGCAAGCCGCTGGCCTCCTCGCCCCGCATCGCCAAGATCGCCTTCACCGGCGAGACGACGACGGGCCGTCTGATCATGCAATACGCCTCGCAGAACCTCATTCCGGTGACGCTGGAACTCGGCGGCAAGTCGCCGAACATCTTCTTCGCGGATGTGGCCAACGAGGATGACGATTTCTTCGACAAGGCGCTCGAAGGCTTCACCATGTTCGCCCTCAACCAGGGCGAGGTCTGCACCTGCCCGAGCCGCGCGCTGGTGCACGAATCGATCTATGACCGCTTCATGGAGCGGGCGATCAAGCGCGTCGAGGCGATCACGCAGGGCTCACCCCTCGATCCAACCACGATGATCGGCGCCCAGGCCTCGGGCGAGCAGCTCGAGAAGATCCTGAGCTACATCGATATCGGCAAGCAGGAAGGCGCCAAGGTCCTCACCGGCGGCGAGCGCAACACCCTCGATGGCGATCTCGCGGAAGGCTTCTACGTGAAGCCGACCGTGTTCCAGGGCCACAACAAGATGCGCATCTTCCAGGAGGAGATCTTCGGACCGGTCCTCTCGGTGACGACCTTCAAGGACGATGCCGACGCCCTCTCGATCGCGAACGACACTCTCTACGGCCTCGGTGCCGGCGTCTGGACCCGCGACGGAACCCGCGCCTACCGCTTCGGCCGCGCCATCCAGGCCGGCCGCGTCTGGACCAACTGCTATCATGCCTACCCGGCCCATGCGGCCTTCGGCGGCTACAAGCAGTCCGGCATCGGCCGTGAGAACCACAAGATGATGCTCGACCATTACCAGCAGACCAAGAACATGCTCGTCAGCTACTCGGCCAAGAAGCTCGGCTTCTTCTAGGCCCTATCGCACGAGACCACCTTGCCCCGGCCGGAAACGGCCGGGGCTTTTTGTTGTTTGGCGCTGCGAGCCGGCTTTCCAGGCAGTGCACGCATCTTTCGCGATGGAGCACCGGATCGGGCCGTCGTGTCCACACTTCACGCAAGGGTCGATCGGCACACGAACAGAGTGTTTCGTTCGATGTGCTCGCGCTCGATTTTTAATCCGAATTCCCATGTGCGGCTTGGCACATTTGTATTGGGAACAACTGACTTCGACAGATCTTATTGAGCCATGAACAGGCCGATATACGGTCTGTATAGCAATATGATCGAAGGTCGAAAATGAAAACCCGTATCGCCGCTATCGCCGCTAGTCTTTTCCTTGGCGTTGCATCGATTTCCTCTGTCTTGGCCTTCGAAGGCACATCGCGCTACATGTCTTATGAAACGGAATATACCGGTTCCTTGAACATTCAGGATACGCCTTACTAAAACGGCTGCCCGGTGAGCTCGGCGGCGGAAGGCAATGCAAACCAGCAGACCCGTCCGGTGATGCAGTATGGTCAGACCTCCGGCGGGTCGGCTTGCTGATCCACGCGAAGGCATATCAGTCGTGAAACTGAAGATCGTCTCCTACACTATGATCGTGGTCGCCGCCGGCATGCTGGCAGTGACCTTACTGGGATCGGCCAGCACCCTGCTGGCGAACTGATACAGATGAAAAACCGCAGGCCGCCCATGGGCGGCCTTCTTCGTGATGGATTCGCGCGTAGCCTGAACGGCAGCAGGCCGCCGGTCGGAGCCGCCTATGCGACCCAGCCGTAATCCCGGGCATGCGTGGCCGAGCGGTGAAACACCAGACGGCGGTCGTATTCCAGCGGGTCCTTCGGCTGCACCAGGGCGCCGGGAGGGACGTTGAGCCAGTCGACGAGACGGGTCAGCATGAAGCGCAGGGCCGCGCCCCTGCACAGGATCGGCAGCGCATCGACCTCGTCGTCCAGAAGGCGCCTGACCGACTGGTAGCCCGCGATCATCGCCGCGCCCTTGTCCGGAAAGAACGTGCCATCCGGCTCGAAGCACCAAGCGTTGAGGCAGATCGCCAGATCGTAGGCGAAGGCATCGGTGCAGGCGAAGTAGAAGTCGATCAGGCCCGAGAGATCATCGCCGATGAAGAACACGTTGTCGGTGAAGAGGTCGGCATGGATCACGCCGGAAGGCAGTCCGCGCGGCCAGCCCGCCCGGAGCACGGCGAGGTCGCCGCGCACGCGCTCCGTCAGCCCCACGGAGACGGTGTCGGCGGCAGGGCCGGCCGCCAGGAACAGCGGTTCCCAGGATTCGACCGAGAGGTTGTTGGCGCGGCGCATGCCGAAATCGCTGCCTGCGCGATGCAATCCCGCAAGGGCGACGCCCAGCGCCCGGCAATGATCCGCATTCGGGCGCTTGACCGACACGCCTTCCAGAAAGCTCACGATCACTGCCGGCCGGCCGCAGAGCTCACCCAGGGCCACGCCGTCGCGCTTGGCGATCGGCTGCGGACAGGCGAGGCCGCGCGCGGCGAGGTGTTCCATGAGATTGAGGAAGAACGGCAGGTCGCCCGCATCCACCCGCTTCTCGTAGAGCGTGAGGATGTAGGAGCCCACTGTGGTGTGCAGGAAGAAATTGGTGTTCTCGACGCCCTCGGCGATGCCCTTGTAGGAGAGCAGCGTGCCGATCTCGTAGGCGGAGAGGAAGGCGGTCAGCGCCTCGTCGGAGACCTCGGTATAGACGGCCACGGGCTTCGCTGAGGTTCGAGGGCAGAAACGAGAAGGGGCGCCGAACGGCGCCCCCGGAAGCAAGGCGGGAAGAGCGGCCTACTCGGCCGCTTCGCTGCGCAATTCGCGCGGCAGCGGGAAGGACATGTCCTCGACCACGGTCGAGACCGTGTCGACGGTGACGTCGTAGCGGGCGGCGAAGGCGTCGATGATCTCCTCAACCAAGACCTCGGGTGCCGAGGCGCCGGCAGTGAGGCCGAGCTTGCGGATACCTTCGAAGGCCGGCCAGTCGATCTCCTCTGCGCGCAACACCAGACGGGTGATCGGACATCCGACGCGCTCGGCGACCTCGCGCAGACGCTGGGAATTCGAGGAGTTCGATGAACCCACGACGATCACCGCATCGACCAACGGAGCCACCTGCTTCACCGCTTCCTGGCGGTTGGTGGTGGCGTAGCAGATATCGTCCTTGTGCGGGCCGGTGATGGTTGGGAACTTCTCCTTGAGCGCCGCGACGATGTGGCGGGTATCGTCCACCGACAGAGTCGTCTGCGTCACCCAGGCGAGATTATTGCGATTCTCAGGCTCCAGGGCCGCGATCTGCTCCAGATCCTCCACCAGGGTGATCGACCCCTTGGGCAACTGCCCCATGGTACCGACCACTTCGGGATGACCGGAATGACCGACCAGCAACACGTGGCGGCCGCGCTTGTGATGGATCTCGGCCTCGCGATGGACCTTGGTCACCAGCGGGCAAGTCGCGTCGATGGTGACGAGGCCACGGTTGTCGGCATTGGCGGGGACTGTCTTGGCGACGCCATGGGCCGAGAAGATCACCGGGGCGTTGCCGTCCGGCACCTCGTCGAGTTCGCGAACGAAGACGGCACCCTTACGCTTAAGGCTCTCGACCACGTATTTGTTGTGGACGATCTCATGCCGGACATAGACCGGAGGTCCGTAGATCGCGAGGGCGCGCTCCACGACGTCGATGGCGCGGACAACTCCTGCGCAGAACCCGCGCGGTGCGCAGAGCAGAATCTCCAGCGGCGGCTTGGAGCCGGCGGGCAGGGTCGTCGAGAGTGTATCGCTCATGATAGCCGGGATGTGGCGAGGCGATGCCGCCCCTGTCAACCTCCTATAGCGCAAAATGCGGTCCGCTGTCAGGGCGCGCGGGGCACACCCGCCACTCACTCGAGACACGCGCCGTCTCGGCATCCCTCGACGAGACCCGAGAGTCGTTTGTTTTTCCGAACGATGCCTGCTGACGACCCGGAAATTCGGCGCAGATCGGCGAGGCCGAGATGCATGAGATTCCGGCAGTCGCCACCGAAAGCAGAGCGTTCTTCTGATTTCCGACGGAACGCCAACAAGACCATCCCTTGATGACGCGTTCTTAAAAAAGAACGTTCTCGTTGACAGAGGAGGCGTTCGGCGGGACCATCGCGGCACTTGGCAAGGACGCTCAGGCCGGCTTCCGCATGGATCCGCTCGCCTCGTCCGTTCGAAGAATCCTGTTCCCGAATGATCCTTTCCTCACCGCTGAACGATACGGCCGAAGGGCTCGCCCGGCTCTTCGCCGAACGGGCCGAGGGTCACGACCGCGCCGGTCGCTTCGCGCAGGACAACATCGCCGACCTTCGCAATGCCGGCCTGCCGGGACTGACGGTGCCGCGTCGGCTCGGCGGCGGCGGCGCGGGGCTCGGGCAGGCGGCGATGGTCATCGGCACGCTGGCTCGGGGCGATCCCTCCACTGCCCTGGTGGTCACCATGCATTTCCTTCAGCACGGACTCATCCACAGTCGTGAGACATGGCCGCGGGCGATTGCCGACAGGCTCGGCCGCGCAGCGGTGGAGGACGGCGCGCTCATCAACGCCCTAAGGGTGGAGCCCGAGCTCGGTACGCCCGCCAGGGGTGGAATGCCGGAGACGGTCGCACGGGCAACGGCCACGGGCTGGCGCATAACCGGGCGCAAGATCTACTCCACCGGCAGCCCGGCCCTGACCCACGGCCTCGTCTTCGTCCGCACCGACGAGGCGGAACCACGCATCGGCAACATCCTCGTGCCGATGACGTCCGCGGGCGTACGCATCGAGGAGAGCTGGGACCATCTCGGCCTGCGGGCCAGCGGCAGCCACGACGTAGTTTTTGAGAACGTCGAGGTGCCCGCCGACCATGCGGTGGATCTTCGCGCGCCGGAGGGCTGGCGCCGGCCCGATACCGAGCAGCAGGCCTGGAGCACGGCGATGCTGGCCGCCCTCTATGATGGCATCGCCCACTCGGCGCAGGCCTGGTTCATCGCTTTCGCGAAGGATCGCAAGCCCGGAAGCCTCGGGCAAAGCCTCGCTACCCTACCGCGCTTCCAAGAGGCCGTCGGCGAGAGCGAGCGTCTGCTCGCCGTGAATGCCCGCCTGATCCGGAGCTTCGCCGCGGATGTCGACGGGGGCACCTGCCCCTCGGTGGCCGAATCCGGATTCCTCAAGATCACCGTCACCGAAAACGCGGTCCAGGTGGTCCAGCGTGCCGTCGAACTCGCCGGCAATCCTGGCCTGTCGCGGAAGAACCCGCTGGAGCGGCACCTGCGCGACGTCCTGTGCGGGCGCATCCACTGGCCGCAGGCCGATGCGGTCCGCGTCTCCGCCGGCCGTGCCGCGCTCGGCCTTTGAGATCGCTGCAACTTCCGACACGGACAAGGAGATCGAGATGAGCTTCCTGCCAGCGGACTCCGTCGAGTTCATCGGCTTCGCCGCCCCGCGCTACACTTCCGAGACCCATGCGGCTTCCGGTCCCGCCATCGACCGCGACTATCTCCGGCTTCTCGCCCAGGCGCATGAATGGGGCGGGTTCGACCGCATCCTCGTGGCCTTCTACGCCACCGCCCCCGACGCTCTGCTGCTCTCGGCCCAGATCGCAGCGGTGACCGACCGCATCGGCCTGATGATCGCCCACCGCACCGGCTTCACGGCGCCGACGGTGGCCGCGCGGCAATTCGCGACCCTCGACCAGCTGACCGGCGGGCGCGTCGCCATCCACGCCATCAGCGGCGGCGACGACCGGGAACTGGCGCAGGACGGCGACCATCTCACCAAGGACGAGCGCTACGCCCGGACCGACGAGTTCCTCACCATCGCCCGGCAGGTCTGGACCGCGGAAGCGCCGTTCGATTTCGCCGGCGCGCATTACCGGATCGATCGCGGGTTCTCCGAGGTGAAGCCGGTGAACCCGCGCGGCATCCCGGTCTATTTCGGCGGAGCATCGCCCGCGGCCATCACTGTGGCCGGTCGCCATGCCGACACCTACGCCCTGTGGGGAGAGAGCCTGGACCAGGTCCGCGAAGCCATCGCCAGGGTGAGGGCGGCGGCCGCACCCCATGGCCGCGATCCCCGCTTCAGCCTGTCGTTCCGCCCGATCCTGGCCGCGACGGAGGAGGAAGCCTGGGCGAGAGCCGAGGACATCCTGGCGCGCACCCGCGCCGCCCGCGCGGCCAAGGGGCTCGGCCCGGCGGCCGTACCCGAGAACGAGGGCTCGCGACGCCTGCTCGCGGCGGCCTCCCAGGGCTCGCGCCTCGACAAGCGCCTCTATACCGCCATCGCCAGGGAGACGGGCGCCTCGGGCAATTCCACCGCCCTCGTCGGGAGACCGGAGCAGGTGGCCGACGCCCTGCTCGACTATCATGACCTCGGAGTGCGCACATTCCTCATACGCGGCTTCGACCCGCTGGAGGATGCCCTCACCTATGGCCGCGACCTGATCCCGGCCTTCAAGCGGCTCCTCGCCCAGCGTGGCGCCCGAGCGGAGGCAGCCTGATGCGTGCGCTCATCGCCGCCCTCGCGCTCTTCGCCCTCACCGGCAGCACCCACGCCGACGAGACGGTGCTTCGCGTCGGCGACCAGCGCGGCAACGCCCGTGCCCTCATGGAAGCGGCCGGCGTCCTCGCCGACCTGCCCTACAAGCTCGAATGGAGCGAGTTTCCCGCAGCCGCCCCTCTCCTCGAAGCCCTCAATGCCGGGGCGATCGATGCCGGCGGCGTCGGCGATGCGCCCTTCACCTTCGCGGCCGCCGCCGGGGTTCCGGTGAAGGCCTTCGTCGCCTTCCGCAACAGGCAGGATGGGCTGGCGATCCTCGTCGCCAAGGATTCACCGATCAGGATGGTGGCCGACCTCCGGGGCAAGAGCATCGCCACCAATCGCGGCTCCATCGGCCATCAGGTGGTGCTGGCCGCACTGGAGGAGGCGGGCCTTCCGGCAAATGCCGTGACCCTGCGCTTCCTGCCGCCGGCGGATGCCAAGATCGCGCTAGCGAGCGGCAGCGTCGATGCGTGGTCGACGTGGGAACCCTATACCTCGACCGCCGAACTCGCCGGCCTCGCCCGTGTCGTCCGCGACGGCAACGGCATCACGCCGGGCCTGAGCTTCGCAGTGGCCTCCGACGCCGCCCTGAAGACCAAGCGAGCGCAACTCGCCGATTTCGGCCGCCGCCTCGTCTCGGCCAGGGAATGGGCCCTGAAGGACCCGGCCCCCTACGCGGCGGTCTGGTCGAAGCTCATCGGCCTGCCGGAGACCGTGTCCCTGCGCTGGTTCTCGCGGGCGGAGTATCGGGCCGTCCCCATCGACGAGGCGGTGATCGCCGACGAGCAGCGCAACATCGATCTCTATGTCCGCTCCGGGCTGATCCCCGCCGCGCGGGCGCCGCGCGCCGACCTCATCCTCGATCGGAGCTTCGAACCGCCGTCGATCGCGGTACGTTGAACCGATTGCCGCCGAGGACCGGACCGATGCACGACCCTTCCGACCACAGCCACGACCACGCCCATTCCGAGCACACGCGCGAGCACGAGGCGGCTCCCGCCGCCGAGCGCTGGAAGCATGACGGCGTGCGGGTGATCCCCGGCGACAAGCTCGATTCCAACACCGCCCAGACGCCGGGCATGTTCCGGCAGGCGGCGATCAACCATGCCCGCGTCGGCGCGCAGAAGATCTGGGCCGGCACGGTGGCGATCGCACCCGACGCCAAGACCGGGGTGCACCATCACGGCGCCCTGGAGAGCGTGATCTACGTGGTCTCCGGCCGCGCCCGCATGCGCTGGGGCGACAAGCTCGAATTCGTGGCGGAAGCCGGCCCCGGCGACTTCATCTTCGTGCCGCCCTACGTGCCGCACCAGGAGATCAACGCCGATCCGGACCAGCCCCTGAACTGCGTCCTGGTGCGCTCCGACAACGAGGCGGTGGTGGTCAACATCACCGACGTGGAACCCGTCGAGCGCCCCGAGACGGTCCACTGGATCGACCCCATCCACAAGCATCCCTGATCCTGCACGGACCACGAGACATCGACCCATGATTCATCGTCGCCATGCGCTGCTCGCCGCCGCGCTGAGCCTTGCCACCCTCCTCCCGCGGGCGTCATTCGCCGCCGACCCGAAGACCCTGCGCATCGGCTATCAGAAATCCTCGACCCTCATCGCGCTGCTCAAGCAGGATGGCAGCCTGGAGAAGGCGCTCGCGCCCCTCGGGGTCGGGCTCACCTGGCACGAATTCACCAGTGGTCTTCCGGTGATGGAGGCGCTCAACGCGGGCCAGATCGATCTCTCGGCGGATGTCGCCGACACGGTGCCGATCTTCGCCCAGGCCGCCAATGCGCGGATCACCTACGTGGCGCAGGAGGCGGCTTCACCCGGCGCTCAGGCCATCGTCGTCGGAAGCGATTCCGCGATCAAGTCGGTGGCGGACCTCAAGGGCCGCAAGGTCGCTGTGACGAAGGGTGCCGGCAGCCACTACCTCCTCCTCGCCGCCCTGAAGGCGGAGGGGATTCCGTTCAAGGCGATCACGCCCGCCTACATCACCCCCGCGGACGGGCGCACGGCGCTCGCCAGCGGCGGGGTCGAGGCCTGGGTCGCCTGGGACCCGTTCCTCTCGGCGGCCGAACTGCAATCGGGCGCCCGCATCCTGGAGGACGGGACCGGCCTGTCGCTCTACAAGCGCTACTACCTCGCCTCGGACGAGTACGCGGCCCAGCGCGGCGACGTCCTCAACATCGTCTTCGCCAAGCTGCGCGAGACCGGCGCTTGGGTGAAGGCCAATCCCGACGAGGCCGCGACCCGTCTCGGCGCCTTATGGAAACTCGATCCGGCCATCGTCGCCAAGGCCAATGCCCGCCGCACCTACGTGGTGGAACCGGTAACCCGCGAGGGTCTCTCCGAGCAACAGACCATCGCGGATGCGTTCCGCAGCGAAGGTCTGCTGCCCCGCCCCGTCGACGCCTCGTCGCTGGGCATCTGGGCGCCGACCAAGTCCTGACCGGCGAACAAAAAATCCCGATGAGCCGGGCTCATCAGGATCGTGGCGCTTCTCACCGCATGAGGGACGGGCTCACCACTTGTAGGAGACGCTGGCTACGACCTTGCGCTGGGTACCGTAGAAGCAGGCCGTGGCGGTCGAGCAGGACGACACGAAGCGTTTGTCGCCGATATTGATCACGTTCACGGCAGCGCGCCATCCGGCGTAATCGTAATGCACCGCCGCGTCGAAGGTCACGTATTCGGGCACGACGAGTGTGTTGGCGACATCCGCATAGGACTGCCCGACATAGTTCACACCGCCGCCGAAGCCGAAGCCTTTGAAGTCGCCGACCGGGATCGTATAATCGGCCCAGAGCGAGGCGAGGGTCTGAGGAATACCTACCGGAACCTTGCCAAGGTCGAGGACCGTCCCTTCGATGGTGCGCAGACCGTAGAGCGTATAAGCGGCCGTGAGGTTCAGGCCTTCGGCGAGGGTCGCAGTGGCCGAGAGTTCGAAGCCGCGCGAGCGCACCGATCCGATCTGCAAGTTGGTGAAGATATTGTCCGGGTTCGGCGTCAGCGTATTGTTGCGGACGAGGTCGAAGGCCGCGAACGTGAAGAGCGTGTTCCAGCCGACGGGCTGGAACTTGGTCCCGATCTCGACCTGCTCGCCAGTCTCCGACTTGAACGGCCGGTTGTTGACGTCGGCGCCCGGCGTCGGGTTGAAAGATGTCCCGTAGGTGATGTAGGGCGCCAGCCCGTTGTCGAGATTGTAGATCAGGCCGAGCCGGCCAGTGAAGGCGCTCTCGCTGATCTGGGTCGAGGTCCCCGCTGGGATCTTGCTGTCGATGTTGTTGTCGACGAAGTCCTGACGACCGCCGATGAGGAAGGTCAGGCGTTCGGTGAGCGCGATTTGATCCTGTGCGTAGAGGCCGACCTGCTGGAGCTGCTGGTTCAGCACGCGGTAGGGGGCGGGCGCGACCGCAGTCTGGAAGTAACGCGGGAACAGGATGTTGAGATTCGGCGCTTGGGCGGGGAACGGGGTGGAGGCCTGATTGTCCGAGAGGCTGTAGCGTTTGTAGTCGACGCCCATCAGCACGGTGTGCCCGAACGTACCATCGTTGAAGCGAGCCTCCGCCTGATTGTCGACGGCGAAGAGCCCGGCGCGGGGCGTCGTCAGGAAGCCGTAGCGGGCGAGATTCGTCTGGGATGTGTCGCCGAAGGCGTAGCCGTTGGCGACGTAGCGGGAATCCGAGACTTCCGTGAACGAGTAGCGGAAGTTCTGGCGCACGGTCCACACGTCGTCGACATGGTGCTCGAATTCGTAGCCGAGATTGGCCTGGTTGCGGGTGTAGCGGTCCACCAGCGGATCGCTGGCGTTGAGCTTGCGGTCGATCCTGAGACCGGAAGCGTTGGTGCGCACGGTCCCGAAATACGGAAGGAACTGGCCGGCCCCGCCGGTCTCGTCGCGCTGGAAACTCGTGAGCACCGTGAAGGTGGTGGCGCCGTCGGGCTTATAGGTGAAGCTCGGCGCGATGTAGTAGCGGTCTTCCGGAGCGAAGTTCACCTGGGCGTCGCCGTTCTGGAAGCGGCCGGTGAGGCGGTAGAACCAGTGGCCGGACTCGTCGACCGGGCCGCCGAGATCGAAAGCGGCGTAGCGCTGGCTGAACGAGCCGCCGCCCAGTTCGAGATAGCGCAGGGGCGTAAAGGTCGGCCGCTTCGAGACGATGTTGATGAGGCCGCCCACCGGGCTGCCGCCGAAGAGGGTGGCGGCGGGGCCGCGCAGCAGCTCGATGCGTTCGGCGCCGAACGGGTCGACGCGGAAATTGGCGAAACCGGTCTGGAACAGCTGGAGTCCGTCCCGGAACAGGCCGGATTCCGTGGCCGAGAAGCCGCGGATCAGGAACCAGTCGAGGCGCGTATCGGGGCCGAACTGGTTGGCGTAGATGCCCGGCGTGTAGCGCACGGCCTCGGACAGGGTCTGGGAGCCCTGTGCCTTGATCTGGTCGGCGCTGACGACGCTGATCGATTGCGGCGTGCGGATGATCGGCGTGTCGGTCTTGGTCGCGGTGGCACTGCGGGTGGCGACGTAGCCGTCCACCGGGCCGCGGGCGGTCTCGGGTCCGCGGCGTCCGTTGCCGGCTCCCGCGCCGATACCGGTGCCGGCTCCTTCGACGCTCAAGGTCTCGAGCGTCACGGCGCGTTCCTGTGCCGAAGCGGCGCCCGTCAAGGCGAGCACGATGAGAGACACGCCAGCCGCGAGGGCTGCGGGACAGGCGAAGGAGGGCGACGACATGGGAGTGCGGCTCCGGATGACGGACAGCAGAACGCGCTCGCGGAAACAGCGAGCCTTACCCTGCAGCGTTGTTTAGAATTATGACAAACTACTGTAATACAACAGAAATTCGCGCCTCAGCCGTAGCTCTCGCCCCGGAGGCTGGCAAGACACCGGACACCATTCGCCGGTTCCCGTTGCTGGTTAGACACAGATCACGCAAGTTGTCGTTGACGTCACCACTCAGCCTGCGGACGTTAGCCAATCGCTGAACGAGGCGAGTACGCGGTGGGAGAGCGTTTGGATTCGAGAACCCATGTCGCGTGCGGGCCCTGGCTCCTTCTCGACGCGCCGCGGCGCGGAGTCATGCAGGAGCCCGGCGGGGCGGAGGGCCGGCCTGTGAGAGCGATGATGAGGGCCGACGATCCACATCCCCGGCGCGACCCGCCGGGGATGCGATGATGTGCGGTTGGCCTATTTCAGGCGGTCGGCAGCCCAGGCGATGTGGTCGTCCATGAAGGTCGAGATAAAGAAATAGGAATGGTCGTAGCCCTCGCGCATGTTCAGCGTCAGGGCGATTCCGGCTTTTGCGCAAGCCTCTTCCAGGAGCCAGGGGCGCAGCCCGTCCTGCAGGAAGCTGTCGGCGGTGCCCTGATCCACGAGGAATTCGGGGAAGCGCTTGCCGTCCTCGATCAGTGCCGTGGCGTCATGCGCGCGCCAGGCCGCCTCGTTCTTCCCGAGATACTTCTCGAAGGCGGGCTTCGACCATCCGGCGGTGGACGGCTGTGCGATCGGCGCGAAGGCCGAGCAGGACTTGAAACGGTCGGGATAGGTGAGCGCGATGGTCAGAGCGCCGTGTCCGCCCATCGAATGGCCGAAGATGCCCTGGCGAGACATGTCCGCGGGGAAGTTCTCGGCGATGAGGGCCGGAAGTTCTTCCGTCACGTAGCTCCACATCCGGTAATTCGTGGCATAGGGCGCCTGGGTCGCGTCGACATAGAAGCCGGCGCCCGAACCGAACTGCCAGTTGCCGGCCTCGTCCGGAATGTCCGCGCCGCGCGGGCTCGTATCAGGCGCCACGATGATCACGCCATGCTTGGCCGCCGCCCGACGATACTCGCCCTTGTCCATGACATTGGCATGGGTGCAGGTGAGACCGGACAGGTACCAGAGCACCGGCACCGGGCCGTTCTCCGCCTGCGGTGGCACGAAAACCGCGAAGGTCATGGGGCAGCCGGTGGTCTTGGCATCGTGCTTGTAGACGCCCTGCGTGCCGCCATGGGCGCGGGCCTTCGAGATGGTTTCCATGCTGTGATCTCCTGATGAGATGGGAATGGCGTTCGTCGTTCCGCAGTAATCCGGCGCTACGTTGACCGGCGAGCCGACCGTGCGCCCTCTCTCTTGAAAGGCGGGACACAGGCGCAAGACACAGGCGAATGAGACGCTGCGTCATTCCGGGTCGCCGCAGGCGAGCCCGGAATCCAGAACCGCCGACAGTGTAAAACCTTGCGCCACCTATGGCTCTGGATCCCGGGCTCCGCTGGGCGGCCCCGGGATGACGTGGTGCTGCCGAAGGTCTTCCAACAAGCGAACCTGCAGATGCGATCGCTTCGGTTGGAGGGAGCGGGAACCGCCGCTCCCTCCTCGCCGGACTAGTAAACCACCACCGACCGGATCGACTTGCCTTCGTGCATCAGGTCGAAGCCGTGGTTGATCTGTTCCAGCGGCATGGTGTGGGTGATCAGATCGTCGATGTTGATCTTGCCGTCCATGTACCAGTCGACGATCTTCGGCACGTCGGTGCGGCCGCGGGCGCCGCCGAAGGCCGAGCCCTTCCAGACGCGGCCGGTGACGAGTTGGAACGGACGGGTCGAGATTTCCTTGCCTGCCTCGGCCACGCCGATGACGATGGATTCACCCCAGCCGCGGTGACAGCACTCGAGCGCCTGGCGCATCACGTTGACGTTGCCGGTACAGTCGAACGAGAAGTCTGCGCCACCGCCCGTCACGTCGAGGATCGCCGCGACGACGTGATCGTTGCCGACCTCCTTCGGGTTGATGAAGTGAGTCATGCCGAACTTGCGGGCCATCTCCTGCTTGTCCGGGTTGATGTCGACGCCGATGATCTTGTCGGCACCGACCATCCGGGCGGCCTGAAGCACGTTGAGGCCGATGCCGCCGAGACCGAACACCACGACGTTGGCACCGGGCCAGACCTTGGCGGTGTAGATCACCGCGCCGATGCCGGTGGTGACGCCGCAGCCGATGTAGCAGATCTTGTCGAAGGGGGCGTCTTCGCGGATCTTGGCAAGCGCGATCGCCGGCAGGACCGTGAAGTTCGAGAAGGTCGAGCAGCCCATGTAATGGAACACGGTGTTGGCGCCGCCAGGGCTGCCGCCGGTGGAGGTGCAGGAGAAGCGGCTGGTGCCGTCCGGCATCACGCCCTGGCCCTGCGTGGCGCGGATCGCGGTACAGAGATTGGTGCGCTGCGACAGACAGGACTTACAGCTGCGGCATTCCGGCGTGTAGAGCGGAATCACGTGGTCGCCGACCTTGAGGTCGGTCACCCCGGCGCCGACCTCGCGGACGATGCCCGCGCCCTCGTGACCGAGGATCGCCGGGAACTTGCCCTCGGAATCGAGGCCCGACAGGGTGTAGGCGTCTGTATGGCAGATGCCGGTGGCCATCAATTCGACGAGCACCTCGCCGGCCTTGGGTCCTTCGATATCGATCGTCTCGATGGTGAGAGGCTTCTTGGCCTCCCACGCGACCGCAGCGCGCGTCTTCATGGCGTTCTTCTCATGTCTGGAAGATCACGGACGGCGTCGAACTGCCGACTCTTCGCTTCGCCGCATCCTTGGGAGGGCGAGCCGAACGGCCCGAGAATCTGGATGGTGTGATGATGGTTCTGACGCCGAGATGCAACGGCTCGGGGGGCTCCATATCGGCGCCCCCCGGTTGCGTTGTCCGCAGAGCATGGTGGCCCACGTCTCAGCGATAGCCGGCAGCCTGCAGCTCGAACAGCTCGGCGTAGCGACCTCCGCGACCCTGCAGCTCCGCATGCGTCCCGGACTCGACGACCCTGCCGCTTTCGAGGACGAGGATGCGGTCGGCCATGCGCACGGTGGAGAAGCGGTGCGAGATCAGGACGCAGCTGCGTCCTCGGCTGAGATCGCGGAAGCGCTGGAACACCTCGAACTCGGCCCGCGCGTCGAGAGCGGCGGTGGGCTCGTCGAGGATGAGGATCTCGGCCTCCCGCATATAGGCCCGGCTCAGCGCGATCTTCTGCCACTCGCCGCCGGAGAGGTCGACGCCCTCGGCGAAGCGCTTGCCGAGCGGCTGGTCGTAGCCCAGAGGCAACCGCCCGATTACGCCGTCGGCGAGGCCGCGCCCGGCAGCACGGGTGATACGGTGGGAATCGTCACGCTCGTCGATGCGCCCGACGGCGACGTTCTCGGAGGCGGTGAAATCGAAGCGCACGAAATCCTGGAAGATCACGCCGATCCGGGCGCGCAGGTCGTCGAGGTCGTAGTCGGAGAGCGGACGTCCATCGAGCAGCACACGGCCTTCCGTCGGGTCGTAGAGCCGGGTCAGCAGCTTGACGATGGTGGTCTTGCCGGCCCCGTTCTCTCCCACCAGGGCCAGCACCTCACCGGCGGCGAGGTGGAAGCTCAAGGACCGCACCGCCCAGATCTCGGTGCCGGGATAGCGGAACCCGACATCCTCGAAGACGATGCCGTGAGTGATGGGCTGCGGAAACGGGATGGGGCGGTCCGGCGAACGGATAAGCGGCACCACGTCGAAAAACGAGAACAGGTCTTCGAGATACTGCGCCTGCGACGAGATCTGCGAGAACCCCAGCAGCAGGCCCTCGATCAGGCCGCGCAGACGCTGGAACGAGCCGGCGAGGAAGGCGAGGTCGCCGATGGAGAAGGCGCCGGCCACCGTGCGCCAGACGATGGTGGCGTAGGCCGCGTAATAGGCGAGCGTACCGAGCGCTGCGAAGGCGCCGCCCCAGCCGGCGCGGCGGATGGCCAGGGCGCGGCTGTCTGCGAGCAGCTTTGTGGCAAGGGCCCGATAGCGATCGGCGATATAGGTATTGAGGCCGAAGAGCTTGATCTCCTTGGCGGATTCCACGCTGGCGCCGAGATAGCGCAGGTAGTCGATCTGGCGCCGCTCGGGCGTGCGGGTCCAGGCGAGGCGATAGCCCTGGCGGTTGAAATAGAGCTCGTTGAGGAAGGCCGGGACGAGGGAGCCGGCGAGCAGCACGATCAACCACGGGGCGTAGGCCGCGAGACCGATGCCGAATGAGACGAGCGTGATCAGATCCTGTGCCTGTCCAAAGAGCTGGAACAGCAGGTTGGAGCGCCCGGTCACCTGGCGGCGGGCGCGCTCCAGCCGGTCCTGCTGGGCACTGTCCTCGAATTGCGCGAGATCGAGGGCGGCTGCGTGGCGCATCAGCCGAAGGGTCGCGGCGTTGCCGTAGAGGTCCGCCACCAACCCGTCGACGAGGGTGCTGAACCGCCCCAGGAGGTCGGACAGGATGGCGAGGCCGAGTTCCAGGGCGACGAGGCCGGCGAGACGGCGCAGGGCGGGGTCGGCGAGCCAAGCGTCGAGGCCGGTTCCGGCCGGATGCGGCCGTGCATGTTCGGCGACGATGGCGTCGAGGATGAGCTTGCCGACATAGAGCATCAGCACCGGCAGGCTCGCTCGCACGAGGCGCAGGGTGAGGCTGGTCACCAGCAGGCGCGGGCTGGCGGCATGAACGAGGCGGAACAGCGCCAGCAGGTAGCGCAGCGCCCCCACGCGTTCTGCGACGAACCGGTTCAGTAAAGGGAACGGAGAAGCAAAGGACATCGCGACGGACCATGCAGGGGCCGGCACCCGACGTCGATGCGTCTTACCAGCCCCTTCCGGTGCGTCGGACGCGTTCTCACGCAGGTGCCTGAGGACATCCGGTTCGACCGCAAGACTTTGCTTTGTTTCCCATGTTACCGTTCCGACCGCATGGTGTGCGTGAGGCGGGTTGGATGCTCAGCGGTTCGACTCTTCTGCGAGTGGTCGTTCTCTTTGTCGTAGCGGCGGGGTTGGCGGGTCTGGTCCAGGCTTTCTGGCCCCAGGGCGGTGACGATCCGGTCTCCGTGCCGCAGGTGCAGAGAACCGAGCCTGCCAGACCCGATCCATCGCGGCCGGTTTCGCCGAAACCCGAGCGGCGCGCCGAGCCGGCGGTCCCGGCCGAGCAACCCGCCCCTGCGCAACCGGCACCTCAACCGCAGCAGGCACCCGTGCCGCAACCCATCCAGGCGCCGTCGCCGATCCGGTCTCCGTCGCGGCCGGCGACTCCGCCGACGTCGCCCGAGGGACAGGCGACTGCCGCGACAAGCCCGGTTCCCGCCCCCTCCGGTGGTCCCGCGGCG
The DNA here is from genome assembly GCF_022179405.1 of Methylobacterium marchantiae. Classification (GTDB taxonomy): domain Bacteria; phylum Pseudomonadota; class Alphaproteobacteria; order Rhizobiales; family Beijerinckiaceae; genus Methylobacterium; species Methylobacterium marchantiae. The sequence continues at coordinate 21,641 of NZ_BPQT01000026.1, forward strand.
CCGCTGGCGCAGACTCCTCCCCTGCGGACGTCCCAGACAGAGACCCAGCAAGCGGTGGAGGATGCGGCCGACAGCGCCGGACCGCCGGCGGTCTCCGTAGTGGATCTCAACACCGGATCGCTCGCCGAGCTCAACGGCCTCAAGGGTGGCGGCATGATCGGGCGCGCCATCATTCAGCGCCGCCCCTACACGTCCGTCGACCAACTCCTGTCGAAACGCGTCCTCAGCCGGTCGACCTACGACCGGATCAAGAACCAGGTGACGGTGCGTTGAGGGCATCCTGTCAGCTTCGCGCTGGCATAGGAGGCCGTCGCTTCGTAAGGTCGCCCCGAGGAACGGCGGAAGGTGAAAGCCATGCAATCGGGCACGGGAGACGTCATGCGCTTCGGCTCCTTAGAACCGGACGCAACGGGGCTTCCATCGTCGCCGGAGCCGGATTTCCCCGAGAGATGCCTGTCCCGACAGCCTCGTTCGCCGCTAGCGGCAGGGCGCGTTCCCATGCTCCGACACCGCCAATGCCCCGAGAACGATTGAAAGGATCCGATATGTTGACGCAACCCAGCAACATCACCCTGCGCGACGACCTCGGGGTGACGGAGACCTCGGAGACCGACAACGTGGTGCGGTGGGACGGTGAACGGCTCTACGTCGAGCACGACATCTACCATAACGGCCAGCTCGTTCATAAGAAGTACCGCAAGAACGTCACCGAGGCCGTGGCCAGGGCGCTCCAGGCCCTCGTCAATCGTTCGAAGCAGTAGCCGGGCGGAGCCGTTCAGGCGCCGCCGCACATATGCTGGGAGTCCGGCATCGACCAGACATCTCCCGAACGCAGGTTGGTGGTGGTGTAGACCCGTCCGCGATCGTCGCCCTTGGGGCAGTCCTTCGGCACGGAGATCAGGCACACCATCACCGAGTCCCCGACCTTGGAACGCTCGAGCGCGGCGACGCGGGAATAGGAAATCTGATAGCCGCCATTGGCGTAGGACACCGCCGTGCCCGTGGCGGGGTCGGATTTGCCGGCACCCGTGATGCTCCCCCCGAAGCGGTCGCCGATCTCGGTGATGGTCGTCCGGGCGCATGTTCCGACGATCGTCGGAACCTGAGATGCTTTGGGAGCCGGCGTGGGTTTGGCCAATGCGGCGCCACCGTTCTGCGCCGAGGCACAAACGGCCCATATCTGGGCGACGCAAACGCCCATCGCCATGGTGCCTCGCTTCATCCGCTCTCCTCGTCCCCTGTCGCCCGGTCCCATCCCCTGATGAGGGACATGGCCTCGGATCGGCACCTCTTCTACGACGTTCGAAACGATAGAATATCGTCCGCCGCAAGGGAAACCCGGACCCGCCATGCGCACCGAAACCCCGATCCTGATCCATCTCGAAGACTACCGGCCGAGCGACTACCTCATCGACACGGTAGATATCGATGTACGGCTCCATCCCCGCGAGACGCGGATCATCTCGACTTTGGCCCTGCGCCCGAACCCGGCGGGACGCCCGCACGCTCCGCTGGTGCTCGATGGCGACGAGCTCGCGTTGCTGGGGCTTACCCTCGACGGCAGCCCCCTCGATTCGGCAGCCTATTCCGCCACGCCCGCGGCTCTGACCGTGCACGAGCCGCCACGACGGCCCTTCGCCTTGAGGATCGAGACCCGGATCGACCCGACCGCCAATACCAAGCTCATGGGATTGTACCGGTCGAGCGGCGTCTATTGCACCCAATGCGAGGCCGACGGCTTCCGCTGGATCACGTATTTCCTCGACCGGCCCGACGTGATGTCGGTCTACACGACCCGGATCGAGGCCGAGGAGGACGAGGCGCCGATCCTCCTCGGCAACGGCAACCCGAAGGAATCCGGCCCTGCAGGCCCCGGTCGCCATTATGCCGTCTGGCACGACCCGCATCCGAAGCCGGCCTACCTCTTCGCCCTGGTCGGCGGTCGCCTCGACCGGGTGTCGCGCGAGGTCACCACCATGGACGGCCGCGCCGTCTCGATCGCCGTCTACGTGGAGCCGGGCAAGGCCGACCGCGCAGACTATGCCCTGGAGGCCATCGCCCGCTCGATGAGATGGGACGAGACGGCGTTCGGGCGTGCCTACGACCTCGACGTGTTCAACGTCGTGGCAGTGTCCGATTTCAACATGGGCGCGATGGAGAACAAGGGCCTCAACATCTTCAACGACAAGTACGTCCTCGCCTCGCCGGACACCGCGACCGATGCGGATTACGCGGCCATCGAGAGGATCATCGCCCACGAATATTTCCATAACTGGTCGGGCAACCGCGTCACCTGCCGCGACTGGTTCCAGCTCTGCCTGAAGGAGGGTCTCACGGTCTTCCGCGACCAGGAATTCTCCTCCGACATGCGCTCGCGCGCCGTCCATCGCATCGGCGAGGTCAGGACGCTGCGCGCCCGCCAATTCCCCGAGGATGCCGGGCCGCTGGCCCATCCGGTACGCCCCAGGGCCTATGCCGAGATCAACAACTTCTACACCGCCACCGTCTACGAGAAGGGCGCCGAGATCGTGCGGATGTTGCGCACCCTGATCGGTGCCGCGGCCTTTCGCGCGGGCATGGACCGCTACTTCGCCGACAATGACGGGCGAGCGGCCACGGTTGAAGATTTCCTCGCCGCCTTCGCCACCGAGACCGGCCGCGATCTCTCGGGCTTCGCGCGGTGGTACGAGCGGCCGGGCACGCCGGTGGTCACAATCGAAGGGCATCACGACGCCTCGGCGAGGACATACCGCCTGAGGTTCCGCCAGCGCCTGCCGGGCGCGGAGGACAGCCCGCCACTCGTCATACCGATCGCCCTCGGCCTCGTCGGCGGACGCGGTCCCATCGCTGCCGCCTGCGAGCGTGTCGTCGGGGGCGTCTTCGTCCTTGATCGCCCGGCGGACGAGATCGTGTTCACCGACGTCGACGAGCGGCCGGTCCCATCGCTGTTCCGGGAGTTCTCGGCCCCCGTCCGGGTCGAGATGGTCTTGAGCGATACGGAGCGCCTGACGCTGCTCGCCCACGACAACGATTCCTTCAACCGCTGGCAGGCCGCCCAGAGCATCGCCATGCGCCTCATCGTGCAGCGGACGAAAGCGGACGCCCCGCTGGCGGAGGATGCGGGCTCGGATGCACAGGCCTTCGTCGAGGCCCTGTCCACCTTCCTCGATGCCGAAGCCCTGAGCGATCCGGCCTTCGCCGCCCTGGTCCTCGGATTGCCGAGCGAAGGCGACGTGGCCAACGAGATCGGCGTGGATATCGATCCAGACGCGATCCACCGTGCCAGACGCACCTTGCGACGCCATATCGGACGAGGCCTCCGGAAACGCCTGGAAGCGCTTCACGCCGCTCTGGCCGACCAGGCGGAGGCGGCATTCAGCTCCGATGCGGCTTCCGCCGGTCGTCGGGCCCTGCAAAACGCTACCCTCGACCTGATCAAGGCGGCCGATGAAGAGCGGGGGACCGAACTCGCTGTCGCCCAGTTCACCGATGCCACCAACATGACCGACCGTCTCGCTGCCCTCTCGGCTCTGGCCACGATACCGGGCGAGGCACGAGAGGCGGCCCTCCAGGCCTTCGCCAGCCGATACGCCGACGAACCTCTGGTCCTGGACAAGTGGTTCGGCATCCAGGCGCTGATCCCGGAGAACGACACGATCGCGCGCATCCGCGAACTTCAGGACCATCCGGCCTTCGCGATGACCAATCCGAACCGGGTTCGCGCCCTCATCGGAACGTTCAGTACGGCGAACCCGACCCAGTTCGCCCGGTCCGATGGCGCAGGGTTCAAGCTGGTCGCGGACGCGATCCGGACCATCGACGGGACGAATCCTCAGCTCGCCGCGCGCCTTTTGACGGCTTTCGGATCGTGGCGAATGCTGGAATTCGAACGTCGTAGCCAAGCTACGGCCACGCTTGGCGAAATCGCCGCCACGCCGGGGCTTTCGCGCGATGTGGCGGACATCCTGACCCGGACTCTCGCGCAGGGCTAAACCATTAATAAACAACATAAAATTGAATCGGTCGATTCTCTGGATTCGATTGCCACACTCGGCCGAGAGTCAAGGATCTGTCCAAGAATTCCGTGGACAAGTTGGCTGTGGAAATGCTGAACTGAATACGATTCGGAGCGTGACTCACCAACACGTATCCGAGCGACTCACCGGCAGTTGCGGGGTCTTGTCATGCTGGAGGCGGATTCCGCTTCCCTCTCCGCGCGCGCGGATACGATCCTCGGTATTCACCGCCCTCAGACTGCGGCCCATGCCCGCTTCGTCCGTGCCGAGATCTGGCTGCGCTACGCGGTACCCGCTTTCCTCGCGACGTTCCTCGTCTGCCTGGCGGCTGGAGCGGCGCTCCAGTTGCGCGGCGAACGCAGCGAGATCCTGCGCGAGACGGTCACCGAGATCGAGACCTTCACCCGGCTGGTCACAGCTGCCTTGTCGGATGTGGAAGCGACCTCTTCCGCGATCCGCTCACGCCTGGAGACGCTCCTTCCGGTCACGTTGATGCCGGCCGGACGGCAGATCCTGGTGACGTCGGCATCCGAAGAGATTCTGGGCGCCCATCCGGCCATGACGGATCCGCGCGGAACGCTGACGGACCGGATCGGGGAGATGCAAGCACTCAGCACGCTGGGAGAGCGCGCCGGCGTGATGGCCCTCACCCTCGCCAATGGCGAGCAGGCCTTCGCGGCCCTGCGGACACTTCCCAACGGCCGGGGCCAGGTGGCGGTCATCCAGCCCATCGCCCCCGTTCTCGACGCCTGGACCACGCGGATGCGGAACCAGGCGGTTCTCTACGCCTCGGCCGCCCTCGTCATCGTCGGGATCGGGGTTGCCTACGCCCTCCAGACCCGGCGCGCCTACGCGGTGGACAGGCTGTGCGAGCAGATCAAGCAGCGGCTCGACACCGCCCTCGGCCGCGGGCGCTGCGGATTGTGGGACTGGGACATCCCGCGTGGACGGATCTACTGGTCGGATTCGATGTACGCGCTGCTCGGCTATCGCCGCGAGCGAGAATTCCTGTCCTTCGGCGACGTCAACGCCCTGGTCCACCCGGACGACGGCGACCTCTATGCCCTGGCCCGCCAATTGGCCGCGAGCCAGTCCACCGTCGATCATGAGTTCCGCATGCGCGGCGCCAACGGCGCTTGGATCTGGCTGCGCACCCGCGCCGAGATTGTCCCCGATCAGGTCGATGGCGGGCGCCATCTCGTGGGCATCGCCCTCGACGTCACCGAGCAGCGGCAGCTCGCCGAGTCCAATGCCACCGCCGACATGCGCCTGCGCGATGCGGTGGAGGCGATCTCGGAAGCCTTCGTGCTGTGGGACACGAGCAACCGCCTCGTCCTGTGCAATTCGAAGTTCCGCCACCTCCACGCCCTGAGCCCGGACGATGCGACGCCGGGCAAGCGCTACCACGAGATCATGGGCCGCGGCGTCCTCCCCCCGGTACGCCGGGAGCTACGCGAGATCGAGGCCTCGTCGGCGACGGCCCGCACCTTCGAGGCGGAGCTCACGGACGGCCGCTGGCTCCAGATCAGCGAGCGGCGGACGAAGGACGGCGGCTACGTCTCCGTCGGTACCGACATCACCAACCTCAAGCGGCAGCAGGAGCAGCTCGTCGCATCCGAGCGCGAGCTGATCGAGACGGTCAAGGATCTCAAGCGCTCGCGCCGGACCCTGGAATTGCAGACCCAGCAGCTCGCGGACCTCGCCGAGCGCTATCTCGACCAGAAGGCCCAGGCGGAGACGGCCAACCAGGCGAAATCGGAGTTCCTCGCCACGATGAGCCACGAGCTGCGGACGCCGCTCAACGCCATCATGGGCTTCGCCGAGTTGATGGAAACGGGGGTCTACGGCTCCCTCGGCTCGCCGCGCTACACCGAGTATTGTCGCGACATCCGCTCGAGCGGCGACTATCTGCTCTCGGTCATCGACGACATCCTCGACATGTCGCGCATCGAATCGCACCGGGTTCGTCTGGCTCTCCGGGAAGTCCCCCTCGACGGCGCTATCCAGAACGCCCTGAAGCTTGTCACCGAGCCGGCCCGGGCGAAATCGCTCACCATCGACGTCGATACCGTCGCCGGTCTGACCCTGCTGGTCGACGCGCGCGCGCTGCACCAGATCCTGGTCAACCTGCTGCAGAATGCGGTGAAGTTCACGCCCGGCGGAGACGGCCGTATCGTCGTGAAGGCGCGCCCGTCCGGGGATCGGATCCATATCTTCATCGAGGATACGGGCATCGGCATTCCAAAGGCGGCCCTGCGCCGCCTCGGATCGCCGTTCCAGCAGGTGGAGACCAATCTCACCCGGACGCATAAGGGCTCCGGTCTCGGCCTCGCCATCGCACGCTCCATGGCGCAGCTCCATGGCGGGTCGCTCCGCATCCGTTCGGAGGAAGGCCTCGGCACCATCATCCTCGTGCGCCTGCCGATGCCGACTGCGGAACGGCGGCGGGAAATCGTCACCGAAGGCTCGGACGAGACCGTGGATTCCTTGCGTGAAGCGTCGGGCGCGCGTCCCCGCGGCGGGGCCGGATCGTCAGGCGAGATGCCGCTGAAGGCTTTGACACAGGTGCCGGCCTGACGCATCGCTCCCTGGACAGGCCGCCGCGCGAGCGGAAACGGCGCAGGGTCGAGCGATGTTTCGAATTCTTCTGGTGGCTCTCATCCTCTCCGCACCGACGGCCGTCCAAGCCGACGAGTGCGACGCGCTGGCGGTGCGGATCGCGGGGCAGATCGGTGCCAAGGTCGGCCGGCGGCAGGGGCCGAGTATCGACCTCAAGATTCCCAACAGCACGAAGATCGACCTGACCTGCCGGGCCGAACCGATCGTCCAGGCGGCATCGGGCGATCCGACACCCTTGGCCGTCTACTTCCAGGATCTGGCGATCGCCGGTGGAGCCGCGATCGGAGAATCGCCCGGTGCCGTCCAGAGCGCCATCGGCAAGGCCTACGAGACCTCGCTCCGGGAGCGCCGCAAATCCTTCATCCAGCAGAACGGATGGTCGGCGAGTTGCTACACCGATCCATCCGGCTCCATCCGTACCCTCTGCTCGGTGGGCCGCATCCCGCCGGGGTGACAGGAGCGACAGGAACTCGCCCCGGTCGACTGCCGACTCAATACTCGATGATGTCCTCGAGAGCGTAGTGCTTCACCGTCTTGCGGTTGGCGATGAGCTCGTCGATCGTCGGCTCGCCCTTGATGGCACGGGCGATGGCGAGCTTCGTCGCCTCGTAATTGGTGCGGTAGAGGTCCTTCTGGTCGAGGTTGGCATCCTCGGCGCAGCGCGGGTCGAGCCAAATCATGATGATCATGCACAGCTCGTCGAGCCCGTCCTTCGGCAGGATGCCCTCGATCACGCAATCGACGATCGCGTCGCCGGTGGCGGCCTGAACCACGCCGCCGAGCAGGTTCACGTACTCGACCGTATGGATCGTCGCCTTGGTGGTCATCATGGTGGAGGGACGCACGAGCTGGTTCAGGTCCCGGACCACGAACATGCGGGTATGGCCCTGGACCTGCCCCATCATGCCGGCGAAGGCCTGGCCCACCGGGCCTCGGGTGGAACCGATCAGCACTTCCGGCATCGCGTCGGTATACTGGCCATCGGCGGCGAGCACGGTCGCCTCGCCGGTGCGGAACCAGATCTCGGACATGTCGGCGTTTCCTTGTCTTGACAACATTTGGTCTTGGCAACGGCCGGCGCTCCGGCCGCTACGCGGGCGGAGAAACACCGTTCCGCCGCCGGCCGTCAATCTCCCGGGCCGAGAGATGTGGCCGGCTTGCGCTTCCGCTCTGGCCTCGCAGGCCGCAATCGGTCATTCAAGGCACGGTTTTGAAAAGCACGGCTGCGCAGGCGTGCGATCTTGCACGCCTGCAGCATCGGCCTCCGTCGGGAAGTGACGTTCACTTTGTCCGCCGATGCCTCACGCCGCACGGGAGATGGGCCGATGAGCGGGCAGCAGGAACGGGACTGGAGTCTCGCCGTCGCCGCATTGCCTGATGGTGTGCGGCTCGAACTCGGCCTTGCGGACCTGTCCGGAGCGCCCTTCACCGCCATCCTCGCCCTCGACCGGAGCGAGGCGCGCGACCTCGCCCGCGCCCTGCTCGCGGCATCGGGAGATGCGGCGGAACGGACCTTCCCGCGCCCCTCTGCCGACGGCGGCTGACGCGTCAGCGCGAGGGAAGTCTCGGCACCTTCAGGCCACGCGCTTCAGGGGTGGGATTGCAGACATAGGAGAATTCCGTCTGCAGGTCGGTGAAGACGGATTCCCCGGTGATCTTGCAATTCTCCCGCGCGGTCTCGTCGAGGAATGTGCGGGCCGCCTCGCGCAGCCGCTTGGCGCGCGTTGCCGCGGGTCCGCCCTGTCCGTCGTAGCGCTCGTCGATACCGCAGCCGGTGATCTCCCGAAGACCGTCGGAGACGACGAGCATCTTGTTCACGCGCCGCTGATCATAGACGGAATAGGGATCGTTGCAGCCGATGGTCACGATCTGGACGCCCACCGCGGCGTAGTTCTTCGACAGATAGGAAAAGCCGGTACAGCCGGACACTCCGAGGGCGAGGATGGCGGCGACGGCCAGGATTCCGGTGTTCCGGTTCAACGTGGTCGCGCTCCGCTAGCCCACTCGATCAGGGTGGGTGCATTGAAGCGCGGGCGGTCCGACGGTCAAGGCTCCGCCGGACACACCCATGCTCCATTCCACCGAATGGCGTCTTATTCGGCAGCCGCCGCGAGATAGCGGGCGGGGTCGTAGTTGAGGATCGGCCCGAGCCAGCGCTCGACGTCGCGCAGGTCCATGCCCTTGCGGAGAGCGTAATCCTCGACCTGATCGCGCTCCACCTTGGCGACGCCGAAATAATGCGCCTCCGGATGGGCGATGTAGAGACCCGAGACGGACGAGCCCGGCCACATGGCGTAGCTCTCGGTGAGCTTCACCCCGATGCGCGGCTCGGCCTTGAGGAGATCGAACAGCGTGACCTTCTCGGTATGGTCGGGCTGGGACGGGTAGCCCGGAGCAGGACGGATGCCGGCATATTCTTCGCGCACGAGATCTTCCGGTGCGAACACCTCGTCGGCGGCATACCCCCAGAACTCGCGGCGGACCCGCTCGTGCATGCGTTCGGCGAGCGCCTCGGCGATGCGGTCGGCGAGCGCCTTGACCAGGATCGAGCGGTAATCGTCGTTGGCCCGCTCGAAGCGCTCGGCGATGCGCACCTCCTCGAGCCCCGCCGTCACGACGAAGCCGCCGACGTAGTCGCCGATGCCGGACCCTTCGGGCGCAACGAAGTCGGAGAGGCAGGTATTGGCCCGCCCGTCCCGCTTCGACAGCTGCTGGCGCAGGCCGTGGAAGGTGGCGAGCTTCTCGGAGCGGCTGTCGCCGGTATAGAGCGCGATGTCGTCGCCCACCGCGTTCGCCGGCCAGAAGCCGATGATCGCCTTCGGGTTGAACCAGCGCTCCTCGACGATCTGCTTCAGCATACCTTGCGCGTCGTCGAACAGGGCTTTCGCCGCCGGACCCTGATTGGGGTCCTCGAAGATCGCCGGATAGCGGCCCTTGAACTCGTAGGTCTGCAGGAACGGCGTCCAGTCGATATAGGGGACGAGATCGGCGACCTCGTAGGAGGCGAAGACCCGCGCTCCCGTGAAGGTCGGCTTCTTCGGCGCGTAGCCGGACCAGTCGATCCGGAACGGGTTGGCGCGGGCTTTCGCCAGCGGCAGGCGCTGCTTGTCGAGTTCCGAGCGCGCATGCGCGTCGGCGACCTTCCTGTACTCGGCCCGCACCTTCTCGATGGTCGTGTCCCGCGTCTCCTTCGAGAGAAGGCTCGACACCACGCCGACGGCCCGGCTCGCATCGGTGACGTAGACGGTCTGGCCCCGGTTGTAGGACGGGTGGATCTTCACCGCGGTGTGGACGCGGCTCGTCGTGGCACCGCCGATGAGGAGCGGCACGTCGAACCCCTCGCGCTCCATCTCGGCGGCCACATGCACCATCTCGTCGAGGGAGGGCGTGATCAGGCCGGACAGGCCGATGATGTCGACGTTCTCCTTGCGCGCGACGTCGAGGATCTTGGCCGCGGGCACCATCACGCCGAGATCGATGATCTCGTAATTGTTGCAGGCCAGCACGACGCCGACGATGTTCTTGCCGATGTCGTGGACGTCGCCCTTCACCGTCGCCATCAGGATCTTCCCGGCGGCCTGACGCTTGCCGTCGCCGCCATTGGCGAGCTTCTCCGCCTCCATGAAGGGTTCGAGATAGGCCACCGCCTGCTTCATCACGCGGGCGGATTTCACCACCTGCGGCAGGAACATCTTTCCGGAGCCGAACAGGTCACCGACCACGTTCATGCCGGCCATCAGCGGGCCTTCGATGACGTGAAGGGGGCGCGCGGATTCGAGCCGCGCCTCCTCGGTGTCGACGACCACGTATTCGGTGATGCCGTTGACGAGGGCGTGCTCCAGACGCTTGGCGACGGGGGCCTCGCGCCAGCTGAGATCGGCGGTCTTGGCCTGGACGCCACCGCCGGACTTGAAGCGCGCAGCCGCGTCGAGCAGCCGGTCCGTGGCGTCGTCGCGCCGGTTCAGGACGACGTCCTCGCACAGCTCGCGCAACTCGGCCGGAAGCTCGTCATAGATCGCGAGCTGGCCCGCATTCACGATGCCCATATCCATGCCGACCTGGATCGCGTGGTACAGGAACACCGCGTGCATCGCCTCGCGCACCGGCTCGTTGCCGCGGAAGGCGAAGCTCAAGTTCGAGATGCCGCCCGAGATATGGGCGTGGGGCAGGGTCTCGCGGATGATCCGCGTCGCCTCGATGAAAGCGACACCGTAGCCGTTATGCTCCTCGATGCCGGTGGCGACGGCAAAGACGTTGGGGTCGAAGATGATGTCCTCCGGCGGGAAGCCGACCTCTTCGGTCAGCACCTCGTAGGCCTTGGAGCAGATCTCGACCTTGCGCTCCAGCGTGTCGGCCTGCCCCTGCTCGTCGAAGGCCATCACCACCACCGCCGCGCCGTAGGAGCGGCACACCTTGGCGTCCGCGATGAACTTCTCGATGCCCTCCTTCATGGAGATCGAGTTCACGATGGCCTTGCCCTGGACGCATTTGAGCCCGGCCTCGATGACGTGGAATTTCGAGGAATCGATCATCACCGGCACGCGGGCGATGTCCGGCTCGGCGGCGACGAGGTTGAGGAACTCCACCATCGCCTTCTCGGAATCGAGCAGGCCCTCGTCCATGTTGACGTCGATGATGCTGGCGCCGGCAGCGACCTGATCGCGTGCCACGTCGAGCGCCGCCGCGTAGTCGCCGGCGGTGACGAGCTTGCGGAATTTCGCCGAGCCCGTGACGTTGGTGCGCTCGCCGACATTCACGAAGGGGATCTCCTTCGTGAGCGTGAACGGCTCCAGGCCCGACAGGCGCATCAGCCGGGGCACGTCCGGGATTGCGCGGGGCTTCACACCCTCGACCGCCTGCGCGATGGCGCGGATATGGTCCGGCGTGGTGCCGCAGCAGCCGCCGACCATGTTGACGAGGCCGGAAGTGGCGAACTCGCCCACCAGCTTGCCCATCGCCTCCGGGCTCTCGTCGTAGAGGCCGAATTCGTTGGGAAGACCGGCATTCGGATAGGCGCAGACCAGGGTATCGGCGATGCGCGAGAGTTCGGAGATATGCCCGCGCATCTCCTTGGCGCCGAGCGCACAGTTGAGGCCGATGGTGAGCGGAGAGGAATGGCGCAGGGCATTCCAGAACGCTTCGGGGGTCTGGCCCGACAGGGTACGTCCCGACAGATCTGTAATGGTGCCGGAGATCATGATCGGCAGGGTGGTGCCGGTCTCCTCGAACACCGCCCAGGCCGCGGCCACAGCCGCCTTGGCGTTGAGCGTGTCGAAGATGGTCTCGATGAGGATGAGCTCGGCGCCGCCTTCGATCAGGCCTCGGACCTGCTCCTCGTAGGCGGTCTTGACCTGATCGAAGGTCACGGCCCGGTAGCCGGGATTGTTCACGTCAGGGGAGATGGACAGGGTTCGGTTCGTCGGGCCGATGGCGCCGGCAACGAAGCGGCGGCGACCATCCTGCTCCTCGGCGAGTTTTGCCGCCTCGCGGGCGAGGTGCGCGCCTTGCGCGTTCAGCTCGTGAACGATGGATTCCATGCCGTAATCGGCCTGGGCGATGGTGGTGCCGGAGAAGGTGTTGGTCTCGCAGACATCGGCGCCGGCCAGGAAATAGTCGAGGTGGATCTGCCGGATCGCGTCGGGCTGCGTCAGGATCAGCAGGTCGTTGTTGCCCTTCTGGTCATGGGAATGATCGGGGAAGCGCGATCCACGAAAATCCGCTTCGCCGTAACCGAGGCGCTGGATCACCGTGCCCATCGCCCCGTCGAGGACGAGGATTTTTTCCGCAGCCCGCTGGCGCAGGGCGGCTTCGATCTCTTTACCGTCGACGGGGCGTAGGTCGGTCATGTCGTATCCTTGGAGACGCGAAGTCCCACCAATCCACCTCATCCTGAGGTGCCGGAGCGTAGCGGAGGCCTCGAAGGAGGTCTCCAAGTCTCGTTGCGCGATCTGGAGCCCTCCTTCGAGGCCCGCATGCGCGGGCGCCTCAGGATGAGGTCCAAGGGTTGGATCGCGTGTCCTTATTTCAAGCCGCCTTCGCCGCCACTTTCGGCGCCTGAGAACGCAGGCCGAGCAGGTGGCAGATGGCATAAACGAGGTCGGAGCGGTTCATCGAGTAGAAATGGAAGTCGTTGACGCCCTGATCCACCAGATCGAGCACCTGCTCGGCCGCCACGGCGGCGGCGATCAGGCGGCGGGTGTCGACGTCGTTGTCCAGCCCCTCGAACCGGGCAGCGAGCCAATACGGCACCGACGCGCCGGTACGACGGGCGAAATTGGCCGATTGCTTGAAGTTCTGGACGGGCAGGATGCCGGGGATGATCGGGATGTCGATCCCGGCGGCGCGGACCTTGTCGACGTAGCGCAGATAGACGTCGTTCTCGAAGAAGAACTGCGTGATCGCCTGGTCGGCGCCGGCATCGACCTTGGCCTTAAGGGCATCGATATCGGCATCGAGCGAGGCGGCCTCCGGGTGCTTCTCGGGATAGGCCGAGACCGAGACCTTGAAGTCGCCGACCCGCTTGATGCCGGCCACGAGATCACTGGTCCGGGCATAGCCGCCGGGATGCGGACGATAGGCTGTGCCGACGCCGTCCTGCGGGTCGCCGCGCAGGGCCACGATGTGGCGCACGCCGGCATCCCAGTAGGATTGCACGACCTCGTCGATCTCTTCACGGGTGGCATCCACGCAGGTGAGATGGGCGGCCGGCTTGAGGCTGGTCTCCTTGATCATCCGCGCCACGGTGTTGTGCGTGCGCTCGCGGGTGGAGCCGCCGGCGCCGTAGGTCACCGAGACGAATTTCGGCTGGAGCGGGGCGAGGCGCTCGATCGACGACCACAGGACCTTCTCCATCTCGTCGGTCTTCGGCGGGAAGAACTCGATGGAGACCTGGATCGGCCGATAGCCGTCGCGGCTGGCGCGGTGTTGGGAAGCGGTGGGCATCGGGCGTCCTCAAGATCTTTCGGTTCAGACGGTCTTTGTGATGACGGCAAGGCGATGGCGGCCGTTCAGGCCACGGCGCGCTCCGCCTCGGAAGTTCGTGCCGGCGTGGCCGCGGCGGCGGCGAGCCAGAGGGTGACAGTGAGTTGGTGGCCGCTCTCGTCCGCAGGGGCGAGATGCCGGATCGCGACCGTACCGAGACCCGCATCTGCGAGCCAGCCCGTCACCTGCTCGGGGGCGAAGCCGAGGCGGCGATGGGCCTGATCCTCACGCAGGAATTCGAGGTCGTGAGGCGCGAAATCCACCACGAGAAGCCGGCCTCCGGGCATCACCAGCCGTGCCGCCTCGCGGAGCGCACGGGCCGGGTCGTCGAGATAATGCAGGACCTGATGCACCACGACGAGGTCGAAGCTCTCCCGGCCGAAGGGCGGCGCGTGAATGTCGCCCTGGCGCAGGTCGACGCCGGACAGGCCGGCCCGCTCGAGATTGGCCCGGGCGACGGAGAGCATGGCGTGGCTCGAATCGAGCCCCGTGGCGCGATTGGCTCTCGGGGCCAGAAGACCGAGCATCCGTCCCGTACCGGTTCCGAGATCGATCAGGCTTCTTACCGGCCGCGAACCGAGCGCCTCGATCACCGCAGCCTCCACCATCGCTTCCGGCACGTGGAGCGAACGGAGCTGATCCCATTTCGGGGCGAGACGTGCGAAGAAGGTCTGTGCGGCATCCGCGCGCTGAGCGCGTACGCCATCGAGGCGGGCGCGATCCTCGGACAGGGGCGGGCTCGACCGGTCGAGGCCGACGACCAGGGGCTCCACCAGCCCGGTCCGTGCCTCGATGAGGCGAAAGAACGCCCAAGCGCCTTCCCGATGCCGTTCCACCAGACCGGCCTCGACCAGGAGCTTGAGATGGCGCGAGATCCGCGGCTGCGACTGGCCGAGGATATCGGTGAGATCCGAGACCGAGAGCTCCCCCTGCATCAGCAGCGCAAGGATGCGCAGGCGCGTCTCCTCGGCGGTGGCGCGCAGCACACCGAGGGCGTCGGCGAAAGGAAGGGCGGTCGGCGCCTTGACGCTCTCTTGAGACATAAAGATATCTTTATGTTCGATTGCGTGCCGTGGCAAGGGGAAACGATTGAGGAAGCGGTCGAGCCGTCGTCGGCTTTTGGCAATCGCCTTTCATCCGGGCTTCGCATGGCACGCGCCACATCGACCGTCGTCTTGCTTGTCCGAGCCGGCTGCTCCCGTTTCGGTGGAGAGACGCGATCGACGGTCTTCGGAGGGGAGCGTTCGGGCGCTTCTGCCGATATGCTCGGGCTTCGACATTCGTCTCCCGATCTCGGAACAGCAGAAACGCCCTCGCGTGACCCAGCCGAATTCCCGTCCCCCGATCCGTTTCCGCGGCCGTTCGTTCATGGCCCTCGTGCTGGCCCCCTCGGCACCGGTCCATGACTGGCTCGAAGACCTCGATGCGCTCGCGCGCCGCTCCCCGGCCTTCTTCGTCGGCCGGCCGGTGATCCTCGACGTATCGGGGCTCGGCCTCGACCGGGTGGACCTTGCCGGTCTGGTGACCGATCTGAAGGCGCGGGACGTCACGGTGATGGGGATCGAGGGGGCGAAATCCGGCAGCCTCGGCGAAGGGCTTCCCCCCGCCCCGGCCGGAGGCCGCCCGGTGGACGACGTCGCCACGCCGGACGCGCCGACGCCCGTCGAACCGCCCCGTGCGCCCCGCTCGCTGTTCCTCGATCAACCCGTCCGTTCCGGGCAGACGATCCTGCATCTCGACGGAGACATCACCATCATGGGTTCGGTGGCCTCGGGGGCGGAGGTGATCGCCGGCGGCTCGATCCACATCTACGGGGCGCTACGCGGACGGGCCATAGCGGGCGCCTCCGGCAACCCGGATGCGCGCATCACCTGCCGCAAGTTCGAGCCGGAACTGCTCGCCATCGACGGTCTCTACCGGACGGCCGACGACCTCGGTCCGGAGCGCCGGGGCCAGCCGGCCCAGGTCAGGCTCGATGGGGATTCGATCAAAATCGCCGCGCTCGAATAGCGCCGTCACAGGAACACAGGATTCCGACGTCAACGGATCACGGAAGGCAGGGACGTTAACCAAGCGGTAACCATAACGGACGTCAATGGTTCGGTAAGGAATCGCGAGAGCCCGTGACACACGCCCCTCCATCCCGCCGATCCGTCAAGCTTCGAGGCCGCGCCTTCAAGGCGCTCGTCCTGGCCCCGGAAGCCCCGCTTCCCGATTGGTTCGCCGATCTGGACGCCTCGCTGAAGCGTTCGCCGACCCTGCTCGACGGCCGCCCTCTCATCCTCGACATCGCCGCGCTCGCACCCGACCCGGATGTGCTCGGCAAGCTTCTGGCCGATCTCGGCACCCGCCGCATCCGCATCCTCGGCATCGAGGGCGCCGCGGCCTCGCTCTCGGGGACGGCATCGCTGGACGGTCTCACTCTCCCACCGCTCCTGGTGGGCGGACGCCCGGCCAGCAGCATCGAGATCCCGGCCGATGCCGATCCGGAAACCACCTCGCTCATGATCGAGGGATCGGTCCGCTCCGGCCAGTCGATCGTGCACCATACCGGCGACGTCACCGTCATGGGCTCGGTGGCATCGGGCGCCGAGATCCTCGCCGGCGGCTCGATCCACGTCTACGGCGCCCTGCGGGGGCGCGCCATCGCCGGCGCCGCCCGCAACCCCCGCGCCCGCATCTACTGCCGCAAGTTCGAGCCCGAACTGCTCGGGATCGATCGCCTCGTCCGTACGGCCGAGGATATGGGCACGACCCTGCGCGGGAAACCCGTGCAGATCTGGCTCGATAGCGGCTCCATCAAAATGGCAACCTTGGATTAAGGAGACACACGCATGGCCAAGGTTCTGGTCGTTACTTCAGGTAAGGGTGGCGTCGGCAAGACCACCACCACGGCGGCACTCGGCGCGGCGCTCGCGCAGGCCGGCCAAAGCGTTGCCGTCGTCGATTTCGACGTCGGCCTGCGCAACCTCGACCTCGTGATGGGCGCCGAGCGGCGCGTGGTCTACGACCTCATCAACGTGGTCAACGGCGATGCCAAGCTCAACCAGGCGCTGATCCGCGACAAGCGGCTCGAGAACCTCTCGCTGCTGCCCGCCTCGCAGACCCGCGACAAGGACGCGCTCACCGACGAGGGCGTCGCCAAGGTGATGGACGAGCTGCGCGAGAAGTTCGACTGGGTGATCTGCGATTCGCCGGCCGGCATCGAGCGCGGCGCCACGCTGGCCATGCGCCACGCCGATCTCGCGGTGGTCGTCACGAACCCGGAAGTCTCCTCGGTCCGCGATTCCGACCGCATCATCGGGCTCCTCGATTCGAAGACGCTCAAGGCCGAGCGCGGCGAGATCATGGAGAAGCACCTGATCCTCACCCGCTACGACCCCGCCCGCGCCGATCGCGGCGACATGCTCAAGGTCGACGACGTGCTCGAGATCCTCTCGATCCCGCTGCTGGCCATCATCCCCGAGAGCCTCGAAGTGCTGCGCGCCTCGAATGTCGGCTGCCCGGTGACGATGAACAACCCGCTCAGCGCTCCGGCCCGGGCCTATATCGACGCCGTCCGCCGCCTGAAGGGCGACCCGGTCCCGATGACCGTGCCCTCGGACAAGAAATCCCTGCTCAACAAGCTGTTCACACGGAGGGCGGCATGAGTCTGCGCAACCTCTTCAACAAGCGTGCTTCGGCCCCCACGGCGCGCGACCGCCTGCAACTCATCCTGGCCCATGAGCGGGCCGGGGCCGGCGGTTCCGATCTGGTGATGCTGCTCCGCGAGGAGATCCTCGCCGTCATCGCCAAGCACGTGACGGTGGAGCGGGACAAGGTCCAGATCCGCCTGGAACGGGGCAAGGACATGTCGACGCTCGGCGTC
Source organism: Methylobacterium marchantiae (assembly GCF_022179405.1). Taxonomy (GTDB): domain Bacteria; phylum Pseudomonadota; class Alphaproteobacteria; order Rhizobiales; family Beijerinckiaceae; genus Methylobacterium; species Methylobacterium marchantiae. The sequence continues at coordinate 39,125 of NZ_BPQT01000026.1, forward strand.
GATATCGAACTGCCCGTGACCGCAGCGCCCAAGCCGCCGGCGAAGCCGCCGGCCAAAGTGCCGGCGAAGGCATCGAGCAAGCGCGCAGCGGCGTGATCGCTGCCCGTCAGACGATGAACAGACCGGCGATGGTGGCGCTGGTCAGGTTCGACAAGGTACCGGCCAGGATCGCGCGCAATCCATAGCGCGCGATCTCGGACCTCCTCTCCGGGACGAGGCTCGCGAGACTCGCGAGCTGGATCGCGATGGAGGCGAGGTTGGCAAAGCCGCACAAGGCGAAGCAGACGATGGCGGTGGTCCGCGCGTCGAGAGCGCCCGACTTCAGCACAGGCGAGAGCTGGGCATAGGCCAGGAACTCGTTGAACGCGATCTTCTGCCCGATGGCGCCGCCGACGAGGCCGGCCTCGCTCCAGGGCACGCCCATGAGCCAAGCCAGGGGCGCGAAGGCGAGCCCGAGCACGCCCTCGATGCTGAGGGACGGATAGCCGACGAGGCCGCCGCCCCATCCGGCGATGCCGTTGAGCAGGGCGATCAGCCCGGTGAAGGCGATCAGCATGGCGCCCACCGAGACCGCGATGACGAGCCCTTTCTGGGTGCCGTCGGCCGCCGCCTCGATCAGGTTCACTGCCCGCGTCTCGCCGAACTCCACCTGCATCGTCGTCACCCGCGTGGGCTCGGTCGACGGCATCAGGATCTTGGCGTAGAGGAGCCCGCCCGGGATCGCCATGACGCCGGCCGCCAGCAGGTACTCCATCGGCACGCCGAGCGCGGCATAGCCTGCCAGGATCGAGCCTGCGGTGGAAGCGGCCCCGCTCGTCATCACGGCGAACAATTCGGCCCCGGTCAGCAGCGCCAGGAACGGGCGCAAAGCCACCGCGATCTCGCTCTGGCCGATGATGATGGTGATGACGGCCGAGAAAGTCTCGATGGGCGAGGTGCCGAGCACCCGCTGGAGCCCGGCTCCGATGATGCGGGCGAGGGTCTGCATCACCTTGAGATGATACAGGATCGCGATCAGCGCCGAGACGTAGAGGATCTGCGGCAGCACCCGGAGCGCCAGGATGAACCCGCTGCCGCCGAAGAGTTCGAACATGCGCGGCTCGACCAAGCCGCCGAACAGGAACAGCACGCCGCGATCGCCATAGGCGAGCACCGTCTGGACCAGCGTCGCCGCCGCATCGAGGGCCTGCCGGCCGAGCGGCACGAACAGGACCACGGCGCCGATCGCGATCTGCAGGGCGAGCGCCGAGAGCACGGTCCGCGGCCGGATCGCCCGGCGGTTGGTGGAGAACAGGATCGCGACGGCAAGAAGCAGGGCGAGGCTTGCGCCTGCGTGGAACACTCTGTCGATCATGTGGCTCCGCCTTCTGCGCGTGACGGAGCAAGGGCGATGCCGGGCCTGACGCAGGTCATGTCGGTTTCGTCCGGAACGGGAAGTGCGCCCGGCGTGTTGACCATCAAGCTGCGCCGTATTGCGGCGCATAACCGGTTTTAAGGAAGACAGCCATGAGCCTGATCGGACGCCTCGTCACCAAGATCCTCGGCAACGAGAACCGCCCCGTCGTCCGCGACGACCGCAACTACGATTCGAGCAACCCCATCGGTCGCCTCGTGACGAAGATCCTTCGGAAGTAAGCTCGGCCATCATCCCTCTCTCCGCACGCGGGGAGAGGGAAGCGACGACCCCGTCGTCTAAGCGGCGAGGCGGCAGCCGCCGGCAAGGGACAATTCCGAAGAAGCCTATTCCGGAATCGCCCGATCACTGTCGGTTCGGTTCTCTCCCGAGATGCAAGGCGACGATAATCATAAATCTCGCGGGCAACGCGAGTCCCCTCTCCTGGAAGGAGAGGAGGCCCGTCGCGCCTCATGTCGAACCCGCTTCGAAAGCGGGAACTGCCGTCGATCAGATGCGTGAATCCAGTGGCGGGGATCTGACATTTGGCACCTATCCTGAAACATCCGAGAAGGATGGATTTGGGGCGGTCCGCCTTCCGGCTTTTTCCCGAGGAAGCGGTCGCGATCACCGGATCGGTATCGCGAACCGCTCTTTCGTGACGCCGATTGCCCCGATCCGGAGATAGAAACGGATGGCATCGCTGTTCCAGACCGGCGTCTGCCATTCGAGCCGGTCGACGTCTTCCGCCTGCACGAGTCGTACTGCCGCGTTGAAGAGTTGCCGGCCGATGCCCCGACCACGCGCTCGAGCCACGACAAACAGGCAGTCGAGGTGGCCATAGGGACACCCTTGCCATAGCGAGAAATCGAGTGTGACCGCAGCGTAGCCGACAAGTGCGGTATGCGCCTCGGCCACGAGCAGATGCGTCGGTGGGTTGTCCGCCGAAAGGATCGTCTCGAGGTCGTCGAGCGACAGGGGAGCCACGCCCCGCTCGAATGCGGCATGCGCCTGAACCAAATTGAGGAGCGCTGTCGCATCGGGCACCATCGCTTTCCGGACGCGCGTGCTCACGCCGCTGCTCCGGTCCGCGCCAATTCGAAGCCTTCGTCGAGCCAGCCGGTGATGCCGCCTGCCATGATTTTGACGGGCCGCCCGAGTTCCGCAAGCCGCAGCGCCCCCCTGGCAGCACCGTTGCAGTGCGGCCCGGCGCAGTAGGTGACGAACACCGTGTGCTCGGGCCATTGTTGGAGCTTGGAACGCACGATCTTTCCGTGTGGCAGGTTGATCGCACCCGGAACATGACCTGCGGCGAAGAGGGCGGGGCCGCGCACGTCGAGCAGCACGAAGTCCGCCCCACGGTCCAGAGCGTCATGCACGTCCCAGCAGTCGGTCTCGAAGGCGAACTCAGCGGCGAAGCGCTCGCAGGCGAGGGCGCTCGGGGCGGGTGGCACTGCGGTGACTGCGGTAGGCATGGGAATCTCCCTCGTTCGACCATGCCATGTCACCCTCGTGAAGTTCGGCTTGCAATTGGCTGAAACGCCAGACATCGTGAAAATCGTGCCAAACACGACTGGACCTCTTGCCGTCGCGCTTCTCTACGATGGCCTCTGTACCTTCGAGTTCGGGATCGTGGCCGAAGTGTTCGGTCTCCCCCGACCCGAGATGGGTAGGGCTTGGTATCGCTTCGCCAGTTGCGCAATCGAGGACGGTCCGTTGCGCGCGCACGGAGGCTTCACGCTCACGCCGGACCACGGCATCGAACTGATCGACCACGCCGACATCATCGTGGTGCCCGGCTGGAAGGGCGCAGACGAGCCGGTTCCCGAGGATCTCTGCCGCCGGTTGCGAACGGCCCATGAGCGCGGGGCGCGGCTCGCTTCCATTTGCTCTGGCGCGTTCGTGCTTGCCGCGACGGGGCTCCTCGATGGCGGATCGGCTACGACGCACTGGCGCTACGCTCAGGCCCTGCAGGAGCGCCATCCCGAGGTCGCGGTCGACCATGCCTCGCTCTATCAATCCCACGGGCGCGTCCTCACCTCTGCCGGAAGTGCAGCAGGGCTCGACCTCCTGATTGAGATCGTGCGTCAGGACTATGGGCCGGAGGCTGCGAACTCGGTGGCGCGCCGCCTCGTGATGCCCGCCCACCGCACGGGCGGACAGGCTCAGTTCCTGGAGCGCCCTGTGCCGGTGCGGCGGAACAGCGAGGTCTCGCCCTTGCTCGACCAGATGCGGGCCGCACTGGGCGCGTCGTGGCCGCTGACGCGCATGGCCGAGGAGTGCCGCATGAGCCTGCGTACGTTCGTCAGACGCTTCACAGAGGCGACGGGGTCACCGCCGGGCGAGTGGCTTGCCGCCGAGCGGATTGAAGAGGCCAAGCGCCTTCTCACCGCAGGCCGCCTGGACATCGATGAAATCGCTGCCGCCGTCGGGCTGGGCGGGGCCGACACGTTACGGCACCACTTCCGCAAACGCATTGGAATCAGCCCTGGCGAGTTCCGGACGCGCTTTGCCCGGCGCGAGACAGCACAGCGTGAGGTGTCCGCTCCGTCCGTTCATGGGCATCCTGCCTCATCGTCTGAATGACCGAGTTGGGCCGGGAACGGCCCCCGGGGCATGGGTTCCATCTGTCAGATGTCGATCACTGGTTAGGCATGGGGGAGAGGAGTGGCCGCGGGTTCGCTCGGGCGTGAAGACGATACGCGTCGGGCCCTATCCCGACGCGTATCGTCTCATCCTCAAGCCGCCTTGCGCTTGCCCTTCTTCTCCCGGCCCTGCCCCGGTGCCGTCTTGCCGGTCTTCGACCGATCGAGGACGAAGCGGGCGTAGTCGTCCATGTCGCCCGCGAAGGGCTTCACGGTCCTGTCGGCGGCGAGCCAGAGCCGGTCGGCCACCAGCTCCATCAGCGAGCGGTCGTGGGTGATGAGGATGACGGCGCCGCCGTAATCGTTCAGCGCGTCGAGAAGTGCCCGCCGGCTGTCGATGTCGAGGTGGTTCGTCGGCTCGTCGAGGATGAGCAGGTGCGGCGCCTGCATTGCCACGAGGTTGAGCAGGAGGCGGGCCCGCTCGCCGCCGGACAGCGCATCCACCGTGGTTTCCTGCTTGTCGAAGGCGAGACCGAAGCTCGCGAGCTTGGCGCGACGTCCGGATTCGCTGTCGTCCGGCCGCTCGCGGCGGATGATGGCGAGCGGCGTGTCCTTCGGGTCGAGGGCCTCGATCTGGTGCTGGTGGAACCAGCCGACCTGCACCCTGCCCTCGCGCACCATCCTCCCGTCCCGCACCGTCAGCGCGCCGGCCGCCATCTTGGCGAAGGTCGATTTTCCCGCGCCGTTCACGCCGAGCAGACCGATCCGGTCGTCGACGTCGAGGGTCAGGTTGAGGTCGCGCAGCACCGGTTCGTCGCTGCCGTAGCCGATGGTGGCATCGGTGAGATGCATCAGGGGCGGCGCCAGGGGGCGCTTCGGTGAAGGCAGGTGGAACGGCGCCACATGCTCCTCGATGGTGGTGGCGATGGGCTCCATCTTGGCGAGACGCTTCATGCGCGACTGGGCCTGGGCCGCCTTCGAGGCGGAGGCCTTGAAGCGATCGACGAAGCTCTGCAGATGCGCACGCTCCGCATCCTGCTTCATCTTGGTGGAGGCCTGGAGCCGCGCTTTCTCGGCACGGCGCTTCTCGAAATCGTCGTAGCCGCCGGTGTAGAGTTCGAGCTTGCCGTTGGCGACGTGCAGGATCGCATCGACCGAATTGTTCAGGAGTTCGCGGTCGTGGCTGATGATCAGCGCCGAGTGCGGATAGCGCTTGAGCCGCGCCTCCAGCCAGAGCGCGCCTTCGAGATCGAGATAGTTGGTGGGCTCGTCGAGCAGCAGCATATCGGGCTCGGCGAAGAGCGCGGCGGCCAAGGCCACCCGCATGCGCCAGCCGCCCGAGAATTCCGACATCGGCCGGCCCAGATCCTCGACCGAGAAACCGAGACCGGCGAGGATCTCGCCGGCCCGCGCCGGCGCCCGGTCGGCGTCGATCTCGATCAGCCGGCCGTAGATCTCGCCCATGCGCTCGGGCTCGGCGGTTTCGAGTTCGAGGTTGAGCGCCTCGCGTTCGAGATCCGCGGCGAGGATCGTATCGATCAGGCTCACCGGTGTCGCCGGGTGCTCCTGATCGACGGATGCCACGCGGGCGGTCTTCGGCAGGAGGATCACCCCGCTATCGGGCTGAAACTCACCGAGGATGATCTTGAACAGGGTCGACTTCCCGACCCCGTTGCGGCCGACCAGACCGACCTTCGATCCGGGCGGCACGGCCACGCTGGCGCGGTCGAAGAAGCGCCGGCCCCAGGCATTGAAGGTGAGGTCTTCGATCTGGATCATGGGTCAGCGGCCAAACGCAGGGGAGATGCGGGCCGGTGGCCACACGGGGATCGAGATCTCTCCCTATCGCAGTGCAGCATCGAGCGCGAGAGCGAGCCGCGCAGGGCACCACCCCATCGGGGGATGGTGCCCGTCTCTCAGTTCCGCTCGACGCCCGCGGCGATCGCCTTCACGAGAGGCGCCGTGGGGACGTTCTTGCGCCAGAACGTGCCGGACCGTGCGGTCTCCTGGCCGCTCTCGTAGAGCTTGCGCATGTAGCCCGTATCGAACCCGCGCGCCGCGGTGGTGTTGGGCGCGGATTCATCGATGTAGGTCAGGTTGAAGCCCATGCCGTTTCCGCGTGTGAAGGCGTAGGTCGCGGCCAGCGTCGCGCGGCTGCGCGCCCGGCTCGCGGTGGTGAACGAGCGCTCGACGATGGAGAGCGTGTTGTTCTGTGCCAGGTCGAATTCCGGCTCGAGCCGCCCGTTGATGATGACGTAGATGTCGGCCTTGCCCGCCGCGCGCATGCGACTGTCCCGCAGCAGGAAGGATTGCGGAAGGGTGAAGACCGGCGTCACCACGGACCCGTCGACGTGCATTTCCTGGAAGGCCCTGCCCTCCGCCTGCACGTCGAGAAACTGGGGCGGGAACACGGCAGGAATGCTGGCGGAAGCCGTCAGCACATCCGTGAACAGCGAGACGGCGTTGGGGCCGCCATTGGCGGCGATGGCCCCCATGTTCCAGATCACGGCCCTCTGAGAATCGAGGTTCGTCGTCACCACGAGCAGGCGACGCCCCTTGGCATGCTGCTCGGCGATGGCCGCCAGCAGGTCCGGCGTCACGTAGCGGCGCACGAGATCGCGCAGGCGGCCATCCCCGAACAGGCCGGACCCGAACACGATGTTGGTCACGCTCGGCGACTGAACCAGGGTCGAGGCGATGCCGCTCGTGTAGATATCGGTGAGGTAGGAATCGTAAGCCGGTCCCAGGAAGGCGAAGGGAGCGATCAGGGCGCCGGTGCTCACTCCGGAGACGAGAGCGAATTCCGGTCGCTTCCCGGATTCCGTCCAGCCGTTGAGAATGCCGGCGCCGTAGGCTCCGTCACCGCCGCCGCCTGACAGGGCCAGATAGGCGAAGGTCTGCTTCGACCGTTCCGGCCTCGCCACCATCTCGGTGAAGGTACCTTCGGAGGCATCGGCATAGGCCCGCACGCTCAGGTCCATACCGACCGGCGTCGCCGCCGCCGCCTGATCTGCGGTGTAGGCGACGCGCGGAATCGATCCGCAGGCGGCCAGTTGTGCGGCCATCAGGAGGGCGGCAGCGCCCTTGACCCATCCGAACCGGCGAGATGTCGACATGGCGGCGTGATCCTGGCGTTCGACCTGCATCGCGACCGACGCACGGAGCGGTCAAGCTGATCGATAACGAGCTTGGCCATTCTACCGTTCCGGGCATTGCTGGGCAATTGCCGGTCGGTCGGGTTCCTGTCGTCGGCGCGGTCCGTGACCGGCGAGCAACGCCCACCCCACCGTGCTCCGGCGCATCCGCCCGCCTCGGCGAAGATCCGGTTCCGAAGGAGTGAGGCACATCGAAGCTTGTCGAACGGCGACAACTTCCTATGTCACGGAAAATCAATCGACATCGGCATTCAGACCCACCGATCGCCCGTCATGACGGGTAGATAGCGGCGCAATCCTGCGACGGCGGAGCGGCCTGCATGCCTTTTACCATACATGGTCCGGCTTCGAGACGTGCCGGGCGACGCAGGAAGGCAAGATGGAATCGGACGACGCCTGGCATCTCACCGACCGACTGGGTGCCGAGCACGGCAGGGGCGATCCGTTCGCCGCGGCCATCCGTGCGACGCGCATGGCTATGATCATCACCGATCCGCGGCAGGCCGATAACCCCATCGTCTTCGTCAACGACGCCTTCCTCAACATGACCGGCTATCACCGCGCCGAGATCATGAACCGGAACTGCCGCTTCCTTCAGGGTGAGGCGACGGATCCCAACGCCGTGCGCCAGATCCGCGAGGCGATCGCGGCCAAGCGCGACATCGCCATCGACATCCTCAACTACCGGAAGGACGGCAGCTCGTTCTGGAACGCCCTCTATGTCAGCCCGGTGATCAACGAGGAGGGCGAGAACCTGTACTACTTCGCCTCGCAGCTCGACGTGACCGACCGGATCGACGCGCATATGCGGACGCGCAACGAGAAGGAGCATTTCGAGCGAGAGGTGGAGAAGCGGACGAAGGAGCTGACCGAGGCACTGGCGGCGAAGACCATGCTGGTCCACGAGGTGGATCACCGGGTGAAGAACAATCTTCAGATGATCGCCTCCCTGCTCACCATGCAGACGCGAACCATCACCGATCCCGATGCCAAGGCATCGCTGCAATCCATGCTGACCCGCGTCGAGGCTCTCGGCACGGTGCACAAGCGCCTCTATCAATCCAACGACGTCGAGCGGTTCGACGTCGCCGCCTTCGCGCGGGAACTCACGATCGATCTGGTGCGCGGCTCCGGGCGAACTGGAATCGAGATGGAGTTCGATCTCGTCTCCGTCGAAGTCCCCGTCGAGCAGGCACCGCCGGTCGCCCTCGTCATGAACGAGCTGCTGACCAACGCGCTCAAGCACGCGTTCCCGCACGATGCCGGCGGGAGGCTGTCGGTCTCGGTGAAGCCGGACGGCGACGACATCCGGATCGCGATCATCGACGGCGGCATCGGCATGCCGCGGGAAGTCGTCGGCAACCGGACATTCGGCAAGCGCCTGATCGAAAGCCTTGCGCGGCAGCTGAATGCCAGTATCGCTTGGCACCCGGCCAATCCTGGGACCTGGATCGACATACGCCTGCCCCGTGACGGGCCGGGCAGCAGGGAGACACCGTGAGTGAGCCCCTCAGGATCGTCATCGTCGAGGACGAAGCACTGATCGTGATGCAGTTGGAGATCCTCATCGAAGAGGCAGGGCATCAGGTCGTGGGCACGGCTGCCTCGGCCGGTGACGCCATCGCCGTCGCCAGACGGACCCGACCCGACATCGTCTTCATCGATCTGCAGTTGCGGGGAGGTTCCTCGGGTCTCGACGTCGCCAAGGCTCTGGCCGAAGAGCCCGCGATGACGCTCGTGTTCCTGACCGCGAATGCCCGGCACTTCAGTGACGATTTCGCCGGCGCGGCGGCGGTGATCGCGAAGCCCTTCTCGGAAGCCATCATCGGGGACACGATGGTCTTCCTCGAGGAATGCATCCGGACACCGCCCCCGCTGTCGGCCCTGCCCCTCGGCCTGCGCTGCGCGCCGGGATACCTCGAACGGCTCGGCACCTGAGGCGAGGCTGGGCGAGGATCAGGCGGCCTTCTCGGCGCGCGACAGCCTGATGAAGAGGTCCGGAACGTCCCGCGCCGGAACGGGCCTGCTGAAGTAGAAGCCCTGGACTTCGTTGCAGCCCTCCGCCCGCACGAGATCGAGCTGAGCACTCGTCTCCACGCCTTCCGCCGTGATCGTGGTCCCGCGACGCTCACCGAGTCCGACGATGGACCGCACAATGGCGGCCGTGTCCGGATCGGCGATCTCGCGAATGAAGGAACGGTCGATCTTGATCTTGTCGAACGGGAACTGCCGCAAATAGCTCAGGGACGAATAACCGGTCCCGAAATCGTCGAGGGCGATCCGGACGCCGATATAGCGCAGGCGATGCAGGCAGCCGATCACCGCCTCGGTATCCTGGATCAGGACGCTCTCGGTGATCTCGAGTTCGAGCCGGTCGGCGGCGAGGCCCGATGCGGACAGGGCCATGATCACGTTCTGCTCCAGGCCCGGCTCGCGAAACTGCATCGCCGAGACGTTGACCGCGATCCGCGCGGGTTGAGGCCAGGACGCGGCCTCGCGGCAGGCCTCCCGCAGGGCCCATTTGCCGAGATCGACGATCAGCCCGGTTTCCTCGGCGATCTCGATGAAGGTCGAGGGCGGGATCATCCCGCGGGTCGGATGCGACCAGCGCATGAGCGCCTCGAAGCCGCTCACGGTATCGGTCGCGAGGTCGACCACGGGTTGGTAGTGCAAGGTCAGGTCGTGGCGCAGCACGGCTTCGCGCAGCTCGAATTCGAGCTGGATGCGGTCTTCGATCGCCGCATCCATGCTGGCTTCGTAGACGCGTACCGTGTTCCGGCCGGCGGCCTTCGCACGGTACAGGGCGAGGTCCGCATGTCTCAGCAGAGGATCGGCCTCCAGCCCGTCCACCGGAGCATGGGCGATGCCGATGCTGATCCCGATATTGGCCAGATGCCCGTTCAGCTTAATCGGCTGGGCGATGGCGTCGATCGCCCTCCGCGCAATCGCCACGGCCTCGTCGATCCGGTCGAGATTGCCGAGGATGATGCCGAACTCGTCGCCTCCGAGACGAGACACGATGTCATCCGGCCCCACGACGCCGCTGAGGCGCTCGGCGACGACCTGCAGGAGCGCATCGCCGGCCAGATGGCCGAGCGTGTCGTTGATCGCCTTGAACCGGTCGAGATCGAGGCAGAGCACCGCCGTCGCGTGCCTGCCGTTCCGCTCCGAGCCGAGCATCTGTTCGAGACGCCCATGGAAGACCGACCTGTTGGGCAGTCCGGTCAGGGCGTCGTGGCAGGCGAGATGGGCGATCCGCTGGTCCGCCTCCTTTCGTGCCGTGATGTCGATATAGGTTCCGACGAAGCGGATCGGGACGCCACCGGACCCGTGCGTGACGACCTTGCCGCGAGCGAGGAGCCAGATATAGCGGCCTTCCTTGGTGCGGACCCGGATCTCGGCCTCGAAGGCGGATATTCGCCCCTGGAGATGCTCGCGCAGGGCATGCCGGCCGACCGGCAGATCGTCCGGGTGGATCAGTGACTGGACTTTTCTGAAGTTGCGTCCGAACTCGCCTGGGGCATAGCCGAGCATGGTCTGAGCCCGGTCGGAGAACCAGGCTCGACCGGTTCGAAGGTCGGCATCCCACAAGCCGTCGCTTCCGCTGTCGAGGGCGAGCGCCAGGCGCTCCTCGCTCACGCGCAGACGCGCGTCGCTCGCCCTGAAGGCTTCCTCGGTCTCCTTGCGGGCGGTGATGTCGAGGTTCATGCCGACGAAGCGGCAGACTTCGCCTGTCTCAGGGTCGAGGACGGCACTGCCGAAGCCGTGAAACCAGCGGCATTCGCCGGTCCTCGGGTTGATGGTGCGAAATTCCACCCTGTGGTTCGTGCGCGTCTCGATGGCGCGAACGGCTTCGGCCCGAACTCTCACGATGTCTTCCGCGGGGACATTCCGTTCCCATTCATCGAGGGTCATGGAGGCGCCTGCGGCCGGGTTCTTCGCATCGTCGAGGGGCAAACCCTGCATCAGGGCGCTCTCCGCCGATTGCCAGACACGGCCGGTGGGGATCTCCCATTCCCACACCCCGGCTTCCGCCGCGTCCTGAGCGAGACGAAGGAGGACGCCGGTGCGTTCCAGCACCATCCTGGCAGTGATGATGTCGTCGATGTCGAGGGCGGTGGTGAGCCATCCGGGCTGCCCGTCGAGCAGGCGGAGCGGGCGCTTGCTGAGTTTGTGCCAGCGATACACGCCGTCGGTGCGGCGGATTCGGATTTCGAGGTCGAAATCCTCCCGCGCCTCGTAGCGTTCGCAGATCGTGCCGAGAAGGCGGGTGTGATCGTCAGGATGATAGGAAGCCAGCCGTTCGTCGAGCGAGACGAGGGAGTGGCCATAGTAATCGTCGTAATGTCGGTTGCGATAGACCGTGTTGTCCTGTTCGTCAGTGACCCAGACCATCTGGGGAAGAAAATCCGCCAGGAGACGGTAGGACGCCTCGCTCTCGCGCAAGGACCGTTCGGCCTCTTTTCGGGCTGTCACGTCCGCGAAGGTGTAGACGGTGCTGCCGTCGGCCAGCGGCACGCCGAAGATTTCGAGGATGGTTCCGTCGCGTTCGAGATGCTCGCCGTCGGCACCGGGTTCGCCTCGATCACGCCTGCGCCTGTCGAGCGTTTCCGGCAGCGCCCCGTCACGCTCGATGAGGTAGCGGCGGACCTCCTCGAAGAGAGCGCCGTCGTGGAGCATTCCTTGCGGCAGATCGAGGAGGAGGTTCAGGCGCTCGTTATGGACCCTTATCCGGTCTTGCGCATCGACCATGACGAGGCCTTCGTCGATGCTCTCCAGGGTGATGCGCAGCAGGTCCGTCGTCTCGCGCAGGTGCTGATCCGAGCGCGCCAGTTCGGTGACGTCGAGGCAGATGCCGGTGATGGCGCACACGGCTCCGGCGGAGTCGCGCTCGATGATTCCGCGCTCGGCGACCGTCCGGCATTCCCCGCCGGGACGGATGATGCGTGAGCGATGCTCGTAATCGTCCCGCGTGAAGGCACCCGATCCTGAAACGGCATCGTCGAGATGCCAGCGGACGCGATCCCGATCCTGGGGATGATAGAATGCCAGAAGCTCGTCGAGAGGGACCCGGGCGATATCTGCGGGCCGGCGGCCATAGATCCGTGTCATCCCGTCGGACCATTCGACGCGCCGCTCGACGACGTCGATACGCCAATGTCCGAAGCCCGCGATCTCCTCGGCCATACGCTGCGATTGCAGCGCTGCGGTGAGATGGGCCTCGCGACCTGCGAGGATGCGGGCCACACGCTGGCGCTCGCGCAATTCGGCCTCACGTTCCGCATTGGATTCGTAGAGGCGCAGATGCGCAGTCACGATGAGAGCGAGATCCTGGAGCTGGCCGACCTGCTCGTCCGTGAAATCGGGACGCGGGACGGTATCGATCAGGCACAGAGTCCCGATATTGTGTCCAGGGTGCAGGGCGAGCGGGACGCCGGCGTAGAAGCGGGCGCGGGGGCCTCCTTGCACCAGCGGATTACCGGAAAACCGGGGATCGGCGAGGAGGTCGCGGACCACCATCGGCTCGTCGGGCGAGCCCGCGATGGTGTATTTGCAGAAGGCGTCGTCTCGACTCGGTGGCGGCCCCTCGACCCCGAGCCTGGCTTTGAGCCGCAGGGATTCGGCATCGATGAGCGGAACGAGAACGATGGGAACCCCGAACAGGGCCGCCGCGGTGCGGCAAACCGCATCGAGATGGGGCTCCGGGTCATTGTCGATGAGGCTCAGGAAATCCCGTTTGGCGGAACATGCAGCTTCGGAGCCTTCAAGGATTTCGAGGCTCCGGGAGATGTCAGGGCTCTGTGAGATTTCAGGTCTTTGGTCCTGAGCCTGATCTTGCACGTCGCACCATCCAGGGAACCGAACCGAGGCTATCCGTCCTGACGAAGGTCGAGAATGACACAGCGTGCCGAAAGCCTTCGCGTAGGAATAGGACGGGGTCCGTTGCGATATTCCTACCGTCTCATGAAGACTGCCCGCTCATTCAACCTCGTCGCGCGGAATCTTCGCATGGCGGGTTCGCATTCCCAGCCTGGGCGACCACGTGGATGGAATGGCCGAGCTTCCTTTCACAGGGCGTAATTTCATCGTAACCGTAGGCGACTGTCTCCGGTCACCCGTCGTTCCTTTCGCCTCGAACCCCGTTCAACCGCCTTGTTTCTTCCCGGCGAAAGCCATCTTACCAGCGCGGGCTCCCGCGGTTTCTCGAGCGTCGACACCTGGGTGTTCGACCTCGACAATACGCTCTATCCGAGCGACGCTCGGGTCTGGCCGCAGGTCGACGAGCGCATCACCTTGTTCGTCATGCAGCTCTACGGGCTGGACGGCATCTCGGCGCGTGCGCTGCAGAAGCATTTCTACCATCGTTACGGCACCACGCTGAAAGCGCTGATGGTGGAAGAGAAGGTCGATCCCTACCATTTCCTCGACTTCGCCCACGACATCGACCACTCCTCGATCCGCCTCGATGCGGCGCTCGGCGATGCGATCGAGAAGCTGCCGGGCCGCAAGCTGATCCTCACCAACGGTTCCCGGCGCCATGCCGAGAACGTGGCTGCCAAGCTCGGCATCCTCGACCATTTCGAGGACGTGTTCGACATCGCCGCCGCAGACTTCGTCCCGAAGCCCGAACGCTCCACCTACGAGCGCTTTTTGGTTCGGCACGACGTCGATCCGGGTCGCTCGGCACTGTTCGAGGACATCGCCCGCAACCTCGTCGTGCCCCATGAAATCGGGATGGCGACGGTACTGGTCGTTCCCCGCACCATCGATCCGTTCCGTGAGGCGTTCGAACAGGAGGCGGTGCAGGAACCGCATATCGACCATATCACCAACGACCTCGCCGCCTTCCTCAGCGAGCGGGTCCTTCCGGTCGTCGGATGAGCGATTCCGTTCAGGATTGGTCGGACATCCGCGCGCCGTCCCTGGACGACGTGGAGATCCTGGCACGTGACGCGCTCGCCCGCCTGCCGGCGGCGTTCCTCGCCCTCTGCGACGGAGTGACGATCCATGTGGAGGATTTTCCCGACGACGCGACGCTGCGGGAGATGGAATGCGAGAGCGGGTTCGATCTCCTCGGCCTGTTTCGAGGCGTCGGCCTCGCGCAGAGCGGCGAGACGGTGACCGGGCAGATGCACAACCGGGTCTGGCTCTATCGCAGGCCGCTCCTCGACTATTGGGCCGAGTACGAGGAGACCCTCGGCCATCTCGTCACCCATGTCCTCGTCCACGAGATCGGGCATCATATGGGCCTGTCCGACGATGATATGGCCGCCATCGAGGCGTCGGCGGGCGACTGATTTCCGGTCGCAGGACCTGTCCAGGCGATCAATCGTCGTTCGCGGGTTTCGGGCTCGCGGCCCGCGGCCTGAGGAGGCTGGCCTTCGGACGCCGCGTGCGGAACTGGCCGCGCTCCACGGCGACGAAGACCAGCACCGTGATGGTGAGCGTCGTGATCCACCAGATCACCGTCAGGCCGACGCCGATACAGGCGATCGTGAAGGCGCTGGCGAAGGCGGCCATCGCTCCGGGAACGATCGCGCCGGGAGCGGTCGCGGTGGCGGAGCGCCCGCTATGTCGGATCGCCGCATGAAGGGCGAAGGCTGCCGCGAAGGCGCCGACGATCCCGAGTTCGTACCAAAGCTCGAACAGCATCGTCGTCGGAGCATTGTTGGGCAGCAGGTTCACGAAGCGGCCGCGCAGGGCGGTCTCGAATCCGTGCCCGGTCACGAGCCGGAACGGCTCCGTTGTGACGACCTTCTGCCACGCCTTGATCGTGAGGACGCCGGGGGCCGTCGGGCCGAAGGCGACGATGCCGATCGGCCGGGCGAGGAAGGGCAGGAACGGTGCTGTGACCAGCAGGCCGGCGCAGACCAACGCCACGGCGCGGACGGCGACGAGGGGGCGATATGTGGCGAACAGAAACACCACCGCACCGGCAGCCAATGCCAGGATCTGGGTCACATTCGGCGAGATCGAGAGGGCGATCGCCACCAGGATCGCGGTACCGAGCGCCTCCATATCGCGACCGCGGGAACGCAGCCACGCGATGGACGGCCAGACCAGCAGGGCGAGAAGCGTGAGCCCGCGATCGACCGAACTCTGGTCCTCGGGGACGTTGCGCAGGAGCGTATCGCCGAACAACCCGAACAGGATCGAGACGATGGACGCGGCGATGATTCCGAGCGGCAAGAGATAGAGGTTGGCCGAGCGCATCCGGTCTGGCAGCGCGAAATAGGCGGCCAGCGTCATCAGAATCGTGGCGACGAGGTTCAGCAGGCGCTCGGTCGCAGGGCCGAGAAACGGCGTCCAGACGAGGGAAAGCGCCGACCAGACGATCACCAGCCCGCCCGCGAGGAACACCGTCGACGTCACAAGACGCGTGGCGGCAGGCCTGAGCGGTCGTTGCTTCCCGTCGATCGCACTGGCGATGACGATGAGCGCGATCGCGATGGGGGCGAGGATGACGGTGGCACGGCGGGCCACCTGAGCCGCGACCGGAAGCACGACGAACAGGCCGAAGAAGCCGACACGGCGCAGAAGGGCCGCCGCGTCGAGAGCCGGGTCGATGGATGGTCGGGACGTGGAGGCGCGGGCCATGGTGCGATTGTAGCCGTGAAACGGCGCCACGAGACCGTCCGTGCGCTACCAATCGAGTCGTAGTGCAGCGCGCGGGTGTGGGCTGTAGATGTCGTGCAACACCTGTGCCTCCTCCGCCAGATGCGCTCAGACCGGTTTCGGCTGGCGTCGGCTCGGAGCCAGCCGCCGGCCGATATCGGTCAGGACCCGCCAGCCCGCCCAGGTCGCGAGGAAGCCGAGGATTCCGGCGATGATCCCGTCGGCGGTGGCCGGGACGGCCGGGACGTAATCCTGGTAGGTGGCGCGTGCGAGGGACATGTCTGGATCGCGCAGCAGCGCCGCAAAACGACCCATCGGTCCCCCCGCCTCGGCCAGAGCCCGCTTCTGCGCATCGAGATGCTTCAGGCGCTCGATATCGGCTCGTGCGGATTCTCCGCGCCGCGCCACCAGGGAATCGCCGTTGCTGCGGAGACGGTCAACCGCGCCCTCCCGGTTGGTGCCGCTTGCGGCGGCGTCCGCGTCGAGGGCGGCGAGGGAGCGGCGAAGCTCGTCGAGGGTGCCTCCCAGCCGCTGGGCGTATTGCTGGGCGAATTCGGGTCCCTGCGCCGCGACGATGCCGCCGAGGATGCCGAGGGCGAGGCCGAAGGTGCGGATCACACGGAGCACGATTCATTCCTCATGGCGTCGTGGGACAAAAGGGTGAGCCGCAGGGCGGTTCCCGAGCGATCAGAGCGCATCGGCCAGGGCCTCTCCCACCTCCGCCTCGGTCACCTCCAGCAACGGCCGGCTCACCTTCGCGGCCCGCGTCTTCCGGCCGGGCCGCATGACCAGGATGATCGTCTCGAGGCCGGGACAGGCGGGATCGGGGCACAGGATCTCGTTGACCTTCACCACGCAATCCGGCTCGACGAGGGCGCGGACCCACGTCTCGACCCGTCGCCGCGCGGTGTCGTCGGCCGGTTCGCGGCGGCGCCCCAACCCGAGAAAGACCATCGTCCGCCCTCAACCCGGCAGCGTCAGGATGCCGGCCATGCCGTCGGCGCAACCGAAGGCGAGGCGGCTGCCGCGTCCGTCCCAGGCCAGGGCCGAGATCGCGCCGCCCTTGGTGGCGGGGCGGACCAGGAGTTCCGAGGCGTCGACGAAGCGCACGAGCAGGATGCAGCCGTCCTCGTAGCCGATGGCGAGGACCAGCGCCTTGGGATGGAACGCGACGCGCGAGACCCGGGCCGGGCGGATTCCGCATTCGCGCGGCGTCTTGCCGGTGGGCCCCTCCTTCGAATCGAAGGGCCAGATGATGGCGGCCTCGGCGCCGCTGGTGGCGAGCCAGTTGCCGTCGCCCGACCAGCTCACCGAGCGGACCTTGGCCGGATAGCCCGACATCCGCATGTGGCCGCGGTCGGGCTGAAGGCGCCAGCCGTGGAGCGAGTTCTCCTGCATCGTCGTCACGACGAAGCGCCCGTCCGGCGACCACGTCACGTCGATATGCGAGCCCTTCCACTCCACGAAATCGGGCGCGGTCTCGAGATTCGGATACCAGAGGGTGGCGCCGTTGTAATGCGACACCGCGAGGCGGTAGCCCTTGGGGGCGAAGGCGAGGCCGCGCGCCGTCGAAGGGGCGGCGAAGATCTTCTCCCGGCCCTTGGCATCGCGGGCGACGACGTTGCGGCCGGCGGAATAGGCGAGGCCTCCATCGGGATGGAGCGCCAGGGCGTCGATCCAGGCGCCGCCCTTGGTGGCGGCGACCTCGGTCGGGTCTCCGTTCGCCGCGGTCGCCACGATGCGTCCGTCGTCGCCCCCCGTCACGATCCGTTTCCCGTCGCCCGACGCCACCAGGATGCCGGCGTCCGGGTGGGCCTCGACCCGCCGCGTCGTCTCCGGGCCGACGAGCAGGACCGCACCGTCGCCGAGGGCAAGGGCCAGGGTTTCCTTCAGCCAGACGGCACCGGAGACGTGGGCGCCGGCCTCCACCGGCACCACGTGGTCGAGGAGGGAGGGAGCGCTGGCGCTCATCGGCTAAGAACCTCTCAGGACGCAGCCGCGGCGTCCGGTGCCGATCTCAGCACCGTCAGAACCGTCGCGACCAGGGCGAGACAGCCGGCGATGCCGGCGGGAATGGCGAGGGCATACAACGCGAAGCGTCCGTAGGCGACCGTTCCGGCGAGCGAGCCGACCAGGAGCGACAGCCAGACCAGGCTGTCGCCGACCCAGCCGAAGCGGGGGCCTCGGCCAGCCAGGGCCGAGGCGAGCTTCTGGCCGGTGCTGAACAGGGCACCGGTGACGAAGGTGGTGCCGGCGCGAAACCCCTGGACATGGGCCAGCACCGCGTTCTGCGCGCCCATCGCCAGGGCGAGGAGCAGCGAGGCATGGCCGGGGCTCGGATCCTCCACCGCCGTGAGATAGGCGCCCGAGACGAGGATCGTCTCGAATCCGAGCAGCACGGGCGTGCTCCAGCGCGGCGGCGTCAGGGCCGAGAGGCCGCCGCCGCACAGGCTGCCTAGGAGGAAGGCGGCGATGAGCAGGCCCGGAAGGACCGCGACGAGGGGCGTGTCGTGCCCCAGCGCCACGGCGAACTGGGTCGTGTTGCCGCTCATGAACGAGGTGTAGAGGCCGCCGAGCCGGATGAATCCGAGGGCGTCCACGTAGCCGGCGAGCGCCGTGAGGACGAGGCCGAAGCCGAGATGCCAGGTCCGGCTCATGACGGCGCGCGCATGCGATCCGCCCCGTTTCGTCCCGGGACGACCGAGACCGGCCCAACAGGGTTAAGGCATTGCTTACCAAGTCCGCGCAATTCGAGTGAACGGGTCCGAACATCGGGGCCGTGGCACCCGTTGGTGTGACGATCCGGCGTCGGGGTTTTCATTCCGGCCCGGGTGAGTTGGAGTTGCGTCATGATCCCTGTCGCCTGCGCTGCCCTTGCGTTGCCGAACTTCGGCTCCCTCCGCCGAGCCGAAACCGTCCTCGTGGTGGAGGATGAAGCCATGGTGTGCGAACTGGCCGTCGAAGCCCTCGCCGACGAAGGCTACCGCGTCCTGAGCGCTGCGGATGCCGAGGAAGCCGAGGACATCCTGGCGCGAGAGCGCGTCGACCTGCTCTTCACCGATATCGATTTGGCCCGCAACACCAATGGCCTCACCCTGGCGCGCAGGGCGCGCCGCCTGCGCCCGAGCCTGCCGGTCATCTACACGTCCGGCGGGCGCGGAAGCCTGTCGCAGGCGGACGCTGTGACGGAGTCAATCTTCGTGCCAAAGCCCTATCGTCCGAGCCAACTCATCGCCCTCGCCAACGGCCTCCTGCGCCGTTTTCCCCACTACGCCTGAGCGCATCACCGCGCCTACCCGCCTCCCGGAGCCAAATCCCCCATGCGTACCCTGCTCGCCACCGCCCTCGTCCTCTTGGGCACGTCGCTCAGCGCCTACACGACGGGGAATGCCAAGGCCGCATGCGACGTGAAGGGGGCGAAGCTCGAAGAGGCCATCGCCGGCAAGTCCGAGCTTCGCGAGAGCGCCAACAAGCAGGCCGTGCGCGACCTGCGCACCCTGCGGGATGCCGCCATCATCCTCGAAACCTACAAGTACGAGCCCGAATGCGACCGCCTCGTCGCGATCATCAAGACGCTGGCCGCCAACCCGGAAAAGGCGATCGAGCAGAGCGGCGATACCGACGAGGAAAAGGCCGAGGACATGATGGAGGCTCGCCAGCCCAAGGCACCGGCCGCCGAGGCTCCGGCCACCAAGCCGAAGTGATCGCCTGCCCCGACCGGCGCGACGCTCACCGAGTGAATCACGGCACGAGTGGAACGCTTGTCGCCTGGAATCCCTGTCACCTGGAACGCTTGGCCAGCAGAAGGCTTGGCGAACAGGACATCCAGCCGATGGAACGCTCCGCCTACGGAGCGATTGCATCGGCGGTCACGCAGAACGAGCACGGCTAATCTCCGGAGGCGGGGCCACACCTCCCGGCGCTTCCCTCTTTCCTGAACGGGTCGACCAAGCATGGGCACGGATACGACAACGCGCGGATCGCGCTTGGTCCACGCGGCGAGCGACCTGCCCTCGGTCGTCCTCGACGACTACAACATCGAACTGAAGAACGGCGAAGGCTTCGTCGGCGACCGTGTCTCGAAGGCCGCCTTCCGCGATCTCGTCGAGGATTGGCGCGAGAAGCTGCGCAAGCTCGGCCCCGATCCGCTGGGTAGCAAGGCCAGCCGCGATTTCAGCAAGCGGCGCCTCGACGACTATCTCATCGAAGGCCCACCGCTGGCGGCCGGCGTGGTCTTCGGTGCCATCGAGGAATTCGCGCAGGAACTCGCCACCGTGGTCCGCCGCTTCCTGCGGCAGAAGGGCTGGCGGGACACGCAGAGCATCGTGGTCGGAGGCGGTTTCAGCGACAGCCTCGCCGGACGCCTCGCCATCGACCGGGCCAGCGTGATCCTCCGCGCCGGAGGGCTCAACCTGACTCTCGAGCCGATCCGCCATCATCCAGACGAGGCCGGCCTGATCGGCGCCGTCCACCTCGCGCCCTCATGGATATTCTCGGGCTACGACAGCCTGCTCGCCGTCGATATCGGCGGGAGCAACATCAGGGCGGGGGTGGTCTCCACGAACCTCAAGAAAGCGTCCGACCTGTCGCGCGCCGAAATTTGGCGCTCGGAACTCTGGCGTCACCGGGACGAAGACCCGGCCCCGAGCCGGGACGAGGCGGTGGATCGCCTCATCACCATGCTGAACGACCTGATCACGCGGGCAGAGCGGTCGCGACTGAAACTCGCGCCCTTCATCGGAGTCGGGTGCCCCGGCGTGATCGCGGCCGACGGAACCATCGAACGTGGCGGCCAGAACCTGCCGGGCAATTGGGAGAGCAGCCGCTTCAACCTCGCGGAAAGACTGGTCGAGGCCATCCCCATGATCGGGGATCACGACACGATGGTGCTCATGCACAACGACGCCGTGGTGCAGGGCCTTTCGGCCATGTCGGACATGACCGGCGTCGCGCGCTGGGGCGTCCTCACCATCGGCACCGGCCTCGGCAACGCGCGCTTCACCAACCGGCAGATGCCCGACACGGTGCATTGAACGAGCCTATCGCCGCCACCCCGTTCGTCGTCTTGGAACAGGCCTTCGCGACGAACGGCGGAAATCCGAGGCCGATGCCCTAACGCGCGGCGGGAGTCGGGATGGCCGCGGGGGCGGTCTCTTGGTCTGAACGGCTGCGCAAGCGGGTCGCCTTGCTGGCGATGCGCGCCCTCAGGTCGCTCGTCAGCTCGATCTCCACGAGCCGCCACGACCATCCGCGCAGGCGGAGGCGAAGGCGGAATTGCTGCGATCGCGGCGCTTCGGGAGGTACGGCGATGACGACGGTCCGAAACCCGCGCATGTCGGAAGCGAGATAATAGGGGATCAGCCGCGTCAGCGTATCGATCTTCAGCCCATAGGCGGAAGGTGCCCCCGGCTCGGCCGTCGAACTATCGGAATCCGGCGGGAAAGGACCGAGATCGAGGGTTTGCGGTATGCCGTCGTCGAGGAGATCGATGACCGACTGCGCCGTCACGAGGGATTCGGTCAGGGGCTCGGCGAGGGCCGCAGCGGCCTCGACGAGCCGCTGCCGTTCCTTCGGGACCTCGACTTCGGCGCCGGGCTCACCCCGCGCTTGTGTGGCAGCGGCCGCGGCCTGCCGGATCATCGACTGGCGCAAGGTGCGGAAATTGACGTGTCTCTCCACGTAGCCGACGTCCCGCGTCTGGACGGCCCTGGCCAGGTCGTAAAGCATCCAGAACGGCGTCAGCGTGTACAGGAACCACGCAAGCACCAGGGAGATGGGGATCCACCACAATCGCATCATCGCGCGATGGCAGACCTCGGCGCCCGCTCCCTCCATCCGGCGAGGCCCGCGAACTCCGTGACGACGGCCTCGTAGACCGGCCGCTTGAACGGCACGATGAGATCCGCCAATCCGGCCATCGCCTCCCAGCGCCAGGCATCGAATTCCGATTTGTGCAGGCCGCCGCCCGGCGAGAGAACGTCGATCTCGACCTCGTTCCCGACGAGCCCGAAGGCGAACCATTTCTGCATCTGCCCACGATAGCGCCCCTTCCAGGCCTGTTTCAGGACCGTCGGCGGCAGGTCGTAGGCGAGCCAGTCCGAGGTTTCCCCGAGGAGTACGACCGACTCCGTCGAGACGTTGGTCTCCTCGTGCAGTTCCCGGAGGGCGGCGGCCAGAGGCTCCTCGCCGTCATCGATCCCGCCTTGGGGCATCTGCCAGGCGCGATCGCCATCCACATGTTCCGGCCCGGCCTCCTGACGGCGACGGCCGACGAAGACCAGTCCCGACGGGGCGATCAGCATGATCCCGACGCAGGGCCGATACGGCAAGTCGAGATGGGATTCGGGCGGTTTGGGGTTCATCGGCCGGACCATAGGTCAGGGGATCGACCGCCCGCAATGTGGCAAGCGGCGGATCACGGTCGAAAACCCGCCGCCGCGTCAGCCCGGCGGCGGATCAGGAGACTCCACCTCTCCCCTGCGCTGGAGGATCAGGGCCACGAACCAGCACAGGGAGGCCCAGGCGGCGCCGATACACCAGCCGGCGAGCACGTCGCTCGGCCAGTGGACGCCGAGATAGATCCGGCTCGCCCCGACCAGCAGCGTCATCCCGACGCCCAGGACGAGGACCAGCACCTTCACCGACCGGTTCGGATCGACGCGGGCGAGAAGCGTCGCAAGGGTCAGGTAGGCGATGGCCGACATCATGGCATGGCCGCTGGGGAAGCTCGCGGTGAACACGTCCATCCCGTGGGGGACGAGGTCCGGCCGCGGCCGGTGGTAGAACATCTTCAGCACCGTGGAGACGAGCAATCCGCCGCCGATGGCGCCCAGGACAAAGAGCGCGATACGGTGCCGTCGGGTCAGCGCGAGATAGGCGACCGCGCTCAGGGTGACGAAGGTGATGGTGAAGACGCTTCCCAATCCGGTGATGTCGCGCATCGTCTCTTCCAGCCAGCGCGGCCCGATCGGGTCGGACAGGTCGGCCGGATTGCGCAGGGAAAGCAGGATCTTGCGGTCGAGCGCCGCAGTGGAGCCCTCCCCGACCTCGTCGGCGAGATAGAAGAAGGCGTAGCCGAGGAGGCTCACGCCGAGCAGCGCCATGAGGGGGCCGACCTCGTTGAGGCGAAGGCGCAGCCACAGGGCGGTGGCCCGGCTGAACAGCGGGTGGTCGAGATAGGTCGGGAGCGGCGCCTTCATGCTGCGGTCTTCATCGTCCGGTCGTCGTCCTTCGATCATCGAACCAGCCCGAAGGCGTAGCGTCCCCGCTGTTGCCACGGTCCACCAAGGTAGCGCCAGAGCAGGAGTCCCGCCGCGGTGAAGCTGAACGGCTTGAAATCGAGTTCCAGGGCATGTTGGAGATTGCGGGCGACCTCCGGCGAAACCTTGTTCTGGACCGTGACATGCGGCCTCCAGCCCTGCCGGTCCTGCGCCGTCAGGAGATTCTCGTAGCGCCGGGCGATGCTGTTCCGGATGGAGGCGAGAGGCTCGGAGGCGAGCGTGAAGGCGACGCCGCGCCCCAGGAAGCGAAGTCCCGTCACCTCGACCATCACCGGCTCCTCGACCGCCGTGAGTTCGGCGAGGGTCGCGGCGATGTCCTGCTCATCGCCTCCGGGCAGATGGTGGAACAGCGTCACATGGGCCGGGAGATGGTTGAGGGCCTCCGGAAAATGCCGCCGTCGCAACCCGTCGAAACGCACGAAGGTCGCCGGATCCATCTCCAGTGTGACGATCAGTGGATCGGATGTGAGTTCGCCGGACAATGTCATCGTCCGCAGATGGAGCGGGAGTGGGCGCAATCCAGTCGCCGCTCCACTCTCCGACGCCCTTCCCCCCCGGAGATGCACAGCCCATCTGTGACAGGCAACGCGTAGGGAGGGATGGCGGATGGGGCTGCTCGTCGACGGCATTTGGCAGGACAAGTGGTACGATACGAAGGAGACGGGCGGCCGCTTCAAGCGTACCGAAGCCAAGTTCCGCAACTGGGTCACTGCCGACGGCGAGCCCGGTCCTTCCGGCGAAGGCGGTTTCCGGGGCGAGGCCGGGCGTTATCACCTCTACGTCTCGCTCGCCTGCCCCTGGGCACATCGCGCCCTGATCGTGCGGGCCCTCAAGGGCCTCGAACAGGCGATCACCGTCTCGGTGGTCGATCCGCTGATGGGCTCGGACGGCTGGGTCTTCGGTGACACGCCGGGCGCCACCCCCGACGCGGTGAACGGAGCGAGCCGCCTCTACGAGGTCTATCTCGCGGCGGTGCCGGACTTCACCGGCCGGGTCACGGTGCCGATCCTGTGGGACAAGCAGCGCCGCACCATCGTCTCCAACGAATCCTCCGAGATCATCAGGATGCTGAACGACGCATTCGGCGGATCCGGCCCCGACCTCTACCCGGAGGCCTTGCGCGACGAGATCGATGCGGTGAACGCGCGGGTCTACGATGCGGTCAACAATGGGGTCTACAAAACCGGCTTCGCGACGACGCAGGACGCCTACGAGGAGGCCTTCGACGCGCTGTTCGCCGAACTCGACAGCCTCGACGAGCGGCTGGGCCGGGCGCGCTACCTCTGCGGGTCGGCTCTCACGGAGGCCGACATCCGACTGTTCACGACGCTGGTGCGGTTCGATCCGGTCTATGTCGGGCACTTCAAATGCAACCTGCGCCGGATCGCCGACTATCCGAATCTGTCGCACTATCTGCGCGACCTCTACGCGCTGCCGGGCGTCGCCGGCACGGTGAACCTCACCCATATCAAGCGGCACTATTACGAGAGCCATCCGACCATCAACCCGACCGGCATCGTGCCGAAGGGTCCGGAGATCGATCTCGATGCGCCCAACGACCGCGCCCTGCGCTTTGGAGCTTGAGATGACGAGGTTCGCGGCGATCGGGCCTCGACAGATCGGATGGCGGACATACATCTGCGGTATGACGACACGAAACGCCCTTCCCCGCTCCGCCGCCCGCTCGATCCTGCTCGGCCTGCCGCTGACATTGGCCATGCTCGCCACGGCCGGTTCGGCCTCGGCCCAGACGGCGGTCAAGCTCGAAGGGACGTGCGAGAAGCTGATCGTGGCGGGGCTGGACATCACCCAGAACTGCAAGGACACGATGATGAACACCGTGTCCCGCAACCGGACGAGCTTCGACTTCTCGGCCTGGGACGGTCGCGTGCTGAGCTTCAGCGGCAGCGGCGCCCAGCAGGAGCGGACGGAGGAGACCGACGCGCTCCAGCCGATCAACCTCGTGGTGCCGAGCGAGAAGACCAACGACGGGGTGGTGCAGGGACCGCTCGTCGCGGTGGGGGCGTGCAGCTTCAGCAGCCCGGCGGCGGGCAAGACGGCGATCACCTGCGAGGCGAACGCCGCCAAGGGTCGTTACGAGGCGAGGTTCGTGACCGATGCGAAGACGCCGGCCGACGCGCCCAAGCCCTGATTCCGGGCATCCGTCCGGGGTCGGAATTGCCTCGCGGGCGGTCTGGTCTCGACGTGTCGTTGCGCCCATTTAGGGCAGGGACAATCTGAACGGCGAGACCGGCATGTTTGCCGACGATCCGGCCGCGAGAGTTGAGGATGGCATGCTGAACGACGTTTCCACCGCCGGAGTGAGCCCGGCTGGCGGTCCCGAAAACCTCATCAAGGATGTCACCACCGCCACGTTCCGCGACGAGGTGATCACGGCGTCCATGACCCAGCCCGTGCTGGTGGATTTCTGGGCGACGTGGTGCGGACCCTGCAAGCAGCTGACGCCGCTGATCGAGAAGGCGGTGAAGGCGGCGCAAGGCCGCGTCGTCCTCACCAAGGTAAACATTGACGAGAACCCGGCCATCTGGAGCCAGATCAGCCAGCAGCTCGGCCTGCAATCGATCCCCGCGGTCATCGCCATCGACAAGGGGCGCCCGGTCGACGGCTTCGTCGGCGCGCTGCCCGAGAGCGAGATCAAGGAGTTCATCGGACGGCTCACAGGCCCCGCCGGCCCGACGCCGGTGGAGGCGATGATGGCCGAGGCCGAGGTCGCGCTTGGCGAGGGCGATTTCGCCGGTGCGTCCGAGCTTTACGCAGCCGTCCTCGGGGAGGAGCCGGAGAACCTGGTGGCGCTCGCAGCGCTCGCCAAGATCCAACTCGATGCCGGCGAGGTCGCCAATGCCCGGCAGATCCTCGACATGGCGCCCTTCGAGAAGGCGTCCGATCCGGCACTCGCCAGCATCCGCGCGGCGGTGGAGCTCGCCGAACAGGCGGCCTCCCTCGGCGATCTCGGCGTGTTCCAGCAACGCATCGCTGCGGATCCGGCCGATTTCCAGGCGCGTTTCGACTTCGCGCTCGGCCTCAACGGGCTCGGCAAGCGCGACGAGGCGGTGGACGAGCTGATCGAGATCGAGCGGCGCGACAAGAGCTGGAGCGACGGGGCGGCGCGCAAGCAGCTTCTCACTTTCTTCGAGGCCTGGGGCCTGATGGACAAGGCTTCGATCCGAGGCCGGCGGCGACTTTCGACGCTGGTCTTCGCGTGACGCACCAACGCCAGGGCGGAGAGACGCGATGAGCACCCATGCGGGCTACAAGGGACCGGGCGATTGCCCCGGAGTCATCCCCGTCTTTCCTCTCCCCGGCGCGTTGCTGCTGCCGCGTGGGCAGATGCCGCTGAACATCTTCGAGCCGCGCTACCTCGCCATGGTGGACGACGCTCTGAAGACGGACCGCGTCATCGGCATGATCCAGCCCGACGTGGAGAGCGGGTCGTCGCCGATGACGCCGAAGCTCTTCCGCGTCGGCTGCGTTGGCCGGATCACCCAGTTCGCCGAGACCGGCGACGGGCGCTATCTCATCTCACTCACCGGGATCAGCCGGTTCCGCATCGTCAGCGAACTGGCCACCACCACGCGCTACCGGCGCTGCCAGGTCTCCTACGACGATTTCGTCAGTGATTTCGAGCCGCGGGCCGGCGAAGAGGCGGTGGATCGGGAGGGCGTGCTGAAGGCGTTGAGGGATTTCGTCGAGGTCAACGATCTCAAGGTCGATTGGGCCGGTATCGACGAGGCGCCGAACGAGGCTCTCGTCAACGCCCTGTGCATGATGAGCCCGTTCGGCTCGCGGGAAAAACAGGCGATGCTGGAGGCCCTCGACCTCAAGACGCGGGCCGAGGTCTTGATTGCGGTGACCGAGATGGAGTTGGTGCGTGGATCGGGGTCGGAGCCGACCCTGCAATAGACCCTCACCGATCGTGACCCGAGGACAGAAGACGATGGCCGAAGAAATCCCCAATGCCGTGGAAGCCACGCGCGTCGACCCCAAGCTCCTCGAACTCCTGGTCTGCCCGCTGACCAAGCAGTCGCTCGATTACGATTCCGTCCGCCAGGAGCTGATCAGCCGTTCGGCGAAGCTCGCCTACCCGATCCGCGACGGCATCCCGATCATGCTGCCCGAAGAGGCGCGGCCCCTCACGGATTGAGGCCGGATATGGCCGGCATGTCCCTGCCGACGGTGGCGGTGGTCGCCACCGGCGGCACCATCGCGATGAAGGTCGATCCGGTGACGCATGCACCGGTGCCGGCTCTGTCGGGTGCCGACCTCGTCGCCGCTGCGCCGGGCCTGGAAGGGCTTGCGCGCATTGCCGTGACGGAGTTCTCGAACATCCCGAGCGCGGAGATGGGACCGGACCTGTGGCCCTCGCTCACGCGAGCCGTCGAGGGATTGCTCGGCGATGCGGACGTCGCCGGCGCCGTGATCCTGCACGGGACCGACACCCTCGATACCACCGCCTTCTTCCTCGACCTGACCCTTCGCAGCGACAAGCCGGTCGTGGTCATCGGCGCTCAGCGCAACGCCTCCGATCCCGACAGCGACGGCGCGCGCAACCTGCTCAACGCCGTGCGCCAGATCCTGACGCCAGGCGCCGCGTCGCTCGGCGTCACGGTGACGCTCAATCACGCGATCAACGCGGCGCGCGAGGTGAGGAAGACCCACACCAACAACGTCGAGACCTTCCGCTCCGGCGAGACAGGCTATCTCGGCACGATCGACGAGGATCGGGTGGTGCTCCGCCGCGCCCCCCTGCGACGGCAGACCCTGCCCCTGCCCGACCGGCTGGCCAGGGTGGACATCGTCGGCATGTACGCCGGCGCGGACGGCAGTCAGATTCGCCATGCCGCCGAGACCGGCGCCGAGGGGATCGTGGTGGCGGCCCTCGGCATGGGCAACGTCAACGCAGCCCTCCTCGCCGCGATCGAGAGCGTCATCGCCCGGGGCGTGAGCGTCGTCATCGCCACCAAGCTCGAGAATGGCCGCGCCCTGCCGGTCTACGGCTTTCCCGGCGGCGGCAGCACCCTGAAGACGGCCGGCGCGGTCTTCGCCGACGATCTGACACCGGACAAGGCGCGGGTGTTGGCCCAACTCGCCCTGCCGATCACGCGCGATCGCGACGCCCTGCAGGCCTACTTCGATCGTTGAAGCGAACCGGACTACCGATCGGCCCGTTTCGCGGCTTCCGCGCCTGACGCTTTGGCGAGACATCAGCGTGGCTATAGGTCTCGCACGAAATCACTTCATTTTTGTTTCGCTAGTGATTTCGAACGATTCGGCTCGTCGTCCGTCAATATTCCCTCGATACAACGGCAACGCTTAGCTCGGCAAATGCCATAAATTTGCCCTTCGGCTCCGATATCTATAGATTCTAACGATTCACTTAGCATTCGATTCCTTTCAAGAGCGCCGAGAGGCTGCCATGGGAATCCTTTGTCCATCTTCAACGCAGGGGGAAACATGTCGAAACTCGTCGCTGTGCTGGTGCTCGGAGCAGGACTGTCCTCGGCCCATCTTCAACCGGCGATCGGCCGTGAGGGCGCCAACTTTAACGGTGCCTGGTCGGTGGAGCTGGTGACCGAGAGCGGCATCTGCGACAGCCGCTACAGCTACTCGGTCTCGGTCCAGGACGGTCAGGTCCGGCTCGTCTCCTCGGCGGAGCGGGCGACGATGACGGGCCGCGTCGGCACGGACGGGACCGTGGGCCTCAGCGTGTCGAACGGATCGGCCACCGGCGCCGCTTCGGGCCGGCTCGACGCCCGTTCCGGACGCGGTACCTGGAAAGTCTCCCCGCTCTGCTCGGGAAGCTGGACGGCGCGGCGCCAGACCACGCGCACCGCCCAGGCGGAATAGCCGTTACGCAGCGGCGAGCCAGCTCCGCGCCTCGTCGATATGGGCGCGGTCGAAGGTCTTGATCTGGGCCGGCGACACCTTGCCGAACGTATCGGCGATCATGCGCAGCCAGGACGCGTCCGTGACGAGGGCGACGTGGCTGACGCCCTTCATCATGGCCAGACCGAAGCGCACGTCCTTGAAGAAGGCGGCCGGCTCCATGCCCTTGAACTCGCGGACATCCTCCAGCAGCTTGAGTTTGCCGCCCTTGTCGAGGTCGGCCTGCATGGCGGCGATGACGGTGTTCATGTCCTGATCGGTGATCTGACCGTCGACGACGATCTCCGCGACGGTCGAATCCGGCTTCTTGGTGTAGGTCAGCACGTGCAGCACTCCTGATCAGATCGCGGGTCTTCGTCGGGTCAGATGACTTCGTCGGACCGCAGGTCTTCGCGTCGAACGCCACCCAAGCGAACGTCGGGCCAGTGTTATAGGAAACTCTGGGGGTCGACGTCGATGGCGACCTTCACGTTGCCGCGAACCTTCGGTCCACGCTTCAGCCAGTCCCGCAGATAGGTCTGGAGATCGACCGCGCGCTCGGTCTTCACCAGCAGCCGGAAGCGATAGCGCCCGCGGATCAGCGCGAGGGGCGCCTCGGCCGGCCCGAGCACCATGACGCCATCGGGCGGCTCGGCGGCGCGCGCCAGGGCCTGCCCATGCGCTTCAGCGACGTCACGTTCGTTGGCCGACACGATCAGCGCGGCGAGCCGACCGAAGGGCGGCAGGCCGGCGGCCTCCCGCGCGGCGATCTCTTCCTCGTAGAACCGCGTCGCGTCGCCGGAGAGGAGTGCCGCGATCACCGGATGGTCCGGCTGGTAGGTCTGGACCAGGGCGCGGCCCGGCCTCTCGCCGCGCCCTGCCCGGCCCGTCACCTGCTGCAACAGCTGGAACGTGCGCTCGGCCGCGCGCGGATCGCCGGAGGTGAGACCGATATCGGCATCGAGCACGCCGACGAGGGTGAGGTGCGGGAAGTTGTGGCCCTTGGCGACGAGCTGGGTGCCGATGACGATGTCGCAGTCGCCGTCCGCCACGCTCTGCAGCTCGGCGCGCAGACGTTCGGCGCCGCCGGGAAAGTCCGAGGAGAGCACGATGACGCGCTTGTCCGGAAACAGTGCCGCCACCTCCTCGGCGATGCGCTCGACCCCCGGCCCGCACGGCGTGAGGTTGTCGAACGTGCCGCATTCGGTACAGGCCTCCGGGCGGCGCTCGGCATAGCCGCATTGATGGCAGACCAGAGCCCGGCGGAAGCGATGCTCCACCAGCCAGGTCGAGCAGTTGCGGCATTGGTAGCGGTGGCCGCAGGCGCGGCACAGGGTGAGCGGGGCATAGCCCCGCCGGTTGAGGAACAGCAGCGCCTGATCGCCGGCCTCGATCGTGGCGCGGACGGCATTGACCAGGGGCGGGGCGATGAAGCGGCCCTTCTCCGGCTTGTCGAGGCGCATGTCGATGGCGTGGATGTCCGGCAGCCGCCGCCCGCCGAACCGTTCGGGCAAGACGATATGGGCGTAGCGCCCCTTCTCGGCATTGACCTTGGTCTCGATGGAGGGGGTCGCGGAGGCCAGCACCACCGGGCAGTTCTCCAACCGTCCCCGCACCACCGCCATGTCGCGGGCATGGTAATGGACGCCGTCCTCCTGCTTGTAGGCGGCCTCGTGCTCCTCATCGACGACGACGAGGCCGAGATCGGCGAAGGGCAGAAACAGGGCGGAGCGCGCGCCGACGACGACGGAGACCTCGCCGGCCGCCACCCCGGCGCGCAGGCGCTCGCGGCGCTTCGCTCCGATGCCCGAATGCCACGTGGCCGGGCGGACTCCGAAACGCTCGGCGAACCGACCGAGGAACTGCGCCGTCAGCGCGATTTCCGGCATGAGGATGAGCGCCTGATGCCCGCGCCGGACAGCTTCGGCCACGGCCTCGAAATAGACCTCGGTCTTGCCCGATCCGGTGACGCCTTCGAGGAGGACGGTCGGAGCCTTCGGCGCCCCTTCGCCCTCTGCGGATGGGAAAGCGAGGTCGATGAGGTTCTGCGACGCCTCGGCCTGCGCCTCAGACAGGGGAACGCGCGCGTGGTCAGGGTCGGGCGGCAGCGCCACCGGCTCGGGGGCCAGGGCGACCGCCTCCAGAGCGCCGTCGTCGATGAGGCCGTCGACCACGCTGAGCGAGACGCCGGCTTCCTTGGCGAGCGCGCTCTTGCCGCGCATCGTCCCGTCGGCGGCCACGGCGAGCACCTTCATTCGCGCCGCCGTCGGCCGGGCGGGCGGCTTGCCCGAGGCGCGTACGCCGATGCGGGACGTCTCGCTGCGGGCCGCCTCGTCGGGCAGGCGCAGGGCCATGGCCAGGGCCGAGCCCTTCGGCGCCAGGGTGTAGCGGGCGAGCCAGTCGACGAGTTCCCGCAGGGAGTCGGACAGGGGCGGCGCCTCGACCCGGCCGGTCACCGGCCTGAGGTTCGACCCGCCGGGGCTTTCCGACACCTGCCAGACCACCCCCACGGTCTCGCGAGGACCGAGCGGCACCTGCACCACATCGCCGGGCGCGAGGATCAGACCTGCGGGCACGGCGTAGCTGTAGGCGTTGTCGAGCGCGAGCGGGATCAGGATGTCGGCGACGCTGGGCATGGGGTCTTCTGTACCGGAACAGCGTTCTATGTATGTCCTCTCGGACCCGCATGCGAATGACGGTCGCGCGCCAATCCCAGGGCCACCAGCAAGATCGCGCATTTCCTCGCTTGCATCACGGCCGTTGCCCGCACTACCCCGCCCAAAGCCCGCTTATTCTCGGGCGATGCGTTGCGGAGAGCAATCCGATGGCGGCTCTAGCGCTCTCGACTGTCGGTCTCCAGACGCGGGATTCGGCCCGGCAAGGCGTAGAGGGCGTCGTACTCCTTCACGGCATTGCACGCCGCTCGGCCTCCCTCGGGCGGATGGAACGCGCGTTCCGCGCGGAGGGCTATCAGACTCTCAACATCGATTATCCCGGACGAAGAGCCAGCATCGAGAGCATCGTCGCGGGTGTCGCGCCGCAAGTGGACGCCTTCGCGTCGGGCGTCGACCACTTGCATTTCGTCACTCATTCCATGGGCGGCCTCGTCGCGCGCGGGGTCATCACCCGGCACCGTCCGGCCAATCTCGGGCGCGTGGTGATGCTGGGCACGCCCAACGGCGGCAGCGAGGTGGCGAATTTCCTCCACCGGATGCTGCCCTACCGGCTGTTCTTCGGACCGGCTGGCGCACAACTGACGACCTTCCGCAATGCGGAACTCAGTGCGCTCCTCGGCGAAGTCGACTTCCCGCTGGGGATCATCGCTGCCAACCGCTCGTTCTGGCCGATCGAGTCGCTCCTGATCCTGCCACGCCCCAATGACGGACGCGTCAGCGTGGCGCGAACCCAGGTCGCCGGCATGACCGACCACCTCACGATCGGCTCGACCCACGACCTAATGATTCTCAATCGGACCGCCATCGCGGCCTCCCTGCGCTTCATCCGGCATGGCCGGTTCCGGATGGACGACGTTACGTTGTTCGCCTCCGATCTACCTTCGTTCTGAAGCGGATTCGGTGGCCAGCAGGGCGCCACTAAAACGTATAGGTCAGCGTACCGAGGACGGTTCTGCTCGTGCCAACGAAGCAATCTCCGCGCGAGAGGCAGGTGGAGACATATTAAGTGCCCGCGATATTCGATACGTTGATCTGCGCGCGCCAATGTTCGTCTTCACAGCCGACCATCGCGTCGGCCAGAGTCACCGCCGGAGTGTTGAAGCTGTTGGTCGATCCGTCGAAGGATTCGCCCATTTAGCAGACGCTGCCGCCCACCCGTAACCCAGGAATACCAAATAGGGAGAAGCGATGCTTCACCCAGACCGAAACCAAGTGCAAAGGCATCGATTCTACGCTTGCACCAACCGTGTCGCCGGGGAGCACCCGCGCATCGGTACAGGCATAGGCGGCGATGACGTCGGTATTGCCGGCGATGGTGACGAGCGCCTCGATCTCGCCGCCCTGAATGCCGACCTTGCCCGTCTGGATCGCGAGGAAGGGGTTGGCGGGATCCGAGGTCAGCTGTTGTGCTCGACCGTGTCGTAGATCGATGCGTTGACCCTCAGCCAAGGCATCGGGTTGTACTTGATACCGCCCTCGATCTGCTTACCCTGCAACGACTAGCACAAGCCGGCACCTCTCGCCCGCTTCGTTTAGCGGCAGGCGATGCCATCCAAGATCAGGTAGACACAGTCGGGATTGTCACCAAAAGCGGATGAGATCGGCCCCGGACCCGACACTTTGCGGCTTCACACTGATCCGTCAAAGGGCCGATTTTCGTCCTCGAATAGCATGGAAAAGCTTTGGAGTTTGAGGATCAAAGGACTTCCTAAGAGACGATGGTGTTTCGGATCGTCTTTGGCTTGGTCATTGCGGCATCGACAGACTCTATTATGCTGCCGCATTGCCTCTCGTCTAAAATATACACTCGAATGGAATCGACAGATCGAGCGCTAAAGCCTCGAACACGATCGACATAAGCCCTGTAATTCCAGTTTATTCTATATTATGCGACGTAACCCAGTTCCAAGGACGGATATGCGGGAAGTAGGGTTTCCCACTGACACGATCCGACGCGACGTGGCCGCCCCCTTACCCGCGCTGCGGTCAACCTAGATCGGCGATCGACGAACCGCCCGGCATGCGAAGCGGCCGCTTGACCTGACGCGTCATCCGGCGAGAAGCGCTTGATTCCTTCCGCGCCAGCAAGTGAGAGACAGGTCATGGCCGAGCCCGATCCGACCGAGGGCCGCCGCTCCGACGATCCCCCCCCGCGCCTCGAAACGCGGGGCCTCACCATCGCATTCGGCCGGAAGACCGCCCTTGACGGCGTCTCGTTCTCGGTCCGGGCAGGCGAGATCATCGCGCTTCTCGGTGATTCCGGCTGTGGCAAGAGTACCCTTCTGAGAGCAGTGGCGGGGCTCGAACAGCCGAGCGCCGGTCATGTTCTGCTCGACGGGCGGGCGATGAGCGCTCGGATGCCGCCGGAGGAGCGCGGCGTCGGCATGATGTTCCAGGACTACGCCTTGTTTCCTCACCTTACCGTTCTGCAGAATGTGCGCTTCGGCCTTCATCGATGGAGCAGCGGCGAGGCCGATGCCATAGCCAAGGCACGGCTGGAACAGGTCGGCCTCGCCGACCGGGCCTCGAGCTATCCCGGCACGCTCTCCGGCGGAGAGAGTCAGCGCGTAGCGCTGGCCCGCGCCTTGGCACCGGGACCGCGCGTTCTGCTCCTCGACGAACCCTTCTCGAATCTCGACCGGCGCAACCGGGACAGAGTCCGGGCCGATACCGTTTCGGTCCTGCACGCCACCGGCGCAACGGCGCTGCTGGTGACGCACGACCCTGAGGAAGCGCTTCTGGTGAGCGATCGTATCGTCCTCATGCGGGAGGGCCGCATCGTACAGATCGGGTCGGGAGCGGATCTCTATCGACGCCCGACCTCGCACTTTGCCGCGAATTTCTTCGGCGACCTCATTACATTCCCCTCTCGCTGCATGGACGGCGTCGCCAGGACGCAACTCGGCGCGTTCCCGGCTCCCGGCACGGCGGACGGAGCACTGGTTCTCTCCTGCGTCAGGCCGGAATCCATTACACTCTCCGATCCCGGCGCCGGCTGCCCGGCGCGCGTGATCCGGCGTCGCTTCCTCGGTGCCTTCTCGGAACTGATCCTGGCAGCGGAAGGACTTGCAGAGCCTTTGCGCCTGACAGTCGCGAACGACATCTCCACGCGGGAGGGAGACATCGTCGGCCTGCATGTCGACAGTGAGGCAAGCTTAGTTTTTCCAATCGAACCGGATTAAACAAGCCTATCCGTTCGTGGCCTCCGGCAACCCGAAGTACAGATTTTAACTGTAATAAATCAAAGACATAGCGCTTGCATTTCCTCCCATGATGCCGCCCTGAACCGTTCACTAGGAAAATGGGGACGGACATCATGGTCGGTTGGGTTTCGCAATGTCTACTCGGCGGTGCCGTGGCATTCGCCTGGATCACCGGAGCTTCCGCGGCCGAAGTGAATCTTTACACTACGCGGGAGCCCGGATTGATCAAACCGCTGCTCGATGCCTACACCGCCAAGAGCGGCGTCACGGTCAACACCGTCTTTGTCGAGAAGGGCCTCGCAGAGCGGGTGGCCGCTGAGGGAGAACGCTCGAAGGCGGACGTGCTCATGACCGTCGACATCGGCAACCTGATCGAACTCGTGGATCGCGGGCTGGCGCAGCCGGTGCGCACGGAGGCCCTGGTCGCCGCCGTTCCGGCGCCCCTGCGCGATTCCGGCGGCCTCTGGTACGCGCTCTCCATGCGCGCCCGCGTCGCCTATGCCGACAAGGACCTCACAGATACCGCCCTGACCTACGAGGATCTCGCCAACCCGAAATGGAAGGGCAAGCTCTGCCTGCGCGCGGGCCAGCATCCCTACAACACGGCGCTGATCGCTCACTTCATCGTCAAGCACGGACCAGAGAAGGCGAAGGATTGGCTCACCGGTGTGAAGGCCAACCTCGCACGCAAGCCCGCTGGCGGTGACCGCGACGTCGCCCGCGACATCCTCGCCGGCACCTGTACAGTCGGTCTCGGCAATTCCTACTATGTGGGCCTGATGCGCTCGGGTAAGGGCGGTCCGGACCAGCAGAAATGGGGCGACGGCATCAAGGTCGTTCTGCCGACCTTCGCCGGCGGCGGCACCCACGTGAATGTCTCCGGCGCCGTCGTTGCCAAATCGGCGCCGAACCGTGACGAGGCGGTCAAGCTCCTCGAATACCTCGTCTCCGACGAGGGCCAGGGCCTCTATGCGAAGGGAAATTTCGAGTATCCGGTGAAGCCCGGTGCGCCGGTGGACCCGCTGCTCACCGCACTCGGCCCGTTGACCATCGATACGGTGCCCTTGGCCGACATCGCCCGCAACCGCAAAGCGGCGAGCCTGCTGGTCGATACGGTCGGCTTCGACAACTGACGCAAAGCCGATGTCGGTCACAGTCGAGTTGGCCGAGACGCGGGCCGCAATTGGCTCGGGCGCCGCTGACGTCACGGCGCCACGCCTGCGGGCCGCCCCTCTCGCATGGGCGGCGGCGGCCGTCGCCCTGGCCGCTCTGATCCTCAGTCCGGTGGCGTCCCTAACGCTGACGGCGATGCAGGGCTCGGGCGAGGTCTGGCCGCATCTCCTCGCGCATGTGCTGCCGCAGGCCACGATGACCACGGCCCTGCTTCTGGGCGGTGTCGGCATCGTCGTGGTTGTGCTCGGAGTAGGTGCGGCCTGGCTCGTCTCGGCCTACGAGTTCCGGGGCCGGCGCCTCATCGAGATCGGCCTGCTGCTGCCATTGGCGATGCCGACCTATATCGTCGCCTTCGCCTATCTCGACCTGCTTCATCCGATCGGCCCGGCCCAGAGCGGCCTGCGCGACCTCCTCGGCGTCACGCGGCCGAAGGACCTGCTGCTACCGGAAATTCGCTCCCTGCCGGGCTGCGTCATACTCCTTGGATTCGTGCTCTATCCCTATGTCTACCTGCCGACGCGGGCGCTGTTCCTGATGCAGGCGGGCAGCCTCATCGAAGCGGCGCGCATCCTCGGGCGGTCGCCGTCTGCAGTCTTCCTCAGGATCGCCCTGCCGCTGGCCCGCCCGGCCATCGCGCTCGGCACCAGCCTCGCCCTGATGGAGACGCTCAACGATATCGGCGCCGCCGAATTCCTCGGAGTCCGGACGCTCACGGTGCAGGTCTATGCCACCTGGATCAATCGCTCGGACCTACCCGGCGCAGCGCAGATTGCTCTGGTGATGTTGGCGATGGTGCTTCTGCTCCTCGCGATCGAGCGTTGGGGGCGGCGCGGCCGCGGCTATGCGGGCTCTGCCCAGCGCCAGCGCAGCATGGCCCGTCACCGTCTTTCCGGTGCGTTGGGTCTGGCCGCGCTCGGCCTCGGCATGGTCCCTATTGTTATCGGCTTCCTGGTCCCGGCGGCCTACCTCGTCCACTCCGCGATCGCCCGGATCAGCCGACTTGGGTTCCCGCACGGCGTCATCGCCGAAGCTGGCAATACACTGCTCTATGCAGGGCTCGGTACGATGCTCGCTGCGGCCTGTGGTTTCTTCGTCGCCGCCGCCCCGAGTCTCGTCTCACGCCGTTTCGGACAGGGACTGATCCGGCTCGCCGCCCTCGGCTATGCCCTCCCCGGCGCGATCCTGGCGATCGGGCTGCTCGGCCCGCTGACGCTCGCGGATGGAGCCGTGTCCGGCGTCACGACGACGCTCTTCGGCACCGCACCGGCCATCATCGGCGTCGGTGCGGGGGGCGCCCTCGTGGTCGCCTATCTCGTCCGCTTTCTCGCGGTCGGAGTCGGCGCCTGCGAGGCAGGATTGTCCAAGGTGCCAGGCTCCCTCGCAGAGGCCGGACGTATGCTGGGCCGGACTCCCATCGCCACGCTGCTGCGCGTGCACCTGCCGATGACGTGGCCGGCAGTGCTCAGCGGCGCGCTGCTCGTCTTCGTTGATTGTGTGAAGGAGTTACCGGCAACCCTTCTCCTACGCCCGCTCAACGTCGAGACCTTGGCGACCCATCTCTACGGCGAGGCGATCCGCGGCACCTACGAAGACGGCGCGGTGGCCGCCCTGCTCATCGTCCTCGTCGGCCTGATCCCGGTGGCACTGTTGTTACGGCTCGGTTCGCCGGCAGACACGAGAGCGCAGAACGGCCCTTGACGGGTCGGCAGGGCTCGCCCTAGAAGGCCGTCGGTCCGGGTGCGTAGCTCAGCGGGAGAGCATTCGCTTCACACGCGAAGGGTCACAGGTTCGATCCCTGTCGCGCCCACCATTCACCTCAGACCGTGCCTGAAGCCGGAATGAGGGCTTCGACCGCGTCTTCCAAAGCATCGAAATGTTGGATCACCGTGGTGGGGCCGAGTTGCTCCACCGGAAGGTCGGTATAGCCGAACGGAACCGCGATCACCGGAATGCCCGCCGCCTTCGCCGCGTCGATATCGGCACGGGAATCCCCCACCATGACGGCACGGGAAACGTCGCCCTTCGCCCGCTCGACCGTGAGCGTGATATGGGCCGGGTTGGGTTTGTGGACCGGGAAGGTGTCGCGTCCGCAGATCGCCGCGAACCGTTCAGCGACGCCGAGTTCCTCCAGCAATTGCTTGGCATGAGCCTCGACCTTGTTGGTGCAGACCGCCAGCAGGAAACCACGCGCACTCAACGCATCCAGAGCCGCCTCGACGCCGGGGAACAGGTAGGAATGCTCGCTCAGATGGCGGCCGTAATGGTCGAGGAAGTCGACGAAGAGCGTCTGCAGGCGGACATCATCGATGGTCTCTCCGGCCGCCTCGAAGCCACGCTGGATCAGCGCTTTCGCGCCGGCACCGATCATGTCGCGTGCCCGATCGAGGGGAAGCGTCGGAAGGCCCTCGCGAGCGAGGATCGCGTTGAGGGTGCCAACGAGGTCGCCTGCCGTCTCGGCGAGGGTCCCGTCGAGATCGAACACGACGATGGGCGGCAGGCTGGGCATGATCACTCACGAGGGTTGGTCAGATGGAAGGCGCGACGGGAGCGAAAGGGCTTCGCTCGGGTGTCGGCCTTCGCTAAACACCCCCGGTGATGCGATTAAGGCGCTGCCGAGCGGGCCACGGTTGCGCCGCAAGGCCTCTATAGAACGGCAGACACGAGGCTCCCGGCATCCATCTTCCCTTGCCGGTGCTCCGAATTCCCTGTCTCCATCAGGACACGAAGGCGATCATGCGTTCGATGCTGCCCACTGATTTCGCGCTCACGTCGATCATTCCCGCCGCGCTCCTGCGATCGGGCAGGCGGAGCCGAACGGGCCTAGGCTGGCGTATGGCGGCGTTTGCCCTCCTTTGCGTGACGGCCAGCGAGGCCGAGGCGGCGTCCTATGAATTCGTGCCCGCCCCGCAGATCGACCTCAACCGGGTCTACCGTGTGGACAAGGTGACCGGCGAGGTTACGTCCTGTCAGTATGGTCTGCGCGAAGGTGCTGTCGGCAGCGTCGGCCTCACTGTCTGCTATGGTGCAGGGGAAGGCGCCAGCGCCCAGGCTCCGTCGGAATACGGCCTCGTCGCCTCCCGTCATACCCGCGAGGCCGGGGTGTTCCGCGTCAACTACCGCACCGGCGAGATGAGCATCTGCTACGTCCAGCTTCAGAAGGAGGCGGTGGTGTGCACGGCGCAGGCGAATCCGGCCACGAGCGGCACCGACGAGGCCGCCGCGACCGGGCAGGCACCGGGCCGCGCCGGACCGAGCGCCACGCCACCCCAGAACACGCGGCCCTGACGACTGGCGCTGATCGTTGCGAGTCTTCGGCGCAGCCTGCGTTGGACGGCGTTGCCAGCCGTGCTAGGGCCTCCGGACTTTCAGCGGCGCAGTCAAGCCTTAGTCCGAGAGCCTCACCATGCGCCTCGTTTCAACCCTCTCCACTGACAGGACTGACTCGTGAGCGCTCCGGACCTGCGTCGCGCCGCCGCCGCCCGCGCCATTGGTCTCGTCGAAGACGGGATGCGGCTCGGCATCGGCACCGGCAGTACCGCCAATGTCTTCGTGGAGCTTCTCGGGGCGCGGGTACATGATGGCCTGAAGGTCACGGGCGTCCCCACGTCCGAGGCGACGCGCGTCGCGGCCGAGCGCGTCGGCATTCCCCTGGCCACCCTCGAAGACCTGCCCGAACTCGACCTCACGATCGACGGCGCCGACGAGATCGATGCCCGGATGCGCCTGGTAAAGGGCGGCGGCGGCGCGCTTCTGCGGGAGAAGATCGTGGCCTTCGCCAGTCGCCGTATGGTGGTGATCGCCGACGCGGCGAAATCGGTGACGACGCTCGGAGCGTTTCCATTGCCGGTCGAAGTCAACGCGTTCGGGCTCGGCGCTACCCGCATCGCCTTGGAAAGGGCGATCGAGAGGGCCGGTTGCACCGGTGACCTCGTCCTGCGCATCGGTCCTGGCAATGCACCGTTCTTCACGGATGGCGGCCATCTGATCCTTGATGCCCATCTGAAGGTCATCGCCGATCCGGAACGCCTATCCGCTTCGCTCTGGGCTGTGCCGGGAGTCGTCGAGCACGGTCTGTTCCTGGGGCTCGCCACCGGTGCGATTCTCGCGGAGGCGCGCGACGGGCAGGCTCACGTTACCTGTCTCGGCGCGGTCTGACGCGACTCCACGTCTCCTTTTTCCTCTGATCGACACGCCCTCCGGAGCGCTCGCCATGTCCCGCCGCCCCCTCTTCTCCGTTCTCACTGCTCAAGTCATGGCGGGTCTCCTCGCCGCGACCGTTCCGACAATCGGCCATGCCCAGGCTCAGAAGCCGACTGCACCGGCCAAGCCCGGCGCAAAGCCAGCGGCCCCTGCCCCCACGACGCCCGCCGCCCAGCAGCCGAGCTTCACCCCGAACCATCTGGCCCTCGCCCGCGAGGTCACGCTCAGTTCCGGCATCGCCCGCTCGTTCGATTCGATCCTTCCGGCCTTCGGCCAGCAGATCAAGCAGGCCGCCATCACCCGCCCGGACCTGACAAAGGATCTCGACGAAGTCCTGGCTTCGCTGGCGCCGGAGATGGAACTGCAGAAGCAGATGATGATCGAGACGGCGGCCAAGATCTATGCGAACCGCCTGTCCGAGGCTGAGCTCACCGAGATCGTCGCCTTCTTCCATTCGGCAGCCGGCAAGCGCTACGTCGAAACCCAGCCGCAAGTGCTCGACGAGATCGTCCAAGCCATGCAGACTTGGACACAGGGCGTATCGGAATACATGATGGTTCGCGTGCGTGCCGAGATGGGCAAGCGCGGCCACGAGCTTCAGTAGTCGCCGGGCTCCCCCTTTCCGATGTTAGCGACACTGCCTCGATCGGACACGGTCGCGCGCCTGCGCATTGCTGGTGCCATCACCCTCGCCGTGCTTCCCGTGGCGATGGCGCTAGCGAACCGCTCGAGCCCCGTCGTCGTCGGTCTCGGCGCCCTCCTTTTCCTCGCCGCAGGGCTGATCGAGGATCGACGCGGAACGATGCGGTTCGTGCTGAACCCCCTCGCCACGCCCATCGGCCTCGCCGCGCTCGCCTTCATCGGCTGGGCCCTTGCGAGCATCGCCTGGAGTCCGTTCGCAGGATTGTCCTGGCGCAGCATCGGCGAGTTCCTGCCGACTCTCGTCGCGGCCTATCTCCTCGCCCGCCTGGCGCCGGGAAACATGCCGGCCTTCGCCCCCAGGCTCGCCGCTTGGTCCATCGCGCTCGCCGGCCTCTACGTCGTCGCGGCCCTGGCCACCGACCTCCCCCTCCATCGGGCCATGGGTTCGCGGGTCGCGCTGTTCGTCCTGAACCGGCCAGTCCTCACAATTCTGCCGATCGCGGGGCCCCTCGTCTTC
Source organism: Methylobacterium marchantiae (assembly GCF_022179405.1). Taxonomy (GTDB): domain Bacteria; phylum Pseudomonadota; class Alphaproteobacteria; order Rhizobiales; family Beijerinckiaceae; genus Methylobacterium; species Methylobacterium marchantiae. The sequence continues at coordinate 80,447 of NZ_BPQT01000026.1, forward strand.
CTTCTCTACCGGCGTGGATACAGGATTGCGGCGCTTCTCGTGCTCGCGATCAGTGCCGCGGCGATCCTGCGGTCGATCAGTGGTGCCGCCGCCATGGGGCTCGCAGCCGGTGCCGCCATGGGGCTCATCGCATTCCTGGTTCCGAGGAGAGTCAGTCTCGGCATCGCAGGCTTCGCCCTTGCCCTCTCCTTCATCCTCGCCCCCGTGGAGGGCGACCTCCTCAACAGGGCGATGCCGGAGGCGATGCACGAGCGGCTGGTCCAGAGCTCTTCGCGTGCCCGGGTCGCCATCGCCCGCAGTTTCGGCGCGGCCGTGGCGCTCGACCCCTGGCGCGGGGCCGGGTTCGGCACCTCGGCGCGGTTCATCGAGACGCCGGTCGCCGCGCGGATCGAGCCGGACCTGCGGCCGATGCTGGCGGTGGGCCACCCGCACAATATCTTCCTGCAGATCTGGGCCGAGCTCGGCATCGTCGGCGCCGGCCTGGCCGCGGCGATTCTGATGATGATGCTGGCGCTCATCGCACGCCTGCCGCGGGGTGAGAGCGTGGTCGCCCTCGGCCTCGTCGGCTCGTGCACGGCGGTGGCCTTCGTCGAGCACGGGGCCTGGCAGGGCTGGTGGATCGCTGCGCTCGGTGCCGCCATCGCCTGGGCGCGCGAGGCCGGCAAGGCGCCTAGGCAATTCTGATCCCCGGACGGGTCTCAGGCGGCTTCGGCTTCGACCCTGTTCCGCCCTGAGGACTTGGCGCGGTAGAGGGCGAGATCCGCCCGCTTCAGCATGTCCGCCGGTCCCTGGTCATCAGCATGACGGCACGCCACCCCGATGGAGACGGTGACGCGGACTTCCCGCGTCTCACGCTGGATCAGGAACGGTACGGCCTCGATGCGCTCGCGGATACGCTCGGCGATGACATGGGCCGCGTCCGGCTCCGCATCGGGCAGGATGATGACGACCTCCTCGCCGCCGTAGCGGGCGACGATGTCGATGCCGCGGGTATGCAGGCGAATGCGGCCGGCGAAGGCACGGAGCACCTCGTCGCCGGCTTCGTGGCCGTAAGTGTCGTTGATCGACTTGAACCGGTCGATGTCGAGCATCAGCGCCGAGACCGGTCGGTGCCGCAGCGCCGCGTCGCAAAACAGCACGGAGAGATGGCTGTCGAGGTAGCGCCGGTTGTGCAGGCCGGTGAGGCCGTCGGTGACGGCCATCTCCATCGAAGCCTGCACGGCGCCGCGAAGGGTCTCCGAGAATCGGCTGCGGCGCACCTGGGTGCGCACGCGCGCGACGAGTTCGTTCCGGTCCACGGGGCGCATGAGATAATCGTGCACGCCGAATTCGAGGCCACGGATCACCCGAGCACGATCGTGCTCCTCGGCGATCATCATCACCGGCATGTTCCGCGTACGGTCGAGGGAGCGCAGCTGGCTGCAGAGGCGCAGGCCGTCGAACCCCTGCAGATCGAGGCTCACGAGGGCGAGTTCGAACGTCCCTTCGGCGGCGAGGACGAGGGCATCGTGCGGATCGGCGGCGACCGTCACTTTATGGTGCTGACCCAGCGCCGCCGAGAGCCGCTCGGCCGAACTCTTCCGATCCTCGACCAGAAGGATCGAGGCGTTCTGGCCGGTCTCCGCAGCGGCCAGAGCGAGGGGATCGCCCATGCCGAACTCACGCGAGGCCAACGCCCGGTTGCGAAGTTCGTCGGTGACCGCCTTCAGTCGGACGAGGCTGCGTACACGTGTGAACAAGGCGGTGTCGTCGATCGGCTTCGTCAGGAAGTCGTCGGCTCCGGCATCGAGGCCGCGCAGACGATCCGCCGGCTGATCGAGTGCCGTGACCATCACCACCGGGAGATGGGCGGTGTTGGGATTGCTCTTGAGTCGGCGACAGACCTCGAACCCGTCCATGCCGGGCATCATCACGTCGAGCAGGACGAGGTCGCACAGACCTTTCTCGCAGATCGCGATGGCATCCGGCCCGTTCATCGCTGCCAAAACGTCGAAATACTCCAGCGACAGCTTGGTCTCGAGCAGCTTCACGTTCGGAAAGAGATCATCGACGATCAGGACTTTGGCCGACATCGGTCCTCGCGATCTAAAATGAACTCGGCCAGGCGACACCGCCGATGGTCGCAATTATGAACGGACGCCGTCGCCGAGATAGAGACGGACGGTGGCAAGAAATTTAGCCACGGAGATCGGCTTCGAGAGATAGGCTTCGCAGCCGCCTTCACGGATGCGCTCCTCGTCGCCCTTCATGGCGAAGGCCGTAATGGCAATGACCGGAATATGCTTGAGGTCGTCGTCTTCCTTCAGCCACTTCGTGACCTCCAGTCCGGAGACCTCCGGAAGCTGGATGTCCATCAGGATCAGGTCGGGCCTGTGAGCGCGGGCGAGCTCGATCGCCTCGATGCCGTTGGCCGTCTTGAGTGTCGCGTAGCCGTGCCCTTCCAACAGATCGTTGAAGAGCTTCATGTTCAGTTCGTTGTCCTCAACGATGAGCACGGTCTTCGTCATGGCTCATTGTTCCCGGCAGGCTGGCGGCGCATTCTGGAAGGATCGACGTCCAGCTCGAAAAGACCTTAAGTGATACATGTTGACGAAACGCAAACCTGACCATCCAGACGATTCCGCAGAGCGTCTCGCCATCTCCGTGCTCGGGTGGCTCGCGGAGGATTCGGACAGGCTCCTGCCGTTCATGGCCGCCTCCGGCCTGACGCCCGACACATTGAGGGCGAGCGCCACCGATCCGACCTTCCTTTCGGCGGTTCTCGACCATGTCACGGGGGACGAGGCGGTGCTCGTGGCCTGCGCCCATGCCCTCGACGTGAAGCCGGAGCGCATCGCCGCCGCCTGGCGTCGGCTCGGGCCACCCGATCCCGACGCCGATTTCGCGTGACGTCGGTCTGCCGCGACTGCTGCACGTCCCAGCCGGGCACCGGTCGCTGCCGGGCCTGCGGATCGCCGCGGCTGCTGGCGCATCCCGAACACGACCGGTTGACCATCGCGCATGTGGATTGCGATGCCTTCTACGCGGCGATCGAGAAGCGTGACGATCCCTCCTTGAGGGACAGGCCGCTCATCATCGGCGGCGGCCGGCGCGGCGTGGTGTCGACGGCCTGCTATCTCGCCCGGGTCTCCGGCGTGCATTCCGCGATGCCGATGTTCCAGGCCTTGAAGGCCTGTCCCGACGCGGTCGTCATCCGGCCGAACATGGAGAAATACGTCCGGGTCGGCCGGCAGGTGCGCGCGATGATGCTGGACCTGACGCCCCTGGTCGAACCGGTCTCCATCGACGAGGCCTTCCTCGATCTCTCCGGCACCGAGCGCCTGCACGGGCGGAGCCCGGCACTGACGCTGGTGCGTTTCGCGGCGCAGGTCGAGGCGGAGATCGGGATCAGCGTCTCGATCGGCCTGTCCGACACCAAGTTCCTCGCGAAGATCGCGTCCGACCTCGACAAGCCTCGCGGATTCTCCATCCTCGGCCGTGCGGAGGCCGAGGCGTTCCTCGCCGACAAGCCGGTCTCGATCCTGCCCGGCATCGGGCAGGCGGCCAAGGCCCGGCTCGCCGAACTCGGCCTGCGCAAGGTCGCGGACCTGGGACGCTCGGACCCGCGCCTCCTCCAAGCCGCCCTAGGCCGGGACGCGTCCCGCCTCGCGAAGCTCGCCCGCGGCGAGGACGAGCGCCCGGTGCGCAGCGAGCGCGAAACCAAGAGCGTCTCGTCCGAGACGACGTTCTCCGCCGACCTGAAGGCTTTCGAGATCATGCGGCCGATCCTCTGGCGGCAATGCGAGAAAGTCTCGGCTCGGCTCAAGCGTGCGGGCCTCGCCGCGTCGAGCGTGACACTCAAGCTGAAGGACGACGGCTTCCGCCAGCGCACCAGGACGCGCGGAGGCCTCGCGCCGACGCAGCTCGCCGACAGTCTCTTCGTCCACGGCGAAGCGCTCCTGCGCGAGGCCTGTGACGGGACCGCCTACCGGCTCATCGGTATCGGCGGCGGCGACCTGTGCGACGCGACCCATGCCGATCGGGGCGACCTCGTGGACGGCTCCACGAAGCGCATCCGCGAGAGAGAAGCCGCTCTCGACCGCGTGCGGGAAAAGTTCGGCGACCACTCGATCCAGCGCGGGCTCGCCTTCGCCAGCGCCCCCTTACGTGAGAGGGGCAAGGCTTGAGCCGTTACCACTTCACGGCTTGCACTCGGCTTCCGCCTTCGCGTCGACTTTCGCGAGATCGAGACGGGTGAGGTCGCCGGCGATGGTGAAGTCGCCGTAATTGAGGCTGAGGCCGCCGCTCACACCGTTCTCGTAGAGGAGAAAGGTCAGGACGTAGACCGGGGTGCGCTCTCCCTGGCCGGAGGTGAAGTAGCTCAATGTCACCGGCCAGCGCTTCATCGAGGCCATCTCCCCATCCCGCAACGGCTTGTCGCGGTCGGCTTCACCCGAAGCCTTCGCCGGCTCGACTGCTGTGATGGGTTTCCCGATGACCGCCAGCGTATCGAAGATCTTGCGGCCGTCATCCGACCCGTCGAACACCTTGGCCGACATCGTCGTCTCGCCGGCCTGCGCCGCCTCGATCACGCGGCGCATGTGGAACGTCGGAAACAGCACCGGGCCGTTCTCGGTATACTGGTCGCGCTTGGGCTCCTTCAGTTTCACCTTGAGGGCCTCGGCGCCGCTCTCGGCCGTGCCATCCACCGCCGCGGACGGGCTGCCGTTGAGCACCGTGTTGGTCTTGAAGCGGAAAGTGTGGCCGTCGCCACCCTCGAAGGTGGTGTTGCGCAGATCGGAGAGGCGCTTGCCGGTCTCGCCGCTGTCGAGTTCCGTCACCTGCCGGGTCTGCATCGTGTAGCCCTTGCAGGCATCCCCGCTGAAATCGAGCACGATGCGGCCACGTGCACTCTCCACCGCCCGCGCCCCACGGCTCTCGACCAGCGACAAGTCGTAGACCGCGCGATGGCCGGCCAGTCGTATCGGCGCGGCTACGGCAGTCGCCCCGGAGACGGTCAGAAGACTGACCACGGCGACGAGGGTGGAACTTGGCAACCGCATGAGGTCTCCCGATGGACACGCCGGAGAAAGCGGGCGGCGTGCCGGACGCGTCGACACAGATAGGGGGTCGACGCCGGAGCGGCAACGGCGGCCTTCCCGGCCGGCCGCATCGGTTTGCCGGTGGAAAGTCCCCCCCTCCTTCCGGGCGCTCTTGCATCGGTGTCGAGCCGTCCTGTACGGTTCGTGTCGTCGCCGGAAGGGTGCCCTGGGCGACCACCATCTGTACGGTAGTGGACGGATCGGCTACGCGCGCTGTCGCGGGGCTCGTTCGGTGTCGGTCAGGGGAATCGAGCGGATGTCGGAGGGGGCGATGACGGATACGGGTTCTGGCTGGACGGACGAGCGTGTCGACCTCCTGCGGCGCTTGTGGGACGAAGGGTTGAGTGCGAGCCAGATCGCGGCCCAGCTCGGAGGGGTCACCCGTAACGCCGTCATCGGCAAGGTGCATCGGCTCGGTCTTTCGGGCCGCGTCAAGGCCGCGGATTCACCGGGCAACGGCCGCAAGAAGCCCGCGCCCCGCGAGGCCGAGGCGGACAACGTGGTCGAACTCGCAGCAGCGGCCGATCCCGTCGCGGCCCCGATCCTGTCGTTTCCCGAGACGGCTCCGGTGATCGTGCCGCAGAGTGTTCCGCTGGCCGTATCGAAGCGCGTCACCATCATGGATCTGCGTGAATCCATGTGTCGCTGGCCCCTCGGTGATCCGACATCCCCGGATTTTCACTATTGCGGCGATCGCTCGATCACCGGATTGCCCTACTGCACCCACCACGCTCAGATCGCGTATCAACCCGCAGCCGAGCGCAAGCGCGACCGGAGGGTCGGCGGTTTCCGCTGAATCACCGACCGGGCGATCTTTGTCTCGGTGTCTCGTGGCATCGTCGCGTCAAAATCCGCTGAGCCTTTGATCTCAGAAGCGATGAAAGGACGGCGACGGTGGCGTTGCCTTCTTTGGAAGGATCGACGGGACCACGGCACTTGCAGTTCCTCTCCGCGAAATTTGACGGAGATGTCCAGCATTCGAGCCGCCGGGCGAGTCCCGGGCGGCAGATCAATCATCATGTCAGTCTGATGCGAATGCCCTCCCTGCGGGCGGGGAGAGGGAAGTTTTCCAAAGCAGAAGCGATCACCCGGCCACCGTATCAGGCGGCCTCGGCCGTTTGGGTCTCGAGCCCGGCGAGCAGGATGCAGAGCGCGATACCCTCTGCAGCCGCCTTCACGTCCGAGAGCGACGGAAACGTCGGCGCGAGCCGCAGGGTGCGGTCGTGCGGGTCGCGTCCGTAGGGTGAGGTCGCACCGGCTGGCGTCAGGGCGATTCCGGCATCCTTGGCGAGGGCGACGACCCGCTGTGCCGCGCCATCCACCGTATCGACGGTGATGAAATAGCCCCCTTCCGGCTTCGTCCAGGTCGCGGCACCGGTTCCGCCGAGCCGCGCTTCCAAAGCATCGAGGACGGCCTCGAATTTCGGCGCGATGAGGGTGCGCTGCTTCTCCATATGCGATTCGATGCCGGCCATGTCCTTCAGAAATCGCACGTGGCGCAATTGATTGAGTTTGTCCGGCCCGATCGTGCGGAAGAAGGCGCGACCGAGGAACCAGCGGACGTTCTCCGGCGACGATGCGAACACGGCGAGACCCGCGCCCGCGAGGGTCACCTTCGAGGTGGAGGCGAAGATGAACGCCCGGTCGGGATGGCCCGCCTTCTCACAGAGGGAGAGGATGTCGGCGAGGGGATGCCGCGTCGCAGTGAGATGGTGGACGGCGTAGGCGTTGTCCCAGAACAATCGGAAGTCGGGCGAGCCGGTCTCCATCGCAGCGAGACGCCGGACGGTCTCGTCGGAATAGATCTCTCCGCTCGGATTGGCGTATTTCGGTACGCACCACATGCCCTTCACGGCGGGATCGGCCGCAAGCTTCTCGACGACGTCCATGTCCGGCCCCTGACCGGTCATGGGGACAGGCAGCATGCGGATTCCGAGGGCCTCGCAGATGGCGAAGTGACGGTCGTAGCCCGGTACGGGGCAGAGGAAGACCGGCTCCTGCTCCTGCGACCAGGGCTTCACCGAGCCGGGCACACCCTTCAGCAGCGCCCAGGCAACGCAATCGTGCATCAGGGCGAGGCTCGAATTGTCGCCGATGACGATCTGCGCAGGGGGCGCCTGGACCAGTGGCGCGAACAGGGCGCGGGCTTCGGGCAACCCCTGGAGACCGCCGTAATTGCGCGCATCCTCTCCCGATTCAGCGAAATGATCGCCGTTGCCGGGAAGCGACATCATCGCGCTCGACAGGTCGAGCTGTTCCGGCGCCGGCTTGCCCCGGGTCATGTCGAGCTTGAGACCGCGCGCCTTGAAGGCCTCGTAGGCCTTTCGGGTCTCGGCACGAAGCGCGTCGCGTGCAGCAGGATCAAGGGAAGCGAGGGTCGTCATGGGAATACGCTCGTGTCGGTCTGCGATGGCCCGTCCATACCGACTGCCGGCAGAGATGGGGAGAGGGTTCAGGCGGGGATGTCCCATAACCAGGCTGCGCCCCGAACGCCGGATGCGTCGCCGTGACGGCTCACCCGGATCGGCGTTCCGCAATCGTCGGAGAAGACGTGGGGCAGGACGAGCCCGGCGAGACCGCCGGTCAGTTCCGGCACCGTGGACAGGCCACCGCCGAGGACCACTACATCGGGGTCCAGAATGTTGATGACACCGGCGATGCTGCGGCCGAGACGATCGCGATAACGGGTGATGCTCTCGACAGCCGCCGCATCGCCAGCACGGGCGGCCGAGATGACGGCCTCGCCGGTCGTGACGACAGTTCCGGCGCGCCGGGAATGATCGGCAGCGAGGCCCGGACCGGACAGCCAGGTCTCGATGCAGCCGCGGCGACCGCAATAGCAGGCGGGACCGGGACGCTCGTCGTCGTGGGGCGCCGGCAATGGGTTATGCCCCCATTCACCGGCGATGCGATTGGCCCCCGACAGGGCACGTCTCTCGATCGCGATACCGGAGCCGATCCCGGTGCCGAGAATGACGGCCCAGACGATCCGGGAATCCTTGCCGGCACCGTCGACCGCCTCCGAGACGGCGAGGCAATTGGCGTCGTTCTCGGCGCGGACCGGCCGGCCGAGCCGGGCCTCAAGGTCGGTGACGAATGGACGTCCGTTCAGCCAGATCGAGTTGGCGTTCTTCACGAGGCCGGTATGGGGTGTGATCGCGCCCGGCATGCCGATGCCCACGCTGCCCCTGCCGCCGGCTTCCGATTCGAGGCGGCCGACGAGAGCGACGATCGCGCCGAGGGTGGCGTCGTAATCGTTACGCGGCGTCGGTATCCGGGCCTGGGCGCGAACGATTCCGCCGACATCGAGGGCGATGCCGGCGATCTTTGTGCCACCCAGGTCGATCCCGATGCGCAGCGGCGCCGGGTTCATGAGCGTCGGCTCTATTGAGCGGCCACGGCCGGACGGGGAGCGGCTTCCTGGTCCATGTTCGGCGCGTGGTCGGAGATTTCGGTGCCGATGGAGAACGGATGCGCCATGACCTGGTTCAGCTTCTCCTGATCGAGCTCGCCCTCCCAGCGGCTGACCACGACCGTGGCGACGCCGTTGCCGATCAGGTTGGTGATGGCCCGGCATTCCGACATGAACTTGTCGACGCCGAGGATCAGGGTCATGGCAGCGACCGGCACCGGGTTGTTGGGGATGGCGCTGAGCGTGGCCGCAAGGGTGATGAAGCCGGCGCCGGTGACGCCGGAAGCGCCCTTCGACGTCAGCATCGCCACGAGGATGATGGTGGCGTACTGGCCGAAGGACAGGTCCGCGCCCACGGCCTGGGCCAGGAACAGCGACGCCAGGGTCATGTAGATGTTGGTGCCGTCGAGGTTGAACGAGTAGCCGGTGGGGATGACGAGGCCGACGACGGAATCCGAGGCCCCGAGGCGGCGCATCTTCGTCATCATGTGGGGCAGCACCGTCTCGGAGGACGAGGTGCCGAGCACGATGAGGAGTTCGTCCTTGATGTAGGCCAGGAACTTGAAGATCGAGAAGCCGGCGACCCGGGCGATGCCACCGAGCACCAGCACCACGAACAGGAAGGCGGTGACGTAGAAGGTCCCGACGAGCCAGGCGAGATCGATCACCTTGCCGATGCCGTATTGCCCGATGGTGAAAGCCATGGCGCCGAAGGCGCCGATGGGTGCGAGCTTCACCACGAGACCGATGATGCGGAAGAAGATCTGCCCCGCCGAATCGATGGCATGGGTGATGGCCTCGCCGCGCTTGCCCATACCGGTGACGACGACACCGGTCAGGATCGAGATCAGCAGGACCTGCAGCAGATCGCCCGTGGCGAAAGCATCGAAGAAGCTCTTGGGGATCAGGGCCATGATATGGCCTGTGACGGAATCGTCGGCCGCCATCTTGGCGTATTTCTCGACCGACTTGCCGTCGAGCTTGGTCACGTCGGCGTTGAAGCCCGCGCCCGGCTTGACCACCTCACCGACGAGGACGCCGATGAGGAGCGCGATGGTGGAGACCACCTCGAAATAGACCAACGCCTTCAAGCCGACGCGGCCGACCTTCTTGAGGTCGCCGATGGAGGCGATGCCGTGGACGATGGTACAGAAGATGATCGGCGCGATCATCATCTTGATCAGCGCGATGAAGGCGTCACCCAGCCATTTGACGGATTTACCCCATTCGGGATGCAGGTATCCGAGAAGAATGCCGAGCGCGATGGCGATCAGCACCTGGATGTAGAGCACTTTGTACCAGGGCTCGTGAGGGGTCGGTACGGCGGGCGCGCTCCCTCCGGCATGGACGGTGGTCTGAGCCATGTTCCCTCACTGGCGCCTCTTCGGGCGTACGCTCGTATGTCTTGCCGAGACGCTAGCGATTTTAATCCCTCTGCTCAACGAGACTTCGGGGGATAATCTTTGTTTCTCGCGGAAAAGGTGAGGGTAGGCTGCTTCTGTAACTCGACTGAAGAAACGCCTCGGCACTTTGCCCATGATCTGCGCAGGCCGAAGAGGGGCCACACGATATCGGTGCGGTTCCCACTGCTTCGAAAAGGGCTGCGCTCAGTCGCCGGCTACGCGCGGAGTCTCAGGTCTGCTGGTTGCGGCGGGGACGCACGGTCCAGCGTTCGAATTCCGCGGCGGGATCGTTATCGCGGCTGGGAGCACGAGGCTGTTGCGATGCTCCGAGAGCCTGGGACAGGCTCTCGATCACGTCGTCGATCCGGGCATCCGCCCGATGCTGGGTGTCGGCCGTGGATGTTTCGTCCGCGGGGGGCTCCTCTCGGCGTTCCTCGTTCCCCTCGTCGACGACAGGCTGGGGTGCAGGCTCCTCCACCTGCGTGACCGCAGGCACCGGCGCCTTGGCAGCGAGCGCCGCGGCACGGCGACTCGCGCGAAGACTCGCCTCGTCCTCGCCGGCCTTCGGCGACGGGGCGTTGAAGCGGCCGAAGCCGAAGCGGGGCTCGAGGAGATCGAGGATCGCGTCGAGGGCCGCGTTACTCAAGGCGATCTCGCCGGATTGCGGAGCGCCCTGGATCGCGACGGCGTGGCGGTCATAGGCGGAATCGTCGGAGACTTCGTCGCCGAACCATGCCGGAGGCGCGAAGGCGGCAGCCTGACCCGGCTCATCGAATACGACGCTGAGCAGGTCGAGCGCGCCCGGCGTAAGGTATCGATCGACCAGCACCTCACGGCCGTTACCGAGCGCCACCACCGCACGATCGTAGGCCGCCTTGCCGGAACATACATCGAGCAGCGCGTCGCCATGGGCGCGGGGGACATCGGTCCGTTCTTCGCTCGACGTACCGTCGGCCGCCGTGGTGACGAGGACGAGATGGCAGTTTTGACCGTCGACGCGGACATACGAGGTGCGACCGGCCTGGGGAGCGAAGTAACCTTCGGTAATCTTCGAGCCGCCACGCTCCTTTCGGATCAGGCGGACGAGAGAGGGTGCGACCAGGAACCGACGAACGACACTCATGTACTTTCTCCCTTGGTCGACTCGTCACGGCCGGCGGTTCATCGGGACCATTGGGCCAGAGGCGCAGTATAGATGCGCCACGGATAAGCCCTAAGCCTGTTTCCGCCGAGACGGAACCGCCACCCTGTGGATATGGCCCTGCAGGGCCGTCCGGATACGACCGTCTTCCCGGCCGACGCCCAGTACAACGCGTATCGCGGGCGAAGACCTTACCTCTCCGACTAAGGAAAAAGTCGCCGAAATCAAGGCCGCGCGGCTCGCGATCCACCCATCGTCGCGTAGGATACCGATGCTGATCAGGTCTTCGGCTCGAAGCGCAGCGAGATGCCGTTCATGCAGTAGCGCAGCCCCGTCGGCGCCGGACCATCGTCGAAGACGTGTCCGAGATGGCCTTGGCAGCGGGCGCAATGCACCTCGGTCCGCACCATCCAGTGGCTGCGGTCGGCCTTGGTCTCCACTGCTCCATCGATGGGATCGAAGAAGCTCGGCCAACCCGTTCCGGACTCGAACTTGGTGGTGTTCTCGAACAGAGGCGCGTCGCACCCAGCGCAGTGGAAGGTGCCCGGCCGCTTCTCGGCGTTCAGGCAACTCGTCCCCGCCCGCTCGGTCCCATGCTCGCGAAGGACCCGGTACTGGTCCGGCGTCAGGATTTCACGCCACTCGGCTTCGGTGCGACTGACGGGGCCGGCCTGGGTCTCGCTCATGATGATCTCCGGTTCATCGACATGGACTGGGGAGATAGGTATTCCAGCGTCGTCCGGCACCCTGTCACGCTGCCGCGCCGATCGTGTCGGCCATCCGTGCCTCACGGTCGCCCATGGGTCTCTCCGGGCCGGTCGTGGTGTCGCGGGCGGTCTGGTGCTCCATCTCGGCGTTGATCTCGGCTCCCAGAAGCACGATCGTGGTCGAGATCCAGATCCAGGTCATGAAGCCGATGGCAGCGCCGAGCGAGCCGTAGGTCTCGTTGTAATTGCCGAAGCTGGAGACGTACCAGGAGAACAGGATCGAGGCGAAGAGCCATAGCAGACCGGCGACGGCACCGCCGGTGCCGACCCAGCGCCAGCGCGGTCGCTCGCGGCTCGGGCCGTAGCGGTAGAGCAGCGAAAGGCCGCCGAGAAGGACGATGAGGAGGCCCGGCCAGCGCAGCAGGGCGATCAGCCTGGCGCCCTGCCCGAAACCGAAGAAATTGAACACGACCGGCAGCACGACGATGCTGGTGAGCGCAAGGATCGTGAAGCCGAGCGCTCCGACCGTGAAGGTGAGCGAGCGCAGGTTCAGCATCAGGAAGGAGCGCTTCTCGTCTTCTTCGTAGACGACGTTCAGGGCGTCGAACATCGCCTTCATCGCGGCGTTGGCGCTCCAGAGCGACAGGACGAGGCTGGAGAAGAAGGTCAGGCCCAGCGTACCGTTGTCCTTGGCGGCGATGCGCTTCACCTGCTCGCCGATGATGTCGATGGCGCTGGAAGGCAGCACGCCCTGCATGCTGGACAGGTGCTCGTTGATGGCGCCCACATCGGCGACGAGGCCGTAGCAGGTCACCAGGGCGGCGATGGCCGGGAACAGCGACAGCAGGGTGAAGAACGTGACCCCGGCGGCGACCGCGAGCACGCGGTCCTTGTTGAACTCGAGATAGACGCGGACGGCGATGTCCTTCCAACCGGCGCGGGTGATCTCGGTCGGGCTACCCGCCGCCCGGCCGCGATGAACCTGCGTGGCGGCGACCCATTCCGCCGTGCGCCCGCTATGCGATCGCGCGCCCTCGGTGCGGCGTGGCTCGGGCTCGTCCTTGCCGGTGTTCCGGCCCTGCGAGCGCGGCGCCAGAGACAGGGCAAGGAGCGCCGCCCCCATGGCCAGGGTCCAGAGCACCGTATGTGCCGAACCTGGCCCGGCAGGGTCCGGAGATGGGGGCTGAGACGAGGGCATGACGGCAACCGGGACGGAGACGGCGCGAGCTTGGCCGTTCGATGACGAGAACCGCCGGCCCGCCAAAGCGTTCCGTCGCCTCAGCCGTCAGCGGCGGTAGAGTTCCGCATGCGCCTCACGCAGAAGGTTCTTCTGCACCTTGCCCATGGCGTTGCGCGGCAAGTCCTCGGCGAAGAGAATGCGCTTGGGGCATTTGAACCGAGCGAGGCGCCCTTCGAGGATGCGCAGGATCTCCTCCTCACCCGGCGCATCGGGGCGGGCGACGACGATCGCGGTGACGCCCTCGCCGAAATCGGCATGGGCCAAGCCGATCACGGCGGATTCGACGACCCCCGGGAGGGCGTCGATCTCATTCTCGACCTCCTTCGGGTAGACGTTGTAACCGCCGGTGATGATGAGATCCTTGCCGCGCCCGACGATATGGACGTAGCCGCGCTCGTCGACCTTGCCGAGATCGCCGGTGATGAAGAATCCGTCGGCCTTGAACTCGGAGGCCGTCTTCTCTGGCATGCGCCAATAGCCCCTGAACACGTTCGGCCCCTTCACCTCGATCATCCCGACCGCATCGGCGGGCAACGCCCTGCCCGTATCGGCATCGACCACCCTCAGCGAGATTCCGGGAAGGGGCAGCCCCACCGTGCCGGCGATGCGCTCGCCGTCATAGGGGTTCGAGGTGTTCATGTTGGTCTCGGTCATGCCGTAGCGTTCGAGGATGGCGTGGCCGGTGCGGGCCTGCCAGTCCCGGTGCGTCTCGGCGAGGAGCGGCGCGGAGCCGGAGACGAACAGGCGGATCTTCGCCGCCGCCTCGGGGGTCAGGCCGGGCTCCCTGAGGAGGCGGGTGTAAAAGGTCGGCACGCCCATCATCGCTGTCGCCCGCCCCATGAGGGCGAGCACCTGCTTCGGATCGAACTTCGGCAGGAAGATCGCGGTGGCGCCGGCCAGCAGCACGATGTTGGTGGCGACGAACAGGCCGTGGGTGTGGAACACCGGCAGGGCGTGGATCAGCACGTCGTCGGCGGTGAAGCGCCAGGCCTCCACCAGGGTGATTGCGTTGGAGGCGAGGTTGTCGTGGCTGAGCATGGCGCCCTTCGAGCGCCCGGTCGTGCCCGACGTGTAGAGGATCGCCGCCAGATCGTCGGCGCCGCGCGCGACATCCGCGAAATCGGTACCGGCGGCGTCCGCCGCGTCCGCCATGCTGCCGCGCCCCGACCCGTCGAGGGTGCGCAGGGCCGTCACCTTCGCTTCGGCGGCGACGGGCTCCAGGGCGGCGAGCCGGGCGGAATCGCAGACGAACAGGGACGCCTCTGCGTCCGACAGGAAATACGCGATTTCGGGGGCGGTATAGGCGGTGTTGAGCGGCAGGAAGACGGCGCCCGCCCGAACCGCGCCGAGATAGAGGAACACCACCTCGGCGCTCTTCTCGACCTGGACGGCGACGCGGTCGCCCGTCCTCACCCCGAGCGCCCTCAGAGCGGAGGCATAGGCGGCCGACCTGTCGAGCATGTCGGCATAGCTGATCCGAGTGCCGTCGCCGGTCTCGATGAAGGTCCGGGTAGCGGGATCCGCGGGCAAGCTCGCCCGGATGAGGTCGAAGAGATGGTTACGCATGACGTCGTCCAGCCGTGGTCGAGCCGACAGCCGTGGCCGGACGACGACTCGAAATCAAGCCTCTGCCAGCGCGACGGCGCGAATCGGCGGCAGGTTGGCCTTCAGCTCGCGGCTCACGTTGCTCGACGCCGCGACCGTACCGAGATTGGCATAGGTCTCGTGATTCTTCTCGATGGCCGAGAGGTCGTAGAGGTAATTGACCATCAGCCCGCGGGACTGCGCCAGCCCCTTGCTCGAAACATCACCGAGGAAGTTGAGCCGCTCAAGCCGCGCGCCGTTGCCGAGGTGGAACCGGGCCACCGGGTCGAGGGGCTTGCCGCGCTCGTTCTTGGCCCGCAGGAAGTAGGCGGCGGCGGCCGGGATCAGGGCCTTCTTCACCGCATCGGCCCTGGCCTTGTCCGCATGCCAGCCCGGTTCGTCGATGGCCCGCAGCGCCTCGATATCGTCACGGGTCAGTCCCTGCGGCGCATCGGAGCGGCGCTCGCGATCGAGCCAAGCGGAGAAGCCGGGCACCGGCGAGAGCGTGACGAAAGTCTTCAGGCTGGGAATCTCGCGGGCGAGGTCCTCCACCACCTGCTTGATGAGGAAATTGCCGAATGTGACGCCGGCGAGGCCCTTCTGGCAGTTCGAGATCGAGTAGAAGATGGCGGTCGTGGCCGCACGGGTGGGGAGCAATTCGCGCTCATGCGCCAGGATCGGCGCAATGGCCGGCGCGATGCCCCCGGTGAGGGCGACCTCGACGAAGATCAGCGGCTCGTCCTGCAGGGCCGGATGAAAGAACGCGAAACAGCGCCTGTCGGACGGCTCGATGCGTCGACGCAATTCGTCCCAGCCTGCGATCTCGTGCACCGCCTCGTAGCGGATGATCTTCTCCAGGATATGGGCCGGCGTCGTCCAGTCGATGTGGCGCAGAACGAGGAAGCCGCGGTTGAACCACGATGCGAACAGATGCTCGAAATCGCTGTCGAGGCTGTCGACCGCATCGACGAGAACATGGTCGGCCTCGTCCCCGCGCAACGCCTTGCGCAGGGCAAAGAGATCCTCGCGCATTCGCACCAGAGCGAGGGTGCCGTTGCGGGCGAGGTTCAGCCGGCGGATAAGTTCCTGGCTGCGCGGCTCGGCCGCTTCGTGCAGCACGCCGAGGGCGGCGCGGGTCGGATCTCGACGATAGGCGGCGATGGCCTCGTCTACCGCCTCGTGATCGGCCCCGAAGACGGTCGCGATACCCTGCAGGAACACGAGCCGCTCGGGCTTCGCGAGGCTGGAATAGCGCTCCAGGATCAGGCGCGCGAGCGCCACCCCCGACGCCTCGCCGCGCCGGGAGATCAGATCCTCGCAGAGCTTGATGAGTTCCTGCGCGTTGGCCCTCGAGGCGAGGTCGCCCCGGCCGATTCCGATGAGATCACGACCGCGGTCGCTGATGGTCTGAAGCAGGTCGCCGAAGAACGAGATCGCCGCCATGGCTCGCCGCCTGCCCCTTAACCTGTCGCCCGCCCGGGGAAATGCCGGTCTCGCGGAACCTCGCCTACGCGAGCATCAGTCTATGATGCGGGGCGAAGAAGAGCCAGGGCTCCGAAAGCGGAAACATGCCGCAGGTTCAGGGGGATGGGCAGACAAGACCTCGTCGTAGAAATCACATTTGAGCAGTCTCCACAGCCACTTGATCGGCCCGCTCACGCCAATCCTCGATACCGTGCTGGCGCGCGAAACGAAGTTCCGCCGCACGTTGAGCCCGGCGCGGATCTCGGGCCCGTGAAATCTCTACAGCGCCGATTGTGAACGGCACGCCGAGGATTTGCTTGGCGAAGCTGACGCGATAATTCGGCATTCCAAACTCCGGTGTCGAGACGCGGTGCTGTCTCCGGCATCATGGAACGACTCGTCTCGACAGTCGGAACTGTGGCAGAAAGACTTGGCTTCTGCCAAGTGGGACTCTGCCGGACGCGACGCACCAAGTCTTTGTCCGATAACAGTCCGTATATGGGGATCGCCGCATCCGATGAAAGATCGCGGTCTCATGGCGCGTCATGTGCGGCAACGGGACCCTTTCGTGCCGGTGCGAGTTGCTCAGGCGCGTCGCCGCCCCCAACCGCGAGACGCAGCCTCTCCCTTGGCCGTTCACGGAACCGATCCACCGGATGACGAGACTCCCACCGTTCTTCCATGCACCGTTCTTCCATGACCACGGCGCGATGGGCCGCGACCTTCCGGTGTACGCTTGAGCGTCGTGCCGGACAGGAATCCGAGCCACGGTTTCACCGCCAGGACGCGCTTCGGCCTGACCCTGATCGCCGGGGGCGCCGTCGCCAACATCTACTACAACCAGCCGCTCCTCGCGGTCCTGGTCAGCGAATTCGGTGCGCGCGCCGCACTTCTCGTCCCCACGGCCTGTCTCGTGGGCTACGGCCTCGGCATCCTCGGTCTCGTCCCGCTTGGAGATGCCTGGCCGAGGCGGACGCTGATCGTGGCGCAGCTCATCGGCCTGAGCGTGGCGCTGCTCGGGGCCGCTCTTTCGCCGAATCTCACGGTCCTCACGATCGCCTGCCTCTTCATCGGGTTCCTCTCCTCTGCGGCGCAACAGGCGGTCCCCTTCGCTGCGGAACTCGCACCGGACGAGAGCCGCGGGCGAATGGTCGGGCAGGTGATGACGGGGCTCCTCACAGGCATTCTGCTCGCACGCACGGCGAGCGGCTTCGTCGGTGCGCATTTCGGCTGGCGGGCGGTGTTCTTCGCCGCCGCCTTCGTGGCTCTGGCCATCGCCGCCGTAGCGGCCGCGACCCTGCCGAAGACGAAGCAGACCAGGCCGCTGCGCTACCGTGCGCTGATGCTGTCGATCCTGCATCTGGTGAAGACCCAGCCGATCCTGCGCAATGCCAGCCTCTCGCAAGGCCTGCTGTTCGCGAGCTTCAATGCGTTCTGGGCAACGCTGGCCCTGCTGGTCGAGGCCCCGCCCTTCGATCTCACAGCCGCCGGCGCCGGCCTGTTCGGGGTGATCGGGGTCTGCGGGGCGTTCGTCGCGCCGCTCTCGGGCCGCTATACCGACCGGAAGGGTGCGCGGCCGGTGGTGGTGACCGGAGCTGCTCTCGTCCTCGCCTCGTTCCTGGTGCTTTGGCTCGGGGGTGAGGTCTCGCTGATCGCGGTGGGGATCGGCGTGCTCCTCATCGATATCGGCCTCAACGGCGCGCTCATCGCCAATCAGACGAGAGCCTATGCCCTCGTCCCCGGCGCCAGGGGACGGATCAATACCGTGCTGTTCACGGTGATGTTCGTGTTCGGTGCGCTCGGCGCCTTCGCCGGCTCCCAGGCCTTCCTCCTGGCAGGATGGCCCGGTGTCTGCGCGGTGGGCGGCGTTCTGTCGAGCGCGGGACTCCTCGTGGCGATCTTCGACCGGTCGCGGGCGGCTTCCGCCACGAAGCCCGCCTGATCAGGCGGGCTTGAGCAGCCTAGACAGGCGGCACCACTCGCCCTTGTCCGCCGGCAGGCCGAAGCGCAGCCATCGCGGGTTCGCCTCGAACCGACGCACATAGATCCCGGCTTCACCGAGGCGACGGAAAAGACCCGGCGCATCGTCGAACTCGGCCGTGCGGAACAGGCAGGTCCCGCCGACAACGCGCCCTCCCCTGCAGATCAGCAGCCGGTCGAGACGCATCGCATCGGCATGGCGCGCGATCCTCGCCTCGCGCAGCCAGGCGTCATCGACCAAGGCCGCCCGGCCGATGGCGAGGGCCGGTCCCGGCACGGCCCAGGGGCCCAGCGCTCGCGCGATCCGCAGGGCGAGAACCGGATCGGTGAGAGCGAAGCCGAGGCGGATGCCGGCGAGTCCATAGGTCTTGCCGAAGGATCGCAGCACCACCAGTCCCGTCCTCGATCGCGACGCCAGGGATTCGGCCTGTTCGAGATCGATGAAGGCCTCGTCGACGACGAGCCATCCTCCGCGCCCGGCAAGCCGTTTCGCGAGGTCGAGGAGCCGGGAAGCCTCCCAGATCCGACCGTCGGGATTGTTCGGGTTGACGACGACGACGACGTCAGCTCCCTCGGCCCCCTCCACATCGGACACCATCGCTACCGCGTGCCCACCGCGGAGCCAGGCGGCTTCGTGCTCGCCATAGGTCGGGCCGACCACGGCCACCTGCGAAGATGACCTCAGGCGCGGGAGCGTCTCGATGAGAATCTGGGTGCCGGGTGCAGCAGCGACATGGTCCGGGTCGGCGGCGCCATATGCCTTGGCGGCCGCCTCGCGCAGGGAAAGCAGATCGGCGCGGGAGGGAAGCCGCCGGAACGCGCTGGCATCGAGAAGCGGACAGGGATAGGGGACCGGGTTGATGCCGGTGGAAAGGTCGATCCAGGGCTCCTCGACATCGGGGAACAGCGCCCGGGCGGCGTCGAGATCGCCGCCATGGGCGATCGACCGGACCTGCTCGTTCGCCGCCTCGTTCCCGCTCATCGAGCCCACGTCACGCTCCCGTACACCAGCCTGGACTTGGCCCCCGAACCGATGACCTGGACCGCTCTTTCGCATCCGCCGGATACGCTCGTAGTGCTGGCCCTCGCCCTCGCCATCGAGGCAGCGGCCGGCTATCCGGACCGGCTCTACAGGGCGCTGGGCCATCCTGTCACCTGGATCGGCGCGCTGATCGGCAGTCTCGACCGGGCGCTCAACGCAGGTGGCGAAGGGCAGCGACGCGCAGCCGGAATCGCCGCCCTGCTCATCCTCCTGACGACGGTCGGGGCGATCACCATCGGAGTGACGGCGCTCGCCGCCGCCACAGGTTTTCTGCCCGCCGTTCTGTTGCTCGCCATTGTCTGCGCGACCCTGCCCGCGCAGCGCAGCCTCGATGATCACGTGGGCCGCGTCGCCTCGGCTCTCCGTGCGGAAGGTTTGGCGGGCGGACGGCGCGAGGTCTCGATGATCGTCGGCCGCAATCCGGACAGCCTCGACGAAGCCGGCATCTGCCGTGCCGCCATCGAGAGCCTGTCGGAGAACTTCTCGGACGGTATCGTGGCGCCCTCCTTCTGGATCGGGATCGGCGGATTGCCGGGAGGCGCGCTCTACAAAGCGATCAACACCGCCGACAGCATGATCGGCCACCGCACGCCCCGGCACGAATCCTACGGCTGGGCCTCTGCCCGCCTCGACGATCTCGTCAACCTGCCGGCTTCGAGGCTCTCGGCAGCGCTGATCGCTGCGGCGGCGCTCCTCCATCCCGGCGCTTCGGCCACGGAGGCGTGCCGTTCCGTATGGCGCGATGCGGGCAAGCACCGCTCACCCAATGCCGGGTGGCCCGAGGCGGCGATGGCGGGGGCGCTCGGCCTGAGGCTCGCGGGACCGCGCGTGTACGGCGCGCAGACCGTGGAGGATTCCTGGATGGGGAACGGCCGGGCCGAGGCAGGCCCGCACGATGTGGAGCTGGCGCTCGCGCTGTATCGCGTCGCTTGCGCCATCCTTTTAGGACTTGTCGCGACCGGCGCCATGATACTCAAGGTTGTTCTAATATAACCGACATCGAGCGGTTTCGAAGGGGCGAGCGAGTGATGATTCGGACTGGTTTTCTGGCGATCCTGCTGCTTCACGGAGCCGTCGCGTCGCAGGCGCTCGCGGCGGGAAGCGCCATGCGCGATCTCGTCCCGGTCGATCCGCCTTATACCGTGACGTCGGGCCTGAGCGGCAAGGACGGCAAGCCGGCCAAGGACATCAGCGGCATCGCCTGCATGCCGCCGAGGGAGGACAAGCGCCGCTGTCTCGTGGTCAACGACGAGAATACCGGCGCCCAGTTCATCACCATCGACGGGCACACGATCACGCCCGGCGCCGATATCGACATCGTCGGCGGCGGACCGAATTCGGGCACGCTCGGCACTCCACCCTCGAAGAACGGCTGTTCGGGCGGTGAAGGCAAGTTCGACGATCTCGATGGCGAAGGCGTCGCCTATGCCGCCCCGTATTTCTACGTCGTCGGCTCGCATGGCTGTTCGCGCGGCAAGGCGAAGTTCAAGCTGTCGACCTTCGTGCTGGCGCGCATCAGGGTCGATGCGAAGGGCGAACCGGAGGGGCCGGGCGCCGTTGAGACCACCTACCGCCTGGGCGACGCCCTCGGCGCGGCGGAAGCCGTGAGCGCCTACTACACCCAGGACCTCCAGACCGACGATGGCGACGCATCGCCGAACGGTCTCAACATCGAGGGCGTCGCCGTCGATGGGAAGCGCCTGTTCGCCGGCCTCCGCGCACCGTCCCGGGACGGCAAGACCTTCATCGTCGAGGCCGATGTCGATGCGTTGTTCGCGGAGGGACACGTGCCGCTCAAGGCGGCCCCGCAGGTCATCCCCCTCTCGGTCGGACGCGGCGCCGGCATCCGCGATCTCGCCATCCTGCCGGACGGCCGGCTGCTCGTCCTCACCGGACCCGCACAGGGGCAGACCGACGTACCCTACAGCCTGTTCGCCGCCGGAGCGCGGTCCAACGGCAAGATCGAGGCGATCGGACGGCTCACCGGCGCGCAGCCCGGCGCCAAGGCGGAGGGCGTCGCGGTCCTGGGGGACAAGCGAATCCTCGTGATGTTCGACAGCGTCAAGGACGGCGGACCGCTCGAATACAAACTTCCGCAATAGCCGAACTCACGCGCTCCACCTTCCGTCTTTAGGCCGGAGGCGGCGCGGCGGCGGGCGTCGATACGCCCCGCCGCGAGGCGTCCCGGTGCAGGGCCGACAGCACCACGCGCCGGACCGGCCCGCTCGATCGGGCCGCATGGCGCGCCACCCACCACAGAGCAAAGGCAGTGACCAGCCGCAGCATGATGATGATGATGAAGCTGTTGACGGTGTTCGACACCTCGAAGCTGCGCACCGTGACGACGTTCGAGGGCACCTCGAACAGGAAGTAGCCGAGGAAGAACAAGGACGCCCCGAGCCCGTAGGCACTCTCGCTCAGGGACAGGTCACCGACCATCTGGAGCTTGGCGCAGGAGATGTTCTGCCGGTCGATATCGGCGATGAGATACATCAGCCCGAGGAGCGGCGTCATACGCAGCGTCACGGTCCTGACCGTATCAAGCGCGAGGCGCCGATCGACCTGAGGGAGCGGCGGCGTCATCGGCTGTTTCCTCGACGGCTAGCCCCTCGAACGTGAGTTTCACAGGCAGAGCCTACGCCGCCGGACGGCTAGCGCGCCAGCGCGAGCAGGCGGTCGCAATCGACATGGTCCTCGAGATGTCGCGCCAGGGCGTCGAGGACGCGCTCGACCTCTCCCTCGTGGGAATGGCCGTCAGACGCCGCCCCCAGGCGCGCGAGCCAGGCGACCCGCTGGCGATCGTCGGCGAAGAGACCGTGGACGTAGGTGCCGCAGACCCGCCCGTTCTCCGACACCGCACCGTCAGTCCGTCCGTCTTCGAAACGCAGGAGCGGCGTCGCCGCGTCGGGACCCGACGTGTCGCCCACATGCATCTCGTAGCCGCTGAAAGGCAGGTCGTCGGCGAGCGTCCGGCCGCTCACTGCCTCGAGGCGCTTCAGGGGGGTCATGACCGTATCGACGTCGAGGAGCCCGAGACCGGGGACGCTGCGCGGATCTCCCTCGATCCCGTGCGGGTCGCTCACCACGCGCCCGAGCATCTGGTAGCCGCCACAGAGGCCGAGCACATGGCCGCCGCGGCGCAGATGGGCGTGGATATCCACGTCCCAGCCCTCGCGCCGCAAGGCTTCGAGATCGTCGATCGTGGTCTTCGAGCCCGGCAACAGGACGAGGGCGATGTCGCCGGGAATCGCCTCGCCTGGCCTGATCAGCACGACCTCCACCTCCGGCTCGGCCCGCAGCGGGTCGAGATCGTCGAAATTGGCGATGCGCGGCAGCACAGGCACCGCGATGCGGATGCGCGTCCGGCTGGAGGAGGCGGAGCCGGCGAGGCCGAGGGCGTCCTCGGCCGGGAGCCGAGCGGCTTCGGGGAAGTGCGGCACGAGGCCCAAGGCCGGCCATCCGGTGGCCTTCGCGACGATACGCATCCCGTCCGCGAACAAGGTGGGATCGCCGCGGAAGCGATTGACGATGAAACCGGCGATCATCGCCGCATCCTCGGCCTCGATCACCGCCCTGGTGCCGACGAGGCTGGCGATGACACCGCCCCGGTCGATGTCTCCGAGTAGGATCACGGGCGTATCGGTGGCCCGGGCAAAGCCCATATTGGCGATGTCGCCCTTGCGCAGGTTGACCTCCGAAGCCGAGCCGGCACCCTCGACGATGACGAGGTCGGCCTCAGCCTTCAGATGATCGAAACTCTCCAGAACGGAGGCCAGCAGCCTCGGCTTCCAGGCCTGAAAGTCCCTCGCCTTCGCCGTTCCGACCATGCGGCCCTGAACCACGACCTGCGAGCCGGTCTCGCTCTGGGGCTTCAGCAGGACTGGGTTCATGTGGATGGAGGGCGCCACGCGGGAAGCCCGCGCCTGCAAGGCCTGCGCCCGGCCGATCTCGCCGCCATCGGCGGTGACGGCGGCATTGTTCGACATGTTCTGCGGCTTGAACGGCCGCACCGTCAGCCCGCGTTGCGTGAAGGCCCGGCACAGGCCCGCGACGATCAGCGACTTGCCGACATCCGAGCCGGTGCCCTGGATCATGAAGGCGCGGGCGGTCATGCGTTCAGATCGGGTCCGGCGAGAGGGAAGGCGTCGCGAGCCCTATCACGGTCGTGACGGCGAGGCACAGGCAGGATCGTCAGGCCGCGCGGCCCGGCGGAAATCGAGGATGGCGGCAGCGTAGGTTTCCACCACCTCCGAGAACGGCACCCGCTCCGCCGTGAACAGGACGGCGCGATGGCTGAAGAGGCGGTCGGGAATCGCGAGGGTACCGCATGCGGATGCGGGTGGAGCCGCCTGGTCCCATCCGGGCGGGAGGGGATGCCACAGGATGTCCGCGCCGATCGTCTGGCGCGTGGCTCCCAGCGCCTGGACCGCCCTGCCGAAGGGCGTGTCGGTCGTCTCGAGGAGGCGGTTCATCTCAGGCGTCAGCCGCTCGGGCACATACCAGTTGTCGGCTTCCGACAGGACGTGGTCGCCGCAGGCGAGCCGGACGCGGCGATACTTCAGGACAGTCTCCGGTCCGGCCGCAAGTCGCCGTCGCGTCTCCTCGGAGGCGGGCTTGTCCACGTCTCGCAGGAGGGTCGCTGCGAGTCGTGGCGTCGGCGCCATGCCGTGCTCGGAACACCAGCCTTCCAGCGTCGCCGTGGCGCTGCGACTCGCCAGAAGCCTCGCGTTGAGCCCCTCCATCACCGCGAGCGCCTCGACGCGACCGAGATAGGTGTCGGGCCATGAGGGGACGGACTCGGAGCGAACCTGCTGAACGCCACTCATGACCAACAGTCCGAGCGCAACGAAGAACACCCGCATCAGAACTCGATCCCCTCCTGCGCCTTCACGCCCGCGGAGAAGTGGTGTTTGACGCTGCCCATCTCGGTGACGAGGTCGGCGGCCTCGACGAGGGCCGGCTTTGCGTTGCGGCCGGTGACGATGACGTGGAGGTCGGACCGGCGCGCGCGGAAGGCGGCGACCACTGCGTCGATGGGCAGGTAGTCGTAGCGGAGCGCGATGTTGAGTTCGTCGAGGAGGACGAGGCGAATGGTCGGGTCGGCCATCAGCTCCTCGGCCTTGGCCCAGGCCTGCTCCGCGGCGGCGATGTCGCGGGCCTTGTCCTGGGTCTCCCAGGTGAAGCCCTCGCCGAGCGTATGCCACTCGATCCGGTCGCCGAAAGCCTTCAGCGCGTGTTTCTCGCCGGTGTCCCAGGCGCCCTTGATGAACTGGACCACGCCCACCCGCCAGCCATGGCCGAGCGCTCGCAGGACGAGGCCGAGTCCCGCCGTGGTCTTGCCCTTGCCAGGGCCGGTATTGACGATGAGGAGCCCTTTCTCGATCGTCTTCTCCGCGACCTCCGCGTCCTGAACGGCCTTGCGCTTCTCCATCTTCTCGCGGTGACGGTCGGCCTCCGCATCGCTCATGTCCGCGTCGTTCATGCGCTCGCTCCCGGTTGGGGTTTCACGATCATCGGCAGCCCCGCCACCATGAACACCACATGGTCGGCCCGCGCGGCGAGGCGCTGGTGCAAACGCCCCGCCGCGTCGCGGAAGCGACGGGCCAGCGCGTTGTCCGGCACGATGCCGAGCCCGACCTCGTTGCCGACCAGCACCACCGGCCCCGGCGTCCGATCGAACGCCTCGATCAGGGCCGCGGTCGCTACCTCGCTGTCAGCCTCGGACAGGATCAAATTGGTCAGCCAGAGGGTCAGGCAATCGACCAGCACCGGCCCGGTCGATGCGGCGACGGCCTCGGCCAGGTCGACGGGCACGTCCCGCGTGATCCATCCGGCCGATCGGCGAGATCTGTGAAGGGCGATGCGCTCCCGCATCTCGTCGTCCCAGGCCTGTGCGGTGGCGAGGTAGAGCCAGGGTGCAGGGCAGGATTCGATCAGCCGCTCGGCGTGGAGGCTCTTGCCGGAACGGGCGCCGCCGAGCACCAGAGTCAGTCGGGGAGGAAGCTGCCGCATGGCTCCCTTTAGCGCGAAATCACGGCGCGTGGTCAAAGCCGTTAAAACGTCCTGACGGCGCGTTGTCAGCGCTCGCGCGAGCGCGTAGAAGCGAGGTTCGGACGGTGCCCCGGCGACGGGGTGAAAAGGGAATGCGGTGAGGGCTCGCGCCTGAAACCGCAGCTGCCCCCGCAACTGTGAGCGGAGACGGGCCTGCCATCGGCCACTGGAGCGATCCGGGAAGGCGGCAGGAACGGACGACCCGCGAGCCAGGAGACCTGCCTTCCGAAGGGGACATCTGTCCTCCCGCTCGATTCTCGAACGCCGCCGGCGGGGCGGCCGGAGACATGACACGATGACGACCAACACCCTCGTCCTGACCGGCATCCGCAGCAACGAGCGCCTCGGCGCGGTGCTCATGGCCGCTTTCCTCGGCCTCGGCCTCGTTTTCATGGCCGGCTTCGCTCCGGCGATGGCGCTGCACAACGCAGCCCACGATTTCCGGCACGCCCAGAACTTCCCCTGCCACTGACCGCCTCGCGCTCAGGCAGGACCCACCTCATGATTATCCGGCTCGTGTCGGCGGCCCTGGTCGCCGGCTTCCTCGCGGCTGTGGTCGCGACGGGACTTCAGCTCGCCCTCACCTCGCCGCTGATCATCGCGGCGGAGCGCTACGAGAGCGGTGAAGCCACCGCACCGGCGGCGCACTGGATGCCGCGCGACGCGTCTCCGGCCTCCCTCATCATCCGCGCGCATTCGAGCCACGAGCATGGCGGAAAAACGGAAGGTGTCGAAGGCGGCGAGGTCGCTCCGGCTTGGCAGCCGGGCCCCGGCCTCCCGCGCATGGCCTTCACGGCCCTCGCCACCCTCGTCGGCGGCGTCGGCTATGCGCTGCTTCTCGGCGCGGCGCTGATCGCCTGCGGACGCGAACCGAACCCGGAAATAGGCCTGCGCTTCGCCATCGCCGGCTTCCTCGCCGTCGCCCTTGCACCGGCACTCGGCCTGCCTCCCGAGCTTCCCGGCATGGAGGCGGCCCCGCTGGCCGAACGCCAGTTCTGGTGGATCATGACCGCGGCGGCCACCGCCATGGGGCTGTACCTCATCGCGATCCGCCGGTCCTCCATCGCCATCGCAGGCGGCATCGTGCTGCTCGTGGCGCCCCATCTGGCCGGCGCGCCGGAGACCAGCCACACCGCCTCCGCCCTGCCGCCAGGCTATGCGGCACAGTTCGCCGCGCGCTCGCTCGGCATCGCTTTCGTGTTCTGGGCAGTGATCGGCCTGGCTTTCGGGTGGGCGTGGAACAGCTTCGGGCGGAAGATCGCGGTGGCGTCCCGTGCCTGACGACGGCACCGCAAACGGCGTCGGGGCCGGCGATCCCGTCGTCCTCTACGTCTGCGCCACCTGTCGCGCTGCAGGTGATCCGTCCGAGCCTCGTGCCGGCGCGCTGCTGCTGTCGGCCCTGAGGGAAGCGGTCGCGGAGACCGTTTCATCAAACGTCAGGGTAGAGAGCACGGAATGTCTCTCGGTCTGCAAACGCCCCTGCACCGTCGCCGTGGCCTCCGAAGGCCGCTGGACCTACGTCTACGGCGATCTCGACCCTATCGAATCCGCCAGGACCATCCTCGCGGGCATCGGCCTGTATGCGGAGACCCCGGACGGCATCGTGCCCTGGAAGGCACGGCCGGAGGCGTTCCGCAAAGGCGTCGTCGCCCGCATCCCCCCGTTTCCCCCGCGTCACGCGGTCAGAATTCCGGACGCCGCCGAATGAGCATCGTCGAGAAGATCCCCTGCACCATCGTCACCGGCTTCCTCGGAGCCGGGAAGACGACCCTCGTGCGCCACCTCGTGGAGAATGCCGGCGGACGGCGGCTGGCCATCATCGTCAACGAATTCGGCGATATCGGCTTCGACGGGTCGTTCCTCGCGGCCTGCGGCATCGAGGGCTGCCAGGACGAGGACATCGTCGAGCTCGCAAACGGTTGCATCTGCTGCACCGTGGCCGACGATTTCGTTCCGGCCCTCAACAAGCTCCTCGACCGGGCCGACCCGCCCGAGCACATCCTGATCGAGACGTCGGGCCTTGCCCTGCCGAAGCCCCTGGTCCAGGCCTTCCACTGGCCGGCGATCCGTTCGCGGGTGACGGTGGACGGGGTCATCGCGGTGATCGACGGCCCTGCCGTCGCCGCCGGTTTCTTCGCCGACGATCCGGCGGCCCTCGCCGCCCAGCGCGCGGATGATGCCAGCGTCGACCACGACAACCCGTTGGAAGAGGTATTCGAGGACCAGCTCCTCTGCGCCGACCTCCTCGTGATGAACAAGGCCGACCTCCTCGACGAGGCCGGCAAGGCCAAGGTCCGTGCCGAAGTCGAGCGCCAATTGCCCCGCGCGGTGAAGATGGTCGAATCCGAGCATGGTCGCCTCGATCCGCGCGTGATCCTCGGCCTCGGCGCCGCAGCCGAGGACGACCTCGACGCCCGCCCCTCGCATCACGGCGAAGGGGAAGACCACGATCACGACGATTTCGATTCCGTGGCGATCCCGGTTTCGTCCACCGCCAGTGCCGAAGATCTCGCCGCCCGCGTGGCCCGTGCCGCCGAGACGAAGGGCGTGCTGCGGATCAAGGGCTTCGCCGAGGTCACCGGCAAGCCGATGCGTCTCGTGGTCCAGGGTGTCGGCGCACGCATCGCCCATCATTACGACCGCCCATGGCGGGCAAGCGAGAACCGGGACGGCCGCCTCGTCGTGATCGGGCTCAAAGGCTTCGATCAGGCGGCGGTGGCATCCGCCCTGGCGGGATGAGGCCGCTCATGCGCCTGCGCGAACGAGCGTCACTGCGCCCTTCGTGGCGCGCGGCGGCGTTGGTTTTGGGCCCTGCCGACCCCATCCAGGCTAGCGGCTGTTCCGGCAGGCGCCCTCGCCCCGAGGCGCCGGCGCCTGCAAGCGCCGCGCGGCGCCCGCCATGCATCTGATTCGCGTCGACACGGTCAGCCTCGACGAGGGCGAGGCCGCCATCGATCTGGGCCAGGCGCCCGGGGACATCGTGTTCCTGTCCTTCACCGATTCCGACCTATCGGGGCTGGCCGGCGCCCACGCGGCCGAGCGGGACGCGGCCGGGGACGGTTTCCCGACCCTGCGCCTCACCAAACTCGCGCGGCTGCGACACCCGATGTCCGTCGATCTCTACGTGGACGGCGTCATCGCGCGCTCGAAGATCGTCGTCATCCGCTGTCTGGGCGGCCTCGATTACTGGCGCTACGGCATCGAGCGGGCCGCCACGGCGGCCCGTGCCGGCGGCGTCAAGCTCGTGGTGATTCCCGGCTGCGACAAGCCGGATCCGCGCCTCACCGCCTATTCCACGGTCCCGTCCGATCTCGTCGAGACGCTTGAGAAGTACTGCCGCGCCGGGGGAACCGACAACCTGCGCCAGATGCTCCGGCGGCTGGCGCAGGAGATCGGATATGGCCTCGATGCGGCGCCCCCGATCGCCCTGCCGAGGGGCTTCGCCTGGTGCTCCGGCTGCGGCCCTGTATCCGCGGAGATCGCGCTCGCGGCCGCTGGATTGCATCGCCCTCTCGCCCTTCTCCTCGTCTACCGTTCGGCCGTGCTCGGCGGCGACACAAGACCGATGGTAGAAGTGGCCGCCGCGCTCGGAGAGCGCGGCATCGGAACAGTCACCATGGCGGTGGCGAGCCTGAAGGACCCGGCCGCCCTCGACGTCGTGCGAGGCTCGATCGCGTCGCGCCGGCCCGACATCGTCATCGCGGCCACAGCCTTCTCGGCGCGCGAGGATACCAGCTTCGTCCTCGACGCCGTCGACGTTCCCATCCTCCAGGCCTTCACCATCGGTGCGGCGAAGAACGCCTGGGAGGCCTCGGCGCGGGGCATGAACGCCGCCGACCTCGCCATGCAGGTGGCTCTTCCGGAGTTCGACGGGCGCCTCGCGGGCTTCCCGATCTCGTTCAAGGAGGACGGGCCGGAGACCGACGGCTTCAGCGAACGCCGCGCCGTCCCCTTTCCCGCCGGGATCGCGGCCCTGGCCGACCGCGCCTCTGCCTGGATCGCGCTGAAGCACCGCCCGCGAAGCGAGCGCCGCCTTGCCCTCGTCCTGTCCGACTATCCTGCCCGAGGCGGGCGGGCAGGCTTCGCCGTGGGGCTCGACACGCCGGCGAGCGCACGAGCCATCGCGGAGGTGCTGCGGCACGCCGGATATGCGGTCGGAAACCTGCCGGAGCCGGATGTGCTGATGCGCGGGCTGACGAAGGAAGCGCCGACTTTCGCCGTGCCGCTCGTCGCCTATCGCGGCTGGCTCGCCACGCTGTCGCAGGAGGAGCGCGACACGCTCGAGCAGCGCTGGGGGAAGCCGGAATCCGACCCTTTCTGCGTCGAGGGGGCGTTCCGCTTCGCGATGGTGCTCACCGGCTCTCCCTGTTGTTCAAGATCGCATCCCGAGGTGACGGCGCACGGCGCCGGCCTCGGAGGCCTCGCCGTCTTCCTCCAGCCCGACCGCGGCCGGGCTGCCGACCGGAAGGCGGGCTATCACGATCCCGACGAGCCGCCGACCCATGCCTATCTCGCCTTCCATCTCGGATTGCGCCAGCGATTCGACGCACTGATCCATCTCGGTACCCACGGCACCACCGAGTGGTTGCCGGGCAAGGCGGTGGCACTGTCGCCGACATGCTGGCCGGCGCGGGCGATCGGGCACCTCCCCGTGATCTACCCGTTCATCGTCGACGATCCCGGCGAGGCGGCTCCGGTGAAGCGCCGGCTCGGCGGCATCGCCCTCGGCCACCTGACGCCGCAGACCGAATGCGCCGGGCTGACGCCCGAAGCGGCCCGCCTGCGCGAACTCGTGGAGGAATATTCCTCGGCGAGCGTGCTCGATCCCCGCCGGGCCGAGATCATCGCCCGCGCGATCCTCGACGACGCACGCGATGCCGGCCTGCTCTCGGGCGCCGGAATCGACGCGGACACGCCGATGGCCGACGCTCTCACCGCCCTCGACGCCCATCTGTGCGATCTCGGCGAAGTGACCACCCGCGACGGGCTGCACGTCTTCGGCGATGCCCCCGACGATGCACCAGACAGCGTGAGGGCCTGCGCGGCGGGCGAGCGGGCGGGGCTGCTCGCGGCCCTCGACGGGCGCTTCGTTCCTCCCGGCCCCGCCGGGTCGCCCTCGCGCGGGCGCACCGACGTGATGCCCACCGGGCGCAACCTCACGACCCTCGATCCGCGCAGCCTGCCGACGCGGGCCGCCGCCCTGCTCGGAGCCAGGGCCGCCGACGCCGTTGTGCGGCGCTATCTTCAGGACGAGGGCGAGTATCCGGCCCGCATCGTCATGGATCTCTGGGCCTCGCCGACCCTGCGCACCGGCGGCGAGGACGTGGCCCACGCCCTCGCGCTGATGGGCGTCCGCCCGACCTGGGACCACGCCTCCACCCGCGTCACCGGTTTCGAGGTGCTGCCCCTCGCCCTTCTCGACCGGCCCCGGATCGACGTGACCATGCGGGTCTCCGGCGCGTTCCGCGACACGTTCCCCGAGACCCTGTCGCTCCTCGCCCGCGCCGCCGACGCCGTGGCCGGACGCGACGAGGAGGATGCGGAGAACCCGCTCGCCGCCGCGCGCCGCCGGGGCGAGGCCTCGGCCCGCGTCTACGGTGCCGCACCCGGCCGTTACGGAGCCGGCGCCGGCGAACTCGCCCTCGACGGGCAATGGCAGAGTCGCGAAGAACTCGGCCGAGCCTATCTCGATGCCACCTCGCATGCCTATGGCGGCCAGCAGGATGCGGCGGATGCCGGCTTCACCGCCCGCGTCGCGCAGGCCGACGCCTATGTCCACGCCTTCGACGTCGCCGAACGCGATCTCCTCGACGGCGACGCCGCAGTGGAGGCCATGGGCGGGTTCGCCTCGGCCGCCGCCCTCACCGGCGCAGTACCCGCGCTCTACAGCCTCGACGTGGCCGACCCCGAGACCCCGAAAGCCCGGACCGCCCGCGAGGATGCCGCCCGGCTCATCGGCGCCAAACTCTCCAATCCGCGCTGGATCGCGGCGCAGCTGCGCCACGGCTATCGCGGCGCGCAAGAACTGGCGCAGGGGATCGATGCGGTGTTCGTGCTCGCCGCCACCACCGATGCCGTCTCCGACGCGGATCTCGACCGGCTCTACGGCGCGATGATCGCCGACCTCGACACGTTCGACGTCCTGCGCGCGGCCAATCCGGATGCGGCCCGCGCCATCCTCGAGCGGTTCGACGATGCCCGCCGCCGCGGCCTCTGGACCACCCGCCGCAACGCCATGGCCGCCGACGAACTGATGCCGGAGGCCGCCGAATGAGCGCCCCGCGCCGCGTCTTGCCAGAACCGTCGCGCCGGGGCTGGTGCCCAAGCCTGGCCCGCCCGATGCCCACCGGCGACGGACTGCTCGCCCGCATCCACCCGCCGCTGGGAATCCTCTCCCCGGCGCAGGCACGTGCGATCGCCGACGGGGCCCGGCGCCACGGCAACGGCCATATCGACGTCACAGCGCGGGCGAACCTGCAGATCAGGGGCGTCTCAGACGAGACCGCCGAGCCGCTCTCTCGCTGGCTCGACGGCGCCGGCCTCGGCGATGTCCGCGACGATGGCGGCCCGCAGCGCCTGACCCTGACCGCGCCGCTGGCGCCGCCCGAGGTGATGGCACTCGCGGCGACGATTGAAGCGATCGGCCTCGGCATCCCCGGACTGCCGGCCAAAACCATCGTCATCGTCACATCGGCCATCCCCGGCATCTTCCCCGGACGGGCGGAGCACGAGCGGAGCCCAGTCGAAGAGGTCTCGCAGCGTCGATGTTCGGGCGCCATGGTTCAGGAGCCGCTGGCGCGGCCCATTCTCGCCTTGGATCCCGGATCGTCCTCCGCTCACGCTGCGAATGTCCGGGAAGGGGGAGCCGGCCTGTCAGAGACGGAAGCCGACCTTCGCGTGGTGGTCGTGGCCCCCGGCCGGGTCGCGCTCGCCCTTGCCGATTCGGAATGGTTCGCCGAAATCGATGCGGATCGCGTACCAGACGTCGTCGCGGGGACATTGCATGCGCTCGTAGGAAGCGGCCAGCGGCGGATGCGGGACATCCCGGCTGAGGAGCGAGCGAAGCTCGCCGCTTCCCTGGGCCTGCAGCCGGGACCGATGTCCCTGCCGGCACGGTCGCCATCCGCCGGCCTCACGCCGTTGTCCGACGGACGAACCGCCATCCTCCTCGACGCACCGTTCGGCCGACTCACGGCGAGCGCCCTCGATCGCCTCGCAGATCGTGCGGAGGCAATGGGAAGCGACATCCATCTCGCACCGTCCCGTGGCTTCGCCCTCGTCGCGTCGGATGGGGCAGCGGCCCGTGGTGCCCGCGACGCCCTCGCCTTCCTCTTCATCACCGAGCCCGACGATCCGCGCGGGAGCATCGCCGCCTGCCCCGGCGCGCCGGCATGCGCTTCCGGATCGACTCCGACCCTCGTCGACGCGGCCCGGCTGGCACAGGCCTTCCGGCCCTTCGCGGCGATGGGCCTCTCGGCTCATGTGTCCGGCTGCGCGAAAGGCTGCGCCCATCCGGGTGCCGCATCGCTCACCCTCGTCGGGCGCGACGGCCTCTATGGCATCGTCATCGGCGGCCGACCCGATACGTTGCCGGCGACGCTCCTCACTTTCGACGCGGCGCTGGAGCGGGTAAGGAGAGCCGATCCGACCCATCACGGCAACCTCGCCGACGCCCTAGCCCACGCTTTCAGGACACCGACATGAGTTCGCGCCTCGACTATCTGCGCGACGGCCAGGCGATCTACGCCCAGTCTTTCGCCATGATCCGCGCCGAGGCCGACCTCGCCCGCTTCACCGGCACCGCCGAGCGCGTCGTCGTGCGGATGATCCACGCCTGCGGCATGACCGACCTGCCGAAGGACGTGGAGGCCTCCGAGGATTTCGCGAGCCGTGGCGAGGCCGCGCTGAAGGCCGGCGCGCCGATCCTGTGCGACGTCCGCATGGTCGCCGACGGAGTCACCCGCTCGCGCCTGCCCGCCGACAACCGGGTGATCTGCACTCTCACCGATCCGCGCGTGCCGGGGCTCGCCGCCGAGATGGGCACCACCCGCACGGCTGCCGCCATGGAACTCTGGCGCGAGCACCTGCCTGGCAGCATCGTCGCCGTCGGCAACGCGCCGACCGCCCTGTTCCGTCTCCTCGAACTTCTCGACGAGGGCATCGCCCCTCCGGCGGCGGTGATCGGCATTCCCGTGGGATTCGTGGGTGCGGCGGAATCCAAGGAGGCCCTCGCCCGCGACGGCCGCGTGCCCTTCATCGTCGTCCACGGTCGGCGGGGCGGCAGCGCCATGACCGCATCGGCGATCAACGCACTCGCCAACGAGATCGAGTGATGGATTCGAGCGAGCGGATTCCTCCCGCCGAGCTGGCGGACTTCACCGAGATCCCGCGAACGGTCACCACCGGAACGCTCTACGGCGTCGGCATGGGACCGGGCGATCCGGACTACCTGACCGTTCGCGCCATGAAGGTCCTCGCCGAGGCGCCAGTCCTGGTCCACTTCTGCAAGAAGGGCCGGCGCGGCAATTCGCGGACCATCGCCGACGCCGTGATGTGCGACCCCGCCCGCGAGTTGGCCCTGGTCTATCCCTACACCACAGAACTGCACCCGGAGCACCCGGACTACGTCTCGGCGCTGGCAGCCTTCTACGACGACGCGGCGAGCCGGCTTGCCGACCATCTCGGAGCCGGGCGTGACGTGGCGATCCTGTCGGAGGGTGACCCGTTCTTCTACGGCTCGTTCATGCATCTGTGGCGGCGCCTGAAGGACCATTTCCCAGTGGAGGTGGTACCCGGCGTTACCGGCATGTCCGGGTGCTGGACGCGGGCCGGCACGCCGATCACCTGGGGTGACGACGTGCTGACGATCCTGCCGGCGACCCTCGGCCATGAAGCCCTGGTGGAGCGGCTGCGCATCACCGATGCCGCCGTCATCATGAAGCTCGGGCGGCACCTGCCGAAGGTCCGCATGGCATTGGCCGAGACCGGGCTGCTCGACCGCGCCGTATACGTGGAGCGGGGCACGATGGCCGGCGAGAAAGTCATCGCATTGGCCGACAAGCCGGATGATGCGGCACCCTACTTCTCCATGGTGCTGGTGCCCGGCGAGGGACGCCGTCCGTGACAGGCTCCGTCACGGTGATCGGCCTGGGCCCCGGCGATCCGCGCCTTCTGACGCAGGCGGCGAGCGAGGCCCTGGCGCAGGCGCAGGACCTCATCGGTTACATTCCCTACGTTGCCCGCGTGCCCGACCGACCGGGGTTGACCAAGCACGCCACCGACAACCGCGTCGAGATCGACCGCGCCGGCCATGCCCTGGCGCTCGCCGCCTCAGGTCGCCGGGTCGCGGTGGTGTCGGGGGGCGATCCCGGCGTCTTCGCCATGGCGGCCGCGATTTTCGAGGCGGTGGAGAACGGCGCCCCGGAATGGCGCCATCTCGCCATCACCGTTGAGCCCGGCATCACGGCGATGCTTGCGGCAGCGGCCCGCCTCGGCGCCCCTCTCGGTGGGGATTTCTGCGCCATGTCCCTGTCCGACAACCTCAAGCCCTGGGAGGTCATCACCGCGAGGCTCGAGGCGGTCCTGCGAGTGGATTTCGTGATCTCGCTCTACAACCCGATCTCCTCGGCCCGGCCTTGGCAGCTCGGCGCGGCCCTCGGCCTCGCCGCCGAGCATCGTTCGCCCGAGACGCCGGTGGTCTTCGCCCGCGCCGTCTCGCGCCCGGACGAGGCGATCCGAGTGCTGACATTGGCGCAGGCACGGGAAACTACGGCCGACATGGCGACGATGGTGATCATCGGCGCCTCCGGTACCCGGTTGATCCCGCGCGGCGACGGCGCGGCCCCCTTCGTCTACACCCCGCGCAGCGTGCCGGCGTGAGAATGGGCCTCGCGGTGCCGACCTCGTCTCCCCCATCCGCGGACCTCATCCTGAGGTGCCTGCGCAGCGGGCCTCAGGATGAGGGTGCGGGTGGGAGGTTAGTGCTCCAGGCGTCTTTCCAGCCACGCCAGCGCACCGGCCGCATCCGTCACTCGCTCCACGTCGGGCTTCCGCGGCGGTCGCACGATCAATACCGGCAGAGAGAGCGTGCGGGCGGCGGCGATCTTCCCGTAAGTAGCGGGGCCGCCGGAATTCTTGCTCACCAGAATTTCGATCCGCCGCTCGGCGAGAAACGCCGCTTCGGCGACTTCGTCGAAAGGTCCGCGCGCGGCGATTTCCGTGAGGCGCGGGACCGGCAGCGCATCACCGACCGGTTCGATCGCGCGGACCACGTAATCGTGCTGCGGGGCGACCGCGAAGGCGCCGACTTCGAGGCGGCCGATGGTGAGGAACACACGGCGGGGAGCGGTGCCGAGGCAGGCCGCGGCCTCCGCCATGGTATCGACTTCTGTCCAGACATCCCCGGCCTGCCGCTCCCAGGCTGGGCGGCGGATGGCGAGAAGCGAAACGCCGACTGCCTCGCAGGCCAGTGCCGCATTGGCGCTGATCCGGGCCGCGAAGGGATGCGTCGCATCGATCACCGCCTCGATGCGGTTTTCGGCGATCCAGGCGGCGAGGCCTTCAACCCCGCCAAAACCACCGATACGGGTGCGCACCGGTTCACGCTTCGGTGCGCTGGTGCGGCCGGCAAGCGACAGAATCGCATCGATCCTCGAATCGAGACCTTTGACCAATGTGCTCGCCTCGGTGGTGCCGCCGAGGATCAAAACTCGCATCGTCGCCTTCTCCCATGGCAGCCTTGTCCATGAGCCCTGCGCCCGTGTCGAGCACGCCCCCCTGGCTCAGCATCGTCGGAATTGGAGAGGATAGCCGCGCGGGCCTCAGCCCTGCCGCTGCCGCCGTCCTCGACGCGGCGGAGGTGGTGTATGGCGGCGCGCGCCATCTCGCCCTCGCCGCACCGGTGACGGCGGAGACCCGGATCTGGCCACGCCCGATCTCCGACGCCTATCCGGGCCTCCTCGCCCGGCGTGGCCGGCCCACCTGCATCCTCGCAACCGGCGACCCGTTCCATTACGGCATCGGCGCAGAGATCGCCCGACTGCTTCCGGCGGCCGAGATGCGGGTCTTCCCACACCCTTCCGCCTTCAGCCTCGCAGCGGCACGGCTCGGCTGGCCGCTGGCCGAGAGCACCTGCCTCACCCTGCACGGGCGGGCGCTGGAGCGGATCGTGCCTCATCTCCAGCCCGGCGCCCGCCTCCTCGTCCTGACCTGGGACGGGACCACGCCGCAGGCCGTCGCGACACTGCTCACTGAGCGCGGCTTCGGCCGCTCGCGCCTCACCATTCTCGAAGCCATGGGCGGGCCGCGCGAGAGCCGTCGCGAGGCCGTGGCCGACGCCTTCGCCCTCACCGGCATCGATCCGCTCAACACGCTGGCGGTGGAGATCGTCGCCGATGCGGACGCACGGGTCGTCACGCTCAGTCCCGGCCTCGACGACGCCTGGTTCGAGAATGACGGCCAGCTCACCAAGGCCGACATCCGGGCCGTGACGCTTGCCGCCTTGCGGCCACGCGCCGGCCAGCTTCTCTGGGACATCGGTGCGGGAGCCGGCTCCATCTCCATCGAATGGATGCTGCGCCACCCGAGCCTG
Organism: Methylobacterium marchantiae; assembly: GCF_022179405.1. GTDB lineage: Bacteria > Pseudomonadota > Alphaproteobacteria > Rhizobiales > Beijerinckiaceae > Methylobacterium > Methylobacterium marchantiae. The sequence continues at coordinate 117,142 of NZ_BPQT01000026.1, forward strand.
CGTTCGCTCGCCATCGAGGCGAACCCGTTGCGCGCGGCCCGGATCGCACGCAACGCCGCCCGCCTCGGCGTGCCGGACCTGCGCATCGTGGAAGGCGCGGCGCCCGCTGTTCTCGACGGGCTGGCCCCGCCCGACGCGATCTTCATCGGCGGTGGCGTGGCGGGAGATGGCGTACTCGCCAGCGCCGTCGATGCCCTTGGGCCGGGCGGTCGGCTGGTTGCGAATGTCGTCACCCTGGAAGGCGAGGCCGTGCTACTCGCCGCCTTAGCCCGCCACGGCGGTCGATTGAAGCGCCTGTCGATCGCCCATGCCGATCCGGTCGGCCATCTCCACGGCTGGCGCGCCGCGATGCCGGTGACGCAATGGGCCTGGACGAAGCCGTGATTCGCCGTCTGCCGGGGACTGATCGGGTGGGAGGGCGGCTCCGAGACGAGCAGACCATATCCGGCATTGCCCCCCTCTCCCGCTCCTCTCTGCAGGAGGGAGGAGATGCAATCTCATCGGACCAGTGCCGCCATATCGAGAGTCCTGACGGGCAGGAGCGACGCTCCCTCGTCGCTGGGATCGGCTTTCGACACGGAGCCGGAGCAGACGAGATCATCGCCCTGATCCGCCGCGCGCTCGCGGAGAGCGCTCAGGCGGCGGACCGCCTCGCCGCCATCGCCACCGCCGAAGACCGCGTTGGCGAGCGGCCGATCCGCGAGGCAGCCGCCGCGTTCGGCATCGTCCCCACCGGAATCTCGCCCTCGGCCCTGACCGCCGTAGACCGCCACGTACCGACTCGCTCGATCCGGATCGAGGCGAGCCGGAATGTCGGGTCGGTGGCGGAGGCCGCCGCCCTGGCCGCAGCGGGCGACGGCGGGATCCTAATTCTGCCGCGCATTGCTTCTCCAGCGGTCACATGCGCCCTTGCGCTTCCCGTACATTTCGCCACTCAGGCGCCATGACCGTTCATTTCATCGGCGCCGGCCCCGGTGCCGCCGACCTCATCACCGTGCGCGGGCGCGATCTCATCGCCCGCTGCCCCGTCTGCCTCTATGCCGGGTCGCTGGTGGCGCCCGAGATCCTGTCTTGGTGTCCGGCCGATGCCCGCATCGTCGACACCGCCCCCTTGGACCTGGACGGGATCGTGGCCGAGATCGTCTCCGCGCATGAGGCCGGTCGAGACGTGGCACGCCTGCATTCCGGGGACCTCTCGATCTGGAGCGCCCTCGCCGAACAAACCCGCCGCCTCGACCGGATCGGCATTCCCTACACGGTGACGCCGGGCGTACCGTCCTTCGCCGCCGCCGCCGCACTGCTCCGGCGTGAACTCACCGTTCCGGGCGTGACGCAATCGGTGGTCCTGACACGCACCTCCGGCCGGGCGAGCGCCATGCCGGAGCGCGAGACGCTCGCAGCCTTCGCGGCCACCGGCGCGACGTTGGCCCTGCATCTCTCCATCCACGTGATCGAGACCGTGGTGGCCGAACTGGTGCCGTTCTACGGGGCGGATTGCGCCGCGGCCGTAGTGTTCCGGGCAACCTGGCCGGACGAGCGCGTCCTTACCGGGACTCTCGCCACCATCGCCGAGGAGGTGCGCTTCGCGTCCATCGAGCGGACGGCCCTGATCCTCGTCGGCCCCGCCCTGGCGGCCGATGAGTTTCGCGAGAGCGCACTCTATTCCACCGACTACGACCGGCGTTTCCGCCCCACGGGGCAGCCGGTTCCGAAGGCCGGCGCATGACGATGCCGGGAAGGCCGAATCCGCCGGGCCTGCTCGTCGCCGCGCCGCGGTCGAGTTCGGGCAAGACCACCGTGACGCTGGCGCTGATGCGGGCGCTTGCCCGACGTGGCCTCGCCGTCCGCGGCGCCAAATGCGGGCCGGACTATATCGACCCGGCCTTCCATCAGGCAGCGACCGGTCATCCCAGCGTCAATCTCGACAGTTTCGCCATGCCCGATGCCATGCTCGATTCGGTGGCGACGATGGCTGGGCGAGATGCCGATATCGTGATCGCGGAAGGCTCCATGGGCCTGTTCGACGGCATCGTTGCAGGCGAGGGCCGCACTGGCGCCAATGCCGACATCGCGGCGCGCTACGGTTGGCCCGTGCTTCTTGTGGTCGACGTGTCGGGCGCGGCGCAATCGGCTGCGGCCGTGGCGCTGGGCTGCGCCAGCTACGATCCGCGCATCCGCATCGCCGGAGTGGTGCTCAACAAGGTCGCCAGCCCCCGCCATCGTCGCCTCGTGGAGGCCGGGCTCACGCGGGTCGGCATCCCGGTGCTCGGCGTGCTCATGCGCGACGCGACCCTTGCCCTGCCCGAGCGCCATCTCGGTCTGGTCCAGGCCCGCGAGACCGGCGATCTCGACGCCCGCCTCGATCGCCTCGCCGATCTCGCCGAGGCTAGCCTCGATCTCGATGCCATCCTCTCAGCGGCAGCGGGGCGCTTGCCCGACCTGGCGGAGCTGACCCTGCCCCCTCCTCCGGGACAGCGCATCGCCGTCGCCTCGGACGAGGCGTTCTCATTTCTGTATCCGCATATGGAAGCCGGCTGGCGCGCCGCGGGCGCGGAAATCGTCGCTTTCTCGCCCCTCGCCGATGAAGCCCCGCCCGACCGCTGCGACGCCTGCTGGCTCCCGGGCGGATATCCCGAACTCCATGCCGAAAGGCTGGCGGCGGCCGCGACGTTCCTCAATGGACTGAGGAGCTTTGCCCGGCACAAGCCCGTTCATGGTGAGTGTGGCGGCTACATGGTGCTCGGAACCAGCCTCGAGGACGCTGCCGGGATTACGCATTCGATGGCGGGGTTGCTTCCGGTCGCAACCTCATACAAGGCGCGTCGACTGCATCTCGGTTATCGCGTCGCGACGTTGATCGCCGATGGAACACTCGGTCGAGCCGGCGCCCGGCTCATCGGCCACGAGTTTCACTATGCCAGCGAACTCACCGCGACACCCGGTCCTGATATCGCATTAGCGAATGTGACTGATGCCGAAGGTATTCCGCAAGGACTGGCCGGACATCGGTTCGGGCAAGTCTCAGGCAGCTTTTTTCATCTGATTGGATAGCGAAAAGGGATCATGCGCTCACGGGCACTTCTGCGCGTTTTCCCATCTTTGCGGCGGTGCGAACGATCGCTAATACGTCACGCCGTAGCTGATCGTCCTCGATCAAGGCATAGGCTCGCAGCAACTCGATCGCACCCTGAGCGCTCAAAAAACCGAACACATCCGACTGAGTTCCTTGGGTCTCGTCTTCCTCGAAGAAAGCGGACACGGGCACTTCAAGGAGACGTGCGATCTCGCGGAGACGTCCTGCGCCGACCCGGTTCTGCCCCTTCTCGTACTTCTGCACCTGCTGAAATGTAACACCGACAGCGGTTCCGAGCGCAGTCTGGCTAAGGCCACGAGCCTTGCGCAAGGCTGTGATCCGTAGCCCGACTAGGCGATCGACGTCGGTCGTTTGCTTTGGCATCATCACTCGTTTCAGTGCTCAATACGGTCGTTCGCAACCGTTCCGATCTTTGCGGTCGACACGCCATCTTCGATATGACTGACTCGGCTTGCCCGAGGGTCAAATAGAACATGGCCTATCAGGCACCCTGAGGTATCCCAGAATAGACCGAAATCTCCAGGGTCGTTCCGCAGGGCAACGATCAAAACGACGCATCAAAATGCGCAAAACAGCTTGACCACAAACTAGGCATGGATGGCAAGAGTGGCGGCAAGCTTGGCGTTGCGAACGATGCATGGCAGGAAGCGGCCCTCTTTCTGAGAGAAGGAACCAGTCTTATCTCGGAGTCTTAATATAACACAAAAAGCGTCATTTTCGTATCCAGAAAACTAACTGTTTCCATTCATTTCTCAAGCCATCCGAGTCGAGCTAGAATGAGGTGCTCGTAATTTGCCGACAACGGGAAAAGGGTTTCCATGTTCATCGCCATGAACCGATTCAAAGTCGTGAAAGACGCAACGGCAGAATTCGAGCAGGTATGGCTCGGACGCGACAGTCAACTGGGCGAGATGGATGGGTTCGTCGAGTTTCAGCTCCTGCGCGGCCCGGAGCACGAAGACTACGTATTGTATGCATCGCATACCGTCTGGGCTTCCAAATCCGCATTCGAGGTGTGGACCCGGTCGGAGCAGTTCCGCAGGGCGCACAGTCGGGCACCGTCGACGAAGCCCCTCTACCTCGGTCATCCACAATTCGAAGGCTTCGAGACGATTCAGACCCTGACGAAATCTCCGTCGGAGACGCATTCCGAGGCGGTCGTCTGAGCGAATAAGAGACGCGATGTTGCTCCAGCCTCACCGGCCGAGTTTCGGCAGGAATGCCGCGGCGAGGCCGATGAGGGGAAGGTAGGCGCAGAAGCCGTAGACGAACTCGATACTGGTTCGGTCGGCGACTTCGCCAAGGACAGCCGCGCCCAGCCCACCCATTCCAAATGCGAAGCCGAAGAAGAGGCCGCCCACGAGACCGATACGTCCGGGCAGGAGTTCCTGTGCGTAGACCAGGATCGCCGGCATCGCCGAAGCCAGGATCAGCCCGATCGCCACGGTCAGGATCACGGTCCAGACGAGATCGGCATGGGGCAAGGCGAGGGTGAATGGAAGTACCCCGAGGATCGAGGTCCAGATTACCGGTTTGCGACCGAATCGATCGCCGATTGGTCCACCGAGGATGGTGCCCGCTGCAGCAGCGCCCAGGAAGACGAACAGGTAGACCTGGCTCTCGGCCACCGGCAATCCGAAACGGTGGATCAGGTAGAATGTGTAATAGGACGAAAAGCTTGCCATGTAGAAATATTTGGAGAAGATGAGTGCCAGCAGGATCGCGATGGTGGCGACGATCTCTCCTTGCGAGAGATCCGGTTCTGGTACGCTACCGGCTCGTCTCGTCGGTCGCGCCGTTCCTGCCAACCGCTTGCGATACCAGCGTCCCACCAGTGTCAGGACGCCGATCCCCGTGAGAGCGGCGAGAGAGAACCAGGCGATGCTGGACTGACCTTTCGGCACGACAATGAAAGCGGCCAGAAGCGGGCCGAGCGCCGTTCCAGCATTGCCGCCAACCTGAAACAGCGATTGCGCCAAGCCGAAACGTCCGCCCGATGCCAATCGTGCCATCCGGGTGGCTTCGGGGTGGAACACAGCAGAGCCGAGGCCAACGAGTCCCGCAGCGATGAGCAGCATCCCGTAGGTCCAAGCGACTGAGAGCAGCATCAGCCCGACCAGCGAAGAAGCCATGCCGAGAACCAGTGAGAAGGGCATAGGCCTACGGTCGGTCTGTAATCCGACAAGGGGCTGCAGCACCGATGCGGTGAGTTGGAACACGAGAGTGATCAATCCGATCTGCCCGAAATCGAGCCGGAAGCCGGTTTTCAGGAGAGGGTAGATCGCCGGCAGAAGCGACTGGATCAAGTCGTTGAGAAGATGCGACAGGCTCAGCGCGCCGAGGACAGCGAAGGTCGGCGCCGTCGTATCGAGGCGCCTGGCGGAATCAGGTTGCGTTGTGACGACCTGCATTTCAGGTTCCAGACACTTCGATTCGCACATCGTTGGTTTCCATGCGCCCGACGACTTTGGAAAGCACCGTCACGGCAGCTCGTCGCACGACCTAATGGACTTTCCCTGCTCCAGCGATCCCGATCGCGCCGTCCAATGACTGCCAATGACGGAATCGTGACTGCCCCTGCAGATTTGTCCGGAACCTCTGAACCCAAAACCTGCACCACAAACGTTAAGAGGTTAACGAAGTCCTGCAGCGGATCTTCTGCCTTCGATCAACTCGATCGGTGGCAAGCGGCAGGGTCACAGCAAGCTTCCGGGAACGGAGTTTCAACACGTCGCACAGGCCCGACGCTTGCTGTCATTCCAGACGTCAAGAGGGTCGGCCGGTCGTTTGTCCCGTTCCGACACAGTCGCAGCTTCACTCCGGTACATAGCGCCCCAGATGTTCCAGCAACGTCTTTCCGACATCTACCAGAGCCCGCCGGCAATGCATCGCGGCAGGCGGGAAGCATGGGCGGCCGTTCTGCCTAAACGGTGGCGAGGTGCGTTCCGGCTCGGTCTATCCACCGCATTGGCTGCGTCGGATTTGGTGACGATCGTCGCGACGGCCTATCTTGCCGAAGCGATCTACTACAAGTTCGCTTTCGACCGGCAGCTCTCCGTGGGCATGACCGGGAGCTTTCAGCTGGCGGGGCTGGTCTCGGTCTTCGTTCTCCTGACCAACTTGGTGCGTGAAGAGTACAACATAGATGCGCAACTCACGCGCGGCCCTCAGCGTCGCCGCATGGCTGGTCTTTGGCTGACGGCCTGGGGGATCGTCCTCGTCGTCGGCTTCGCGACAAAGACGACGAACGACTTCTCACGAGCAGTCGCCATCGGTTTCTTCCTCGCCGGGCTGCCTGCCCTCTACCTGTCTCGCCTCGCGATGGTCGGCCTCGTCCGGCGCGCAACCAGCCCGAGTTCGTCCTCGATCAACAGGATCCACCTCGTCGGTTTCGAGGAAGACATTGCCGGCTTCTACAACAGTCACGACACGGAGGAACTCGGCCTGCGCGTGGTAGGCACGAGCTACCTTCGCCGCATCGACGCTCGAGAAGAGGCGTCCGTGCGTCAGGCTCAGATGTCGGAAGATCTGGACCTCGCCGTCTCCGTGGTGCGCTTCCTTCAGCCTGACGACGTCTTCATCCTGGTGCCCTGGACGGATGCGACGGATATCGAACGATGCGTCGATGCATTCCTGCGCGTCCCGGCCGCCCTGCACCTCCGTCCCAGCTCGGTGATGGACCGTTTCCCCGATCTCAGGCTGGCGCGGGTCGGTCGTCTGTCGGGCATCAATATTGGTCGCCGCCCGCTCAATTTCGGTGAGATCGCCCTCAAGCGAGGTATCGACATGGCCCTGGCGGCCGTTGCGCTGATCCTGCTGGCTCCCCTTTTCGCGTCCATCGCCATGCTGATCAAGTTCGACAGCCCAGGCCCGGTCTTCTTCCGACAGCGCCGCTATGGCTTCAATCAGCAGGCATTCGGCGTGTTCAAGTTCCGCAGCATGAAAACGGAGCACAACGCCGTCTTCCGTCAGGCGACGCGCAACGACTCACGGATCACGAAGATCGGTGCCATCCTGCGGCGCACGAACCTCGACGAACTGCCCCAGCTCATCAACGTCCTCAAGGGCGAGATGTCCCTGGTGGGCCCGCGCCCCCATGCCCTCGCCCATGACCGCAGCTTCGAGCGCCGGATCGCGCATTATGCCCGCCGCCACAACGTCATGCCGGGCATCACCGGCTGGGCTCAAGTCAATGGTTTGCGCGGCGAGACCCTGACCGATCTCGACATGGAACGGCGCGTGAACCACGACCTGCACTACATCGACAATTGGTCGATCTGGCTCGACATCCAGATCATGATGCAGACGATCGTCTCTCGTCGGGCCTATCGCAACGCACGCTGATGCCGGGCACCGGCGCGTTAAGATCGTGACTCCCGCCCGAGGCAGGCGCCGCATTCGCCCTCCACTTCCAGGATCCGGCTCGACGGCTTGAAGCCCGCCTTCGCCAGAGTCCTGTCGAGCTGATCGTCAACCTCCGGGGAGGTGGTCTCGTCGATGCTGCCGCAGGTGCGGCAGATCAGAAAGACGAGCCCGGCGCCTTCGCCGTGCTGATGGCCGCAGGAGACGAAAGCGTTGCGGCTGGCAATGCGGTGAACGAGACCGTTCTCGGTGAGAAAGTCGAGGGCGCGATAGACCGAGACAGCAGCGACCCGGCGGCCCTGCCCACTCAGGCGCTCAGCGATGTCGTAGGCGCCGAGCGGTTTGGTCTCGGTCGCCACCGCTTCGAGCACGTCTCGGCGAAGCCGGGTGAATTGCAGATCGCGCTCTGCACAGAGACGCTCCGCCCGCGCGAGGGCGTCTACGGAATTGCCGCAGCAGGTCGCGTGTTCGTGAACGGCACCAAGGTCGTGCACCCCATCCTCCCGTGATCGCCGATCGATGCGTTCCAGCACGTTGAACTCACGCGATGTTACAGTGTATCAGCACAAGAGATAGTTCGCCGCTCCCGTTCGGGCAATTCGCCCCCTCTTGGTACCCGAACCGCCGTGACGCGCCCTTTCCAGGTCAAGCCCTTCCCTCGCCGCTCTCTGTTCCGGGCCGGCGCATCCTCGCGACTGCTGATCGCCGCGATCCTGTCCGGGCTGGTCTGGGGCGCGATCTTCTGGGCCATGGGATAACGATGACACACGCCCTCGTCGGGGATGCCCCAGTTCAGCCCGGCGCCATTGCCTTGCGTGGTCTGACTCTGGGCTATGACCGCCATCCCGCTGTCCATCACCTCGATGGGATCATTCCCATCGGAGCTCTCCTGGCCCTCGTCGGCCCCAACGGTGCAGGCAAATCGACGTTGCTGAAGGGCATCGTCGGCGAAATCCGATGCCTCGATGGACGGATCGACCGGCCCGGTGCCGATTCCATCGCTTATCTGCCTCAGGCCGGGGAGATCGATCGCAGCTTCCCCTTGAGCGTCATCGATCTCGTGGCGATGGGACGCTGGCGCCGCCTCGGTGCCTGGCGCAGTGCGGCGCCGGATCACCAGACCCTGCTGCGGGCACTCTCGGCCGTGGGCCTCCTCGGCTTCGAGGACCGCCTGATCGGGACCCTGTCGGGCGGACAGTTCCAGCGCGCCTTGTTCGCGCGGCTCATCGTGCAGGATGCGCGCATCATCCTCCTCGACGAGCCGTTCACCGGTATCGACGGTCGGACCACCGCCGATCTGATCGCCCTGATCCGCGACTGGCACGCCGAGGGTCGCACCATCGTCGCCGCGCTACACGACATGCATCAGGTCAGAGGACATTTCCCAACGACGCTTCTCCTCGCCCGTGAGCCGGTGGCGTGGGGCGACACCGAGACGGTGCTGACCCGGGAGAACCTCGCCCGCGCACAGGCCCTGTCCGAAGCCTGGGACGAGGATGCCGCGATCTGCGGGCGCGGCGACGGTCACCACCACGGAGCGCCCCCCTTCAGCGACGGGCATCGCCACATCCACGGCCACGATCACCCCCATGGTCATGATCATCGTCACGACCATGGGCACGCCGCGTGATCGATCTTCTGTTCGGCCCCTTCATCGAGTTCGGCTTCATGCGCCGGGCTCTCGCCGGCTGCTTCGCCTTGTCGCTTTCGGCTCCTCCGGTGGGAGTCTTTCTCATGCTGCGGCGCATGAGCCTGATGAGCGACGCCATGAGCCATGCGATCCTGCCAGGCGCGGCCATCGGCTTCCTGGTCGCCGGCCTGTCGCTGCCGGCCATGACCATCGGCGGGCTCGCAGCCGGCCTGCTCGTGGCGCTGCTCGCAGGAATCGTCACCCGCACGACGTCGATAAAGGAGGATGCGAGCCTGGCCGCCTTCTATCTGATCTCGCTGGCGGCCGGCGTCCTGCTCGTCTCCCTGCGAGGCTCGCAGATCGATCTTCTGCACATCCTCTTCGGTACGGTGCTGGCCCTCGACGACCCGGCGCTGATGCTGCTGGGAGGCATCGCCACCGTGACCCTGTTCGCGCTGGCGGCGCTCTATCGTCCGCTGGTCATGGAATGCGTCGATCCGCTGTTCCTGCGCACCGTCAGCCGAGCAGGAGGGCCGGTGCACTACGCGTTTCTCGGCCTCGTAGTGATGAACCTCGTCGGCGGGTTCCAGGCCCTAGGAACTTTGCTCGCGGTGGGTCTGATGCTTCTGCCGGCGATCACGGCCCGTTTCTGGGCCACCGACCTGTCGGGCCTGATCCCCATCGCGATGCTGGTTGCGATATTGTCGAGCTTTGTCGGTCTCACCGCTTCCTACCGCGCCGACCTGCCGACCGGTCCATCGATCGTCCTGGCAGCAGGGATCCTCTACCTCGGCTCGCTCCTGTTCGGGCCGAGGGGCGGCCTCGTCTGGCGCCTCTTCAGACCCCGACACCTCGAAGGCTGAAACTAGAGGTTGAAAAGACTCATGATGCCGGAGACGATGGCGTAGACGAAGCCGGCGTTGAGCAGCACGCCGATCGCACCGACGCCAAGGCCCAGGACCACCAGTAACCCGTCGCGCTCGACGAGGCCTAGACCGACGAGGCAGATCGCAAGTCCGAGGGGAATTTGCCCCACCAAGGGAGCTGCCACCACCAGCGCCAAGGACAAGGTGAGGAGGATCAACCCCACCGTCCGCATGCCGAGTCCGGTCTCGAACAAGCTCATGCGTGGCCGCGACCAGCGCTCGAGACGCCGGAGCAATGGCACCGCACGCTTGGCGGCCCGTTCCACATCGCTCCGGGCGATCGAACGGCGCAGCAGCATGCGGGGAAGCCACGGCGACGACATCCCTGCCGTGATCTGTACGGCCACGAGCAGCAGGAGCAGCCCGCAGACGAGAGGGATCGGCGGCGGCATCGGCAGGCAGTTCGGCAGGCCGAGGATGACGATGAGGAGCGCGAAGGCACGGTCCTTCAGCACCGCGACAATGTCGCCGATCGTCAGCCGATCCGTCTCCTGTGCCGCGAGCACTGTGAGAACTTCGGAAGTTCGGGCAACTGGTGACAAGACAACTCGGCCTTTGGCGACGGTTCTCCCGCGGGCTCTATCCTAGTCCCCGTCCGGCGCCAACCGAATCACGGATGCTGCCGTCGTCGTATCCTCGCTCGGCCCAGGCCGGAACGACCCTTTGGGCGGGACGGTGGCGATCGCCACCTCACGCTGTCGAATCTGAATCAGCATGACCTCAAGTATATTTTCCTCGTTTGAAGACTAAAGGGAATGGGCTTGCTTGCCATATCCGCACCGGTCTGGGTCGCGATCCACAGTATATTTCGATATGACCAATACAATTTATGATCTGCACCATACGCTCGTTCTCTCTATGGGGAGCGTGGACGGACGTGGAACAACCGGCGGGAGCGACGGCACGATCCAGGCGCTCGCCCATCCGCGCTATCGCGTCCCTTGCATCCGTCTGTTTCTGCTTCGATGTCGGTTCGGCGCGAGGGGAAGAGAACGCGGTCTCGGCGCTGATCTTCGGCAGCCTCGACGCCGGGCCTTCCTCGTTCGTCACGGGCGGAACGAAGATCACCTTCAACGGGCCGGACAAGGATGGTTTCGCGATCCTCGCGAGTGCCGGCGGCGGTGCGAGAACCGAGCGCGGTCCAACGATCCACGGCATCTCGACCATATTGATCCGTCAGACTGCTCTCGGGGCTGTACTGGTCGGCTACCAATGGTTCCACGATTGGGGCACCATTGCTGCCTTCGCCGGGCCGGAGGGTAGTATCGAGGTGGAAGGGGGTGTGTTCGGCACCGAGAGGCTGCCGTTCCGATACGGAATCAGGCTGCATGGGGAAGTCTGGGCGCGTCCGACGGAAAGCACGCTCTTAACCGCAACGGCGATCCTCGGCTCAACGCGACAGAGCGCCTGGAGCCGCCTTGCCTGGGGCCATGACATCTGGGGCGCCTATCTCGGCCCCGAGGCCAGTTTCTATGTGGATGGCACAGGATACTCGAAAGTCGGGATCGGCATACATGCCACCGACTTTCGCATCGGCGACGTGGGCTTCAGGGCCTCACTGGGCTACCAAGTCGAAGCGGGAAGCGTTGGTAGCCCTTATGTCGCGCTCAGCATGTGGAAGCCCTGGTAAGGCTCATGCAGGCGCGGAGCGCATTTCCGGGCCGTCGAGGAAGCGCGCGGCATCGGCGACGATCTCGCTACGGCGGACGGATCCCATTCCATCGAGGGTGCGGTAGGGCATCGCCAGTCTAGGGTTTCCCTGCAAGCGACCCGCATTCTCGATCAGGAAGTTCCAGTAGAGATAATTGAAGGGGCATGCACCTTCGCCGGTCTTAGCCCTGACATCGTAGGCGCATCCCCGGCAGTAGTCGGACATCCGGTTGATGTAGGCGCCCGAGGCCGCGTAGGGCTTCGAGCCCATCACCCCGCCATCGGCCCAGAGAACCATGCCGTGGACGTTGGGCAGTTCCACCCATTCGTAGGCATCGGCATAGACGACGAGATACCATTCCTCGACCTGGGCCGGGTCGAGGCCGGCGAGAAGGGCGAAGTTCCCTGTCACCATCAGTCGCTGGATGTGATGAGCGTAGGCATGGGCCCGCGTATCGGCCACGCATTGCGCGATGCAGTTCATCTTCGTCTCGCCCGACCAGTAGAACCAGGGCAGGTCACGGCTGGCACCGAGCGCATTGGTATCGGCATAGGCCGGCATCCGCGTCCAATAGAGGCCTCGGACATACTCACGCCATCCGAGGATCTGGCGAATGAAGCCCTCGACGCAGTTGAGCGGTGCGCGTCCTTCGTCGTAGGCGCGGGAGGCCGCGCGGCAGACCTCTCCTCCAGTAAGCAGACCCGCGTTGAGCGCCGGCGCGAGAAGAGCGTGATAGAGGAACGGCGCGTCCGTCTTCATCGCGTCCTGGTAGTCGCCGAAATGCGGCAAACAATCATCCAGGAAGTGCTTCAGGGCAATGATGGCGTCGCCCCGTGTCACTGGCCAGCGGAAGGCGTCGAGATCACCGAAATGGTCGGCGAACCTCTCCGACACGATGGCAATGACCTCGGATGTGATCGCGTCGGGCTCGAAGCCGAGCCGCTGCGGCGATCGGTGTCCGGGAGGGAGCGCCTTGCGGTTGTCATGGTCGAAGTTCCACTGTCCTCCGACCGGCTCGCCATCCTTCATCAGGAGACCGGTGCGCTTGCGCATGCCGCGATAGAAGGTCTCCAACCGTAGGGCGTGCCGCCCCTCGGCCCAGCGGGCGAAATCATCCCGCGAGCAGAGGAAACGGTTGTCGTCGCGGATCTCCACGGGCACCGGCAGGGCCTCGCGCCAACCCTGCATCATCTCCCAGACGCGCCATTCGCCAGGCTCGGTGACGACGATCCTATCGGGCTCGTGCCGGACAATCGCTCGTTGGAGTTCGCCGGTGAAGGAGCCTGTGTTCCCCTGAGCCTCGAGACGCACGTAATCGACGGCGATGCCGTCCGCTTTCAATTCTTCTGCAAAATGACGCATGGCCGAGAGCAGGAAGGCAATCTTCTGCTTGTGGTGGCGGACATAGGTCGCCTCCTCCCACACCTCCACCATGAGCACGATGTCCGTGTCAGGGTCGATGTCGACGAGAGAGGAGACCCGCCGGTGAAGCTGGTCACCGAGGACGAAGCGGAGAGTCCGTCGAGCACTCACCCCTTCGTTCTCAACGACGAACGACCGCCATCGGCACCGATCACCTGTCCGGTGATCCAACCGGCTTCCGCCGAAACGAGGAAGGCGACGAGCGCGCCGATATCATCCGGTGTCCCGAGTCGTTGCAGTGCGTGCATGGAGGCGATCCCGGAGGCCAGCGTCTCGTTACTGGTGATCGCCGCAGACAGCGGCGTGCGCGTCAGAGAGGGAGCGACAACGTTGATCCGGATCTGGGGACTCAGTTCGGCAGCGAGAGACAGGGCCAGCCCCTCCACCGCCCCCTTGGCCATGGCGACGGAGGCATGAGCCGGAAATCCCTGCGCCACTGCCACGGTCGAGAACAGGACGACCCCGGCCCCGGCCTCGCCTGCACCCGCTTTCAGCGCTGGCGCCGAAGCCTGTAGGGCCAGAAAGGCGCCGAGAGCGTTGAGCTTGAAATCGGTGAGCGCATCGTCGGCGGTGAGCCGCGCCAGGGGCCTCAGGTTGATCGTGCCGACCGCGTAGACGAGCCCAGCCAGAGTGTCGCCCGCTTCCTGTGCGACGGCAGTGAAAAAGGCGGGGTCCATAGCGTCTCCGGCCGTGAAGGTGGTCTCGCCCAGGCCGGCGGCGGTCTCTTCGAGTCGGCCGACGTCACGCGCTGCCAGATGCAGCCTACAGCCGCGCTTGCGCAGGGCTTGGGCCGTCGCCAAGCCGATGCCGCCGGTCCCGCCGTAGATCACAACACGATTCATGGCCGCTCCCAATCCATACCGGATCGGGTAGGTAAGGCGCACCATGCTGCCGTGGAGCCCGTGAGGCCCCATCCGTAGAGTCGCACGCCTCGCAACCGCTCCCGAGGATCCTCATGAAGTTCGCCTTCGCCGGTATCGATTTCCTCGGCGGCGTATTCGAAGCACTGGTGGAGGCCGGCTGGACGCCGATCAAGCTGTTCACCCGACCCTGCGATGGTCTCTACGATCACAACGAGGCGGTGGTGGCCCAGAGCCGCCGGCACCGCATCCCGATGCAGCTTTCTCGGATCAAGCTCGCCGATCTCGATGCCCTTGCGCAGACCCATGGCACCGACTGGGCCCTGGTTGTGGCCGGTTATCCCTGGTTGATCCGCGGCTGGCGCGGGCGAGCCGCCTACGCCCTCAATTTCCATCCCTCACCGCTGCCGATCGGTCGTGGTCCTTATCCCCTGTTCAAGGCGATCACGGATGCGAGGGAGGCTTGGGGCGTGACGGCGCATGTGCTGGCCGAGGAGGGATTCGACACCGGCGACATCCTCGCGCAGGAAGCCTTCGCGATGGCGCCGCAGGAGACCCACGAGACCCTGCTCGCAAAGTGCCAGATCGCCGCCCGGCGCTTGGCTTCGGGGCCGATCGCGCGCGATCTACCGGCGCGGTGGCGTTCGGCGCAGGTCCAGGGCGACGGCTCCTACTGGCCTCGCGTCACCGACGCGGACCGGACCTTGGATTTCCGGTCCGATGTCGACGCGATCCTGCGGCGCATGCGGGCGTTCGGCACGATCGAGACCATCGCGCGGCTCGGCGACAGTCGCGTCTTCGTGGCGGCGGCGGAGGGCTGGCGCGAGCCGCACCGTCACTCACCCGGAACAATTGTCCATCGCTACCGCCGCCACGTAGTGGTCGCTGCCCGCGACGGTTTCATCCAGATCACCCGCTGGAGCCCCGTTGCGGTCTCGGATGCCGGTCAACTCGGGCGGTAGGCACAGGAAACGACCTCATGCCGCGGATGCGTAAGAAAGCGGATCTGCCGACGAAGATTTGTGCCGCCTGCGGCAAGCCCTTCGCATGGCGGAAGAAATGGGAACGGGTCTGGGACGAAGTGCGCTACTGCTCCGACCGATGCCGGAGCGAGGCGAAGCGGCCGGGCAAGGCGTCCTAATCAGGAGCGAGCGGCATCCTTCAGGGCCGAAGGCGTATCGATATCGAAGATAACGGCCGCATCCATCTCCAATTCGACGATATCCGTCCGTGCCGCGAGGATACGCCCGGCACCCTGATCTCCCTTGAGCGAGGCTAGGTCCGGGGCGAGGAGTCTGTGATTGAGAAGGACCGGGTTTCCTCGCCGGCCTCCATGAATCGGTACGATGGCGGGGGGAGCGGGATCGAAGGCCAGGAAGGTATAAGCCAAATGCGCAAGATGCGCCGGCCGAATCCGTGGCATGTCGCCGAGCATCACGATGATCCCCTTTGTCTCGGAGACGGCGTCGAGCCCGCATCGTAGGGAGGTGGACAGGCCTTCGGCATAGTTCGGGTTGTCGATGACCCCGAGGTGAAGACCACTCAGCGCCTGTCGGACCGCCTCGCCGTAGGCACCGAGCACGACAACGATGGGTCCGATACCGGCGTCGACGGCCGCCTCGGCGGCGTGGCGGACGAGCGGCTTGGCGTCCAGAGACCCGAGCATCTTGGGCGCCGCGCCGAATCGCGTTCCTCGCCCAGCAGCCAGGAGGACGATACCGATCGTGTCAGGCATCTTCCTCCTGGTCGTCCTGTCCCGCGCTTTCCTGGCCGGATCGCGGCTGCGGCCGGGACACGATCTCCATCAGCAACCCGCCGACACCGAGCCCGACAATGTCTGAACGGCTGACCGCAAGGCCGGCGAGGAGGCGATGGAGGATCCAGTCGAAGCCGTTCTCGGCGGGGGAACGGGCGCAGCCCGGCGCACCGATGACCGGCACCGCGCCGAGACGGCCGACGAGCAGCAAGTTACCGGGATCGACGGGCATGCCGAAATGCTCGACTTCCCCGCCCGCCGCCTCAATGCCGGCGGGGATCACGTCGCGCCGGTCGGCGATGGCCGAGGCGCCGAACACCACGACGAGATCCGCGCCATCGTCGGCGATGGACGCGCGCATGGCGGCTGCCACTGAACCGGCCTCGTGCGAGACCCTGATGTCGGAGACGATCTCCGCGCCCGTCGGCGCCAAGCGGCGCTCGAGGTTGCGCAGGGTCTTGGCGACAGTGGCCTCCTTCAGCGCCTGCAGCAGAGTGGAGACGACTCCGATGCGGCGTCGTCGATAGGGAACGACCGAAAGGGCCTCCCGGGTGACAATTCCGCAGGCTCGGTCGAGGGCGGCACCGGAGACGGCGTAGGGAATGATCTTGACGGTCGCCACCATCTCGCCGGGAACCACCGGCCGGAACGGCAGCAGGGTCGCCAGAGTGATCGCCTCGTCCACGGCGTTCACGGCATTGATGACAGCCCTGTCGATCGTCAGGATACCCGGCACCTCGGCGTGCAGGTTGCACCGTCCGGTGAAGGCGGGACCAGCAACGAGGCCCGTACCGGACACCCGCTCGGCGAGGCGGGCAGCGGCTTCGTCCTCGCCGACATCACCCGGTTCGAGTGTCACGGCAACAACGCTGGTGAGACCCGCTTCGCCGAGGCGGCGCGCATCTTCGCGAGGGATCGGCCTCCCCTTTCGCACGAGAACGTCGTCGGCCCGCAAGGTATGAGCCGCGATGAGCCCCGCCGCCTGCGCGATCGCGACCGAACCGAACTTCACGCCGGAGCTCCGGTCTTCGCGACACGCAGATGGGCCGCGCGCAACGTCGAGACAATCTGCGCCAGGATCGAGACGGCAATCTCGGCCGGGCTGACCGCTCCGATATTGAGGCCGATCGGCGCCGCGATCAACGCGATCTGTTCGGGCGAGAGTCCGGCCTGCAACAGGCGCTCTTGCCGCGCAGCATGGGTCTTCCGCGAGCCGAGAGCGCCGACATAGAAGCACCCGGCCTTCAGCGCCGCGAGCAACGCCGGATCGTCGATCTTCGGGTCGTGCGTCAGGGCGGCGACCGCGCAGTAGCGGTCGAGGGGCGGCAGGGGGCCGGCCAGAGCCTCGTCGGGCCAGAGCGGCACGAGGGGAACCTCTGGAAAACGTTCGGGCGTCGCGAAAGCGGTGCGTGGATCGATCACGCTCACTGACAGGTCTAGAGCCGCCGCCATTGGGCAGAGCGCCTGGCTGATATGCACCGCCCCGATAATGACGAGCCGGACGGTGGGAGCCTGCACGGTAAGGAAAAACTGTCGCCCGTCCGCCTCGACAAGGCCGCTCCTTCCAGAAGCGAGGTGTCGAGACAGGATGTCGGCGAGGGGATCGCCTGGAATCTCGGTCTCACGGACCACTCGTTGGCTGCCATCGTCGAGATCGGTCACGAGCAGGGCCGCGCGCCGCGCGGCGCGCTCGACATTCAGGGCACGGAGGGACGCGAGTTTCATGGCTTTTCTTCAGTCGATCCGCTCGACGAAGACGCGGATGCGACCGCCGCAGGAGAGCCCGACCCGCCAGGCGGTCTCGTCGGCGATGCCGAACTCGATCACGCGGGGACGGCCGTCGGCGATGGCATCCAGCGCCTCGGTGATGACTGCACCCTCGACGCAGCCGCCTGAGACCGAACCGAGGAAATTGCCATTCTCGTCGATGACGAGATGGCTGCCGACCGGGCGCGGTGCAGAGCCCCAGGTCTCGACCACTGTGGCGAGAGCGACGCCGCGCCCGCCGCGGCGCCAAGCCTCGGCCGCATTGAGGATATCGGTTTCGGTGGAGAGCATGGAACACTCCGCGCGAGGCGCGCAAGGGGCACGACGGCAGACACGCAACGCCGAGCCGGACACTTAGGCTCCGGAGCCGATGGCACAATGAGCGGGCGAGGCCTATGCCAAGGTCAGTACCCGCAGGGTGCCATCCAGCACACCGGGATCGCCCTTCGTCTACGGTGCCTGATTTCTCGGACCGCGCCAATTCCATCGGAGCGCGCTATGATGAGTGCAGCGGCTTCTCGCCGATCATCCGGGCTCCGCTCCATGAGACTCATCTTCACCGCTGGCGCCTTGCCGATCTTGTCAGCCCTGTCTTTCTCTCCGACGGGCGCCGTCGGCCAGATCGCCGCCCAACCCACGATCCGGATTGGGCTCTCGCTCCCCCTTACCGGGTCGGACGCCGCCTTCGGCCAAGGCCTCCGGGCGGGAGCCGAACAGGCGGCGGCGGATCTCAACCGTGCCGCCGGCACGACGGGCCGGAAGATCACCCTCGTGGTCGCCGACGATGCCGGTGAGGGCAAGCAGGGGCTCGCCGCGGCGCGGAAATTCGCGTCGGATCGAATCTCTCTCGTGGTCGGACCGTTTAACGCCACCGTAGCCGCAGCGGTGCTGCCGGCCTACGAAGAGGCGGGGATCGTCGCGGTGGCTCCCGGCATCACTTGGCCGGGACTGACCACTCGCGGAGCGCAAAACATCTTCCGCATCGGCGGCAGCGATGCCGAACAGGGACCGATCGCAGCGAGCTATCTCGCCGAGCAGTTCCGCGGCCGGCGGATCGGCCTCGTCCACGACAAGAGCACCTTCGGCCGCGGCCTCGTCGACGACGTCGCCCGCATTCTCAAGGCGAGCGGACAGACAGAGGCGGCGTTCGAGAGCCTGAGTCGCGGCGACAAGGACGTCTCCGCCCTCGTCGCTCGCCTGAAGCGCGCGCAGGTCGAGGTGATCTATTTCGGCGGTCTTGCTCCGGAAGCGGGCCTCCTGATCCGGACCCTGCGTGAGGCCGGCATCGCAGCCCCCCTCGTCGGCAGCGATGGCTTGCTCGACAAGGATTTCGCTACCGCAGCGGGCCCCGCCGCCGAGGGGACGGTGATGACCGCCCTGCCCGAGCCGCGAAAACTGCCCGAACCCAAGGGCTCGGCTGCCAAGCCCAAGACGGCCGAAGCAGACATGGTCGCAGCGCAGGGCTACGCGGCGGTCGAGATCCTCAAGCAGGTCGTAGACCAAGCGAAATCGACAGAAGGCAGTCGAGTAGCCGCGGTCCTTCATGGGGGCGCGTCCCTGAAGACGGTCCTCGGAGAGATCGCCTTCGACGCAAGGGGCAATTCCAGGGGGGCCGGCTATGCGCTACAGGTCTGGAAGAAGACACCGGACGGCCGGATCGACTACGCGGGCAACGGCATCGCGCCCTGAAGCGGACGGAAGGCCCGCCGGCCCACCCGGACGGGAAGGTTGTCGCTACCGCAGATGCAGACATAGCTGGCGCGGTGATCCGTCAGTTGAATGATCCGCGAAGATTTCCGGGTACCAGGACAGCAGGTGCTTTTCTGTCGACGGGACAGCGTTCCCGGCGGTAAAAGCTTGCTTACGGCGCGCGCGAACATTATGTCCTGCCGACGCTCGCTGGTGTTGCGCATCCGATGGGATCGGACCCGCCGCCCGTAGTGTTTTGCCGAACGGCTTCGTTTTGTGTCCCGGAATGCCCCGTTCTGGCGTTCCGGCTGGAGAGTGTGGATGGCGAAAGAAGAGTTGATGCAGTTCGACGGTCTCGTGATCGAGATCCTGCCGGACGCACGCTACCGCGTGCAGCTCGACCAGGGCCACGAGATCGTGGCCTACACGGCCGGCAAGATGAAGAAGAACCGCATCAAGACTCTGGCCGGCGACCGCGTCACCGTCGAGATGTCCCCCTACGATCTCGAGAAGGGCCGCCTCGTGTTCCGCCACAAGGACGAGCGCTCCTCCGGCCCGCGTCCGCCGATCCGCGGACAGTTCCGCCGCCGCTGAGCGACAGCGCTGACGGACATCGTGACTGTCCGTTAGGGACAGAGGATCTTCACGAAAGCAGCGCCTGCGCTGAAGAACGCGGCTCCGGCAGCCATGCCGGACGGCGCGATCTGCCAGGGTGCCAGCATACGATCGCGATCCAGCTTCAGTGCTTCGACCATGAGTTTCTTCTGCTCGGCGACGAATTTTTCGCTCTCTTCGCGCGCTCGCCGAATGCGGCCAAGCTGATCTTCGAGATCGGACGTCAGCGGGCTTATGGCGTCGGCCATCCAGATACTCCTTCGTCACGCGACCACCCGATAAGCATCAGCGCAGATCAAGCCGCGAGGGTGAGTTCGGCATCTACTTCCCGAACCGATCGAATTTCGGGAAGCTGCGGGTCATCAGCGTGCCAGCCTCGGCCCGGTGGCCCATCCACTTCTCCAGCAGAACCGCATTGGCGAGCCGCTCCTGGCCTGCGCTGTCGCGCCAGGGCAGGCCCTCGGCCAGGGTGAAGACATGGGCGTCCGTCAGCGTGCTCTGGCGGCAGCGCTGCAGGCGCACTCCCTTGCCGCGTGACAATTCCGGCAGCTCGGAGAGAGGAAACACCAACAACAGTCGGTCGGCGCTGCAGACCGCGACGTGATCGCCGACGCTCGCCGGCACGAGCAGTCGCGCCTCTGATGGCTCGTCGAGGCCCATAATCCCCTTGCCCTTGCGGGTATTCGCCACCAGCGCGTCGGCCGGGGCAAGGAAGCCACGCCCATCCGAGCCTGCGACCAGAAGTTTGCCGCTGGGCTGATACGCCAGGGCGGCGACGATCTCGGCCCCATCGTCGAAATCCACCATCAGCCGGATCGGATCACCGAAGCCGCGACCGCCGGGAAGCTTGGCGGCCTCCAGCGTGAACACCTTGCCGTTCGAGGCAAGGACCAAGATCTTGGCCGTCGTCTCACTGAGGAACGAGATCTTCAGCCCATCGTCACCCTTGAAGGCGACGCCGGACAGGTCGGCCACATGCCCCTTCAAGGCCCGGATCCAGCCTTTGTTGGAGACGATAACGGTGATCGGCTCGCGCTCCACCATGGCGGAGGTGAAATCGATCCCGGCGGTGTCGGGAGGATTCTCCAGGGTAGTGCGGCGGGCGCCGAGTTTGGTCTCGGGGCCGAAGGTCTTCTTCACTGCGCGGATCTGCTTGGTGATGTCAGACCATTGCAGCTTCTCGGAGCCGAGCAGCTCCTCCAGCCCATCCTTCTCCTTGGTCAGCGTATCGAGCTCGCGCTTCAGCTCCATCTCCTCGAGCTTGCGCAGGGAGCGCAGGCGCGTGTCGAGGATGGCGTTGGCCTGGAGCTCGGTGAGCTCGAAGCGCTTCATCAGGGACGGCTTCGGCTCATCCTCTTCGCGGATGATGCGGATCACCTCGTCGAGATCGAGATAGACGATAAGGAGGCCGCCGAGGATTTCGAGGCGGCGTTCGATCTGGGCGAGGCGATGGAGCGAGCGCCGTTGCAGCACCACGCGCCGATGGTCGAGCCATTCGCGCAAAGCCTCCGCCAAACCGATGACGCGGGGCACGAGGCCGCCCACCAGGACGTTCATGTTGAGCGGGATGCGAGCTTCGAGTTCGGTGAGCCGGAACACCGATTCCATCAGGATCACCGGGTCGACGCTGCGTGAGCGCGGCTCCAGCACCACGCGGACGTCCTCGGCCGATTCGTCACGCACGTCGGCGAGCAGCGGCAGCTTCTTCTCCTGGAGGAGTTCCGCGAGCTTCTCGATGAGCCTGGCCTTCGGCACGCCGTAGGGAATCTCGGTGACGACGATGGTCCAAGTGCCGCGCCCCGTATCCTCCTTCGCCCAGCGTGCCCGCACGCGAAAACCGCCGCGTCCGGTGCGGTAGGCCTCGGCGATCGACTCGGCGCTATCGATGAGGATGCCGCCGGTGGGGAAGTCCGGCCCCTTCACGAAGGTGAGGAGTTGGGCCGAGCTCGCCTCGCGATGGCCGATGAGGTAGAGCGCCGCGTCGCAGAGTTCGGCCGCGTTATGCGGCGGGATCGAGGTGGCCATGCCCACAGCGATGCCCTGAGAGCCGTTGGCGAGCAGGTTCGGGAAAGCGGCAGGCAGGACGATGGGCTCGTCCTTCTCGCCGTTGTAGGACGGCCGGAAATCGACCGTGTCCTCGTCGATGCCGTCGAGGAGCAGGCGTGCCACTTCCGTGAGACGCGCCTCGGTGTAGCGGTAGGCGGCCGGACCGTCGCCGTCGATATTGCCGAAATTGCCTTGGCCGTCGACGAGCGGATAGCGCTGAGCGAAATCCTGGGAGAGACGCACCAGAGCGTCGTAGATCGCCTGGTCGCCGTGAGGATGGAAGTCGCCCATCACGTCGCCGACGATCTTCGCGCATTTCTTGAAGGCGGTGTTGGGATCGAGCCTCAGCAGCCGCATGCCGTAGAGGATGCGTCGATGGACCGGCTTGAGGCCGTCGCGGGCATCGGGCAGCGCCCGGTTCATGATGGTGGAGAGCGCATAGGCGAAGTAGCGCTCTTCCAGCGCCGACTTCAGTTCGACGCTTTCGATACCGTCGGATCCCGACGGTGGATCGAAGGGCTGGCCCATGACGAACTCCCGGGCCGGACATGACCCAAATCAGAACATAAAGCGAACAGAACCTAGGCGCTCTGCGTCCCCAGCGCAACGAATCGCGCCCGCTCCTCCAGAGGGGCAATGGCCCGCGGACCCCAGATGTGCTGGTCGAGGAAATACCCCGTCAAGGTAAATCCATTGGTCACGTCCGTCTTGTCGGGAGCCATGAAGCCGGTTCGGCCATCCTCCCGATCGAGAAGGAAGCCCGGCAGCGCCAGCAGCCTGTCACGGAACGGCTCTCCGGCGGAGGCACTGACCGCCCGCCCGGTCCGGGGCGAGACGTAGATCAGGGCGTCGTTGCCGCCGGTGGCGGCGCAGGCATTGAGATCGAGGCCGAAGCCGAGGTCGGACAGGATCGCGAGTTCGAACCGCACCATGAGAAGAGGCGCGATCACCCGATCGTCGAGATGGGCGATGAGCACACGCCCTGCCTCGTAGAGGGCGGGATGGGGATCGCGCTCGGGCAGGAGACGCAGGAGCGCTGCCATATGGGTCACCCCGTACAGGGCGAGACCTGAACCCATCAGGCGCGCGGCTACGGATTCGAGCGGCTCCACCACGAAGGCGCCGAGACTGTCGTCGAGGCGCGCGCGCCAGTTGAGGCGAACGTGATTACCCGGCTGAAGCACCGGCTGCATCCGGCGCGACCGACCACCATGGACGAGGCCGAGATGACGGCCGTGGCCTCGCGTCATCACTTCGAGGATGACGCCCGTCTCGCCCTGCTTGCGCAGCCCCAGCACCACGCCGTCATCGGTCCATTGCATGGCCTCTCCATAGGACGCGGCGAAAGGGTTGGGAACGGGCGAGAATGTTGGGGAACGGACCTGGATTGCACCGTTTCATCGCTTCCCGCAGAGCGTGTGCCTCGGTAGCGTTCCTGCACAGGCCATCGAGCAGAGTGCGGTGATGCAGCGCTTCGTCCGCCCTTCGTTCGGAATCGTCGTCCTGGCGCTGACGGGATGCGGTCGGCCCGATCCGGCGCCGGCGTCCGGCGCCGCCTTCACCATGCGCGAGCGGGTCGCCGCCCTGGCCCTGCGCCAGAGCACGTTCGGATCGATCTCCCTCCTTCCCGTTCGGTTCGAGCATAGCCGGATCGCCGGGCCGTTCCAGGATGACGGGCGCACGCTCTACTGCGTGTCGACCCGGATGATGGGCCGCCGCTTCCTGAAGGGCGAGAGGGCCAAGGCCGTCATCCGCGAGGAGGTCGGCAAGCTCAGCATCCTCGAGGATGTCGACGAGGTCTGCGAGGGCCACCGGACGGAACCGTTCAAGGAACTGGAGGCGCTGGGGAACGCAAAAATCTGAGGACATCAATCATTATAATGGGTTGCCTGTGCCGGCCGGTGATGCTCCGATACGGGCCATGCCGCATCGCCCCCTCTCCCTCACCCTCGATCTCATCGCCCGCGCCCATCCGACTCCCGTCGCCGACGATGCGAGCGCCCTGAATCTCCTCACCGATCTCGATCTCGCGCCCGGCCTCGACCGGATGCTCCATGGCCGGCCGACGGAGGGGGACGGGCTCTGGGTGTTCGGCTACGGCTCGCTGATCTGGCAGCCGGAATTCGCCGTGGCCGAGCAGCGCATCGGCACGGTGCGGGGCTATCACCGGCGCTTCTGCCTGTTGCAGCGGCGTTTTCGCGGAAGCCGCGACAGGCCGGGCCTAGTCCTCGCCCTCGACCGGGGTGGGATCTGCCGGGGAATCGTGTTTCGCCTCAAAGGGTTGGATCCGGCCGCGACCCTGATGCCGGTCTGGCGGCGCGAGATGCGCGGCAGCGGCTACGAGGGGCGCTGGGTGGTGGTGGAAACGGCTAAGGGCCCGGTCACAGCGCTGACTTTCGTGGTCAATCGGGCCAGCGATCGCTATACCGGGCGCCTCGCCGAGGAGGCGATCGCCGACCGGATCGCCACCGGCGCCGGGCATCTCGGCCCGAGCGCGGAATATCTCTACCGAACGGTGCAGGCCTGCGCCGAGGCCGGCATCCTCGACGACCATCTCTGGCGGCTGCAGCACCTCGTAGCGGAACGCCTGGAGGCGGCGCCCTAGGGGACCAACTCCTTCCCGCATCTCGCTTTTTGCAAGACGCCAGACGTCCCCGAACCCGCCGAAAGTCCTGCGGCCGATGCCCCGCCGGTCCGTGTCCGATGGGGGACGCTTCCTCAACGCACAGGTGCGCGCGGGCGAATTTCGGCGCATCCTCTCCCCTTGGGTGAGCGCCGGGGAGCGGCGGCCGCCCGGAGCATCGGCGGGACGGTCTCGACCCATGAACAACGGTCCACGCCCTTCGATAATTTCACCGGATTCGAGGCCGCCTTTTGCGGGATTTCAAGGGCCTTCGATGCGGATCGGAGAGCTCCGGTACCGGATTCGTGCCGCCCATCGCCGCCCCGAACCCGAATGCCTCGGCGCGCTGATCGAGACGGCGGCCCAGAGCCCGGCCGAGGACGCCGCGGCGACGCATCTGGCGAGGCACCTCGTCGCGACCCTGCGTGCGAGGGGCGCGCGCGGACCGGTCGAGCAGCTGATGCGCGAATTCAGCCTGTCGAGCGCCGAGGGCGTCGCCCTGATGTGCCTCGCCGAGGCGCTCCTGCGAATCCCCGATGCGTCGAGCCGCGACGCGCTGATTCGCGACAAGATCGGTCATGGCGATTGGTGGTCGCATCTCGGCCACGCCTCGTCGGTCTTCGCGGGCGCCGCGACCTGGGGGCTCGCGGTGACCGGGCGGGTCGTCGGCCCCGAGGAGGAGGCCGGGCTTCCGGCGGCGCTGACGCGGGTCCTGAGGCGGGCGGGCGAACCCGCCATCCGCATGGGCGTCGATCTGGCGATGCGGATGCTCGGCGGCCAGTTCGTCACCGGCCGCAGCATCGCCGAGGCGCTGCGCAACAGCCGGCACCGGGAGGCCAAGGGCTTCCGATACTCCTACGACATGCTCGGCGAGGCGGCGCGGACCGCCGACGATGCCGCCCGCTACGGCCGGGATTATGCCGGCGCCATCGCGGCGATCGGCGTGGCCTCCGCCGGGCGCGGCGTGCTCGCCGGGCCGGGCATCTCGGTCAAGCTCTCCGCCCTGCATCCGCGCTACGAGCGGGCTAAGCGCGAGCTTGTGATGGGCGAGCTCCTGCCACGGCTGGCGGACCTCGCCCTCGCCGCCTGCCGCCACGATATCGGCTTCAACATCGATGCCGAGGAGGCCGACCGGCTCGACCTCTCCCTCGATCTCCTCGAAGCCCTGGCGATGGACGAGCGGCTCGCCGGCTGGGACGGCCTCGGATTCGTGGTCCAGGCCTACCAGAAGCGCGCTGTCCCGGTGCTGGACTTCCTCATCGACCTCGCCCGGCGGAGCGGGCACCGCCTCATGGTCCGGCTGGTCAAGGGCGCGTACTGGGATTCCGAGATCAAGCGCGCCCAGGTCGACGGGCTCGACGATTTTCCGGTCTTCACCCGCAAGGTCCATACCGACCTGTCCTATCTCGCCTGCGCCCGCAGGCTGCTGGCGGCCGGGGACGCGGTGTTCCCGCAATTCGCCACCCACAATGCCCGCACGCTCGCCGATATCGTCGCCATGGCGGGCCCGGACTTCCAGCCCGGCGCTTACGAGTTCCAGTGCCTGCACGGCATGGGCGAGACGCTCTACGACGAGGTGGTCGGCGGCACGCTGCTCGACCGGCCCTGCCGGATCTACGCACCGGTGGGCACGCACGAGACCCTGCTCGCCTATCTGGTCCGGCGGCTTCTCGAGAACGGCGCCAATTCCTCCTTCGTCAACCGGATCGCCGACCCCGCCGTGCTGGTGGACGAGCTCGTCGCCAATCCCCTGGCGCGGGCGCGCCGTGTCGTACCACCGGGCTCGGCCCATCCGGGGATCGCCCTGCCGCGAGACCTCTTCGCGGGGATGCGGGCGAATTCGCGGGGCCTCGACCTCGCCGACGAGGACGTGCTCGCAGACCTCGGACCGAGCCTGATCCGGGGCGCGGCGACGCCCCGCCTGTGCCGGCCGATCCCGGGGGAGATCGGCGATGGCGCGCCCCGCGCCGTGCTCAACCCGGCCGACGGGAACGATCTCGTCGGCCACGTGGTCGAGGCCGATGCCGCGACCGTCGATGCGGCCATCGCGCGGGCAAGGTCGGCGGCGCCCGCCTGGGCGGCGACACCGCCATCCCGGCGGGCCGCGATCCTCGCTTCGGCGGCCGACCTGATCGAGGAGCGCCGCGACGCCTTCCTGGGCCTGCTGGTGCGGGAAGCCGGCAAGTCCCTCGCCAACGCCGTCGGCGAGATCCGCGAGGCGGTGGATTTCCTGCGCTATTACGCGGCCCAGGCGGCGGGTTTCGAGGCGGCGACCCATCGCCCCCTCGGTTCGGTCGCCTGTATCAGCCCATGGAACTTCCCGCTCGCCATCTTCACCGGGCAGGTGGCGGCGGCCCTCGCGGCGGGCAATGCCGTCCTCGCCAAGCCGGCCGAGGAGACGCCCCTCGTGGCCGGGCTGGCGGTGGAGATCCTGCGCGAGGCGGGGATTCCCGACGGCGTGCTCGCCCTCCTGCCCGGAGAGGGTGCGGTCGGCGCGCGGCTCGTCGCCGATCCGCGCGTGGAGGGGGTGATGTTCACCGGCTCCACCGAGGTCGCCAAGCGCATCCAGGCCGAGTTGGCCGGGCGCCTCGGGCCGGAGGGTAGGCCGATCCCGTTCGTCGCCGAGACCGGCGGCCAGAACGTCCTGATCGTCGATTCCTCCGCCCTGCCCGAGCAGGTGGTCGCCGATGTCCTCGCCTCGGCCTTCGATTCCGCCGGCCAGCGCTGCTCGGCGCTGCGCGTGCTGTGCCTGCAGGAAGAGATCGCCGACCGCGTCCTCGCGATGCTGAAGGGCGCCATGGCCGAGTTGAGCATCGGCAATCCCGACCGGCTCGCCACCGATATCGGGCCGGTCATCAGCGAGGCCTCGCGGCGGACCATCGAGGCGCATGTGGCGCGGATGCGGGAGCGCGGACACGAGGTCCACCGGCTGCCGCTGCCGCCTTCCTGCGCGACGGGCCATTTCGTCCCGCCGACCCTCATCGCCATCGACGGGATCGGCGATCTCCTCGGCGAGGTCTTCGGACCCGTGCTCCACGTCCTGCGCACCAGACGCGACGCTCTCGACGACCTCGTCACCGCCATCGACGAGACCGGCTACGGTCTGACCTTCGGCGTGCACAGCCGGATCGATGCCACCGTCGCGCGGCTCGTCGAGCGGGTCCGTGCGGGCAACCTCTACGTCAACCGCAACCTCATCGGGGCCGCGGTCGGCGTCCAGCCCTTCGGCGGCATCGGCCTGTCGGGGACGGGGCCGAAGGCCGGCGGCCCGCTCTACCTCCGGCGGCTCCTGGCCTCGGCGCCGGTGGAGACCGGCCTCGGCCGGCGCCATGGTGCGATGCCGGCCGGCCTGACCGCCTTGCGCGACGCCCTGCGGATAGCGGGCCGCGAGAGGGAGGCGGCGCGCTGCGACGCCCATGCCGAACGGAGCCTCCTCGGGCTCGACATCGCCCTGCCCGGCCCGGTGGGCGAGAGCAACCGCTACAGCCTGCATCCGCGCGGAACGATCCTCTGCCTGCCGGCCACGGAGGCCGGGCTCTCCGCGCAGATCGCCGCCTGCCTCGCCACCGGCAACGCCCTCCGGCTGGCCTTGCCCGCCGCCCTGCGCCCCGCCCTCGATGCCCTGCCCGGCGCGGTCCGGGGCGCCATCGACGTGGCGGCGGGGCCGGACGCCCTGGGCTGCGCGGCGATCCTGGTCGAGGGCGGGGCGGACGCGATCCTCTCGGCGACGCGCCTTGCCGCCGCCCTGGCGGGCGCCGTCATCCCGGTTCTCGCCGTCTCACCTGGCGAACTCGAGCGCAATGACCGGGACTACCCCCTGGAATGGCTCCTGCGCGAGCGCAGCGTCAGCACCAACACCGCCGCGGCGGGAGGCAACGCTGCGCTGATGACCCTTGGGGAGGATGGCGATGCGATCGCGGCGACGACCTCATCCTTGTAACGCACCGTCGGCATCGTCTGGTATGTAGGACCATGCGGCGCGGGTCCGTCACAGGGCTCCGAATTCGGGTTACTGCCATCTGACCAGCGGGAGCATTCACGCCGGGTGTGACGCCCACGCCGTCATTGTCATGCCGCGTCATGCCGCCTCCCTAAACCCGAGTTCGGAGCCATACAGTCCGTGGCACGACGCTCACCGAAGACCTGTATACATGCTATGAGGGTTTCATCATGAGCGCAGGCAAGTTCAAAATAAGTTATTCAGCGGCTGCGCAGCTTGCGTTGCTTCCGCCCGCCGAGAAATTAGCCTTGAAGCGCTTGTTTTCGAGCAATGACATTGAGCATCCGGGAACAACGAGGCCGACCAGCGATGGTCGGTTCGTGTCCAAGCTCGGAAGCAAACGTGTGCTTTGGCACCGGCAATCCTCGGACAGAAAGCCGGAAATCCTTTCGATCGTCGATCATTCCTTCGCTCAAGCCTAAATGAGCAGTTTCGAGAAAATTACATTCGACCTGAAGTGCGCCGATACCGAGTTGACATCGTTCAAGTCGTGGCTCGCCGCCGTGACCTTCGTCGGCGAAACCGCCACGCCAATGCCCCCCCGCGAGGGTGGCAATCACGATCCCGACCACGACCTCATCCTGAGACGCCGAAGCGCAGCGAAGGCCTCGAAGGAGGCCTCCAGTTCACGCGAGGCTGCTGGAGGCCTCCTTCGAGGCCGCTGCGCAGCACCTCAGGATGAGGGGGTGGGGAGGATCGGTGTCTTCACGAGTTCGGAGGCGTCGAGTTCCGCCGTTCCAGCTGGCACCGAAAACGTCGCGGCCTGGCCGTGGACCTTGCCGGCCTCGTCCATCAATTGCCAGACGATGGCGTCGCGGATCGGGAAGCGGGTGCCGTCCTTGCGGATGCGGATGCCGGCGTAGTTCGCTACGAATCCGTCGCGGGTGACGGCGTCGAGGAGGCGCTGCCGCTCGGCCCGCTCGGGCGCCTCCGCCGAGAGGCGGGAGGGAAGGCCGATGAGCTCGTCCCTGCGGTAGCCGAAGATGCGGAGGCCCGTGAGATTGGCATAGACGAAGCGGGGGTCCTCGCCGCCGTCATGGGCCAGGACGGCGAAGGGCGCCTCGGCATGGAGCCAGGCCGCGTCGTAGGCCGGCTCCGGCACCAGCGGCCGGCCGACGAGGCGCCGGAAGCTCTGCGTCAGCAGAGCGTAGAAACCGGGATCGTCGGAGACATCCACCTCAGGCACCCGGTCGCTCAGCGTGTCGCCGACGGCCGCTCGAACCGGGCATAGGCCGCCAGGACGAGATAGGCCGCGAGGCTGCCGAAAGCGGCGGCCGCCGCCTTCACCACGAAATCCGCGGTCCGGGCATGCCGGGTCGGCGAGAATTCCTGGCCGAATTCGAGGATGCCGGCGACCGCCATGCCGGCCATCAGCCCGAGATACCAGCGCCTGGGATAGGCCAGGATCAGCAGGAACCCGAACAGGGCGTAGGCGCACATCCGCTCGACATTCGCCGGCGCCACCATGGGCCGAAGCCCGATCGGCGACAGGGTGACGAAGACGAGGGTCGCGAGGATGACGAAGACCGACAGGCGCAAGAGTGTTCTCGTCATAGTTTATCTTACTTGAAACCTCTCGTACGCGTCATAGTGGCCGCGGCCACCAGTCCGGTACAATCAAAATCCGCGCCGCCATATGTGGCCACTTCCCCCGCAAATGGCATATCCAACGTTCGTCCGTGATTGCGTCCAGACAATGTCAGCGGTGTCACGCTTGAGGGCATTGTCCCTCTCTACAAGCGATGTTTCTTCAGCCTCGCACATCAGAAAATATTCTTAGTTTTTCCTTCCGGAGACGACCGGCTGGAAAGGGCGACGGTGCATCATCTCGGCATCCGTGTTCCGAGCCGACCTCCCAAACAGCTTTAGATACTCAAGATAGCACTTGTTGCTTAATGACATCGTCCGCGTGTGGTGATATTTTTCTATTCTCTCAGGGAGGACTTCATGAGTATTGACGAAAAAATGCGCACTTTGGCGGACCGCATTAAGTCTCACTCAAGCGCCATGCTTACTGAAGAAGCAGTCAAAACAGCCATTATTTTGCCGTTCCTGGCAGCGCTCGACTATGATGTCTTCAACCCAAATGAGGTCGTACCCGAATTCACGGCAGATGCGGTCGGGAAAAAAGGAGAAAAAGTGGATTATGTTATCAAAATAGACGGCCAAATACGAATATTGATTGAATGCAAACCAATCACAACAAATCTAGACAAAGTCCATCTTGCACAACTTTATCGATATTTTTCAGTAACCTCTGCAAAATTTGCTATTCTAACCAACGGTCGGGTTTTTCATTTCCATACCGACCTAGAAGCGCCCAACAAACTCGATGAACGGCCATTTTTTACTTTTGAGCTGTCCGACCTTCACTCACAATTCCTATCAGAGCTTAAAAAATTCTCGAAATCAGATTTTAATATAGATACCATTCTGCAGTCCGCTCATCGACTAAAATATACGTCGGCAATTAAAAAGGAAATTCTTTCACAGATAGAATCGCCAACAGAAGAATTCGTCCGAATTTTAATCTCGAACCTTCAAACCGGCCGCTTCACTGCTGCAATTCGCGAGCAGTTCACGCCGATGGTTAAATCCGCCTTCAGAGAGATCATTCGAGACTCCGTCCAGTCTCGTCTTTCGACGGCGCTTGCAGAGACCGAAATCTTAGATTTGTCGCCCGACGTGCCAGCGATAGAAGAAGCCGAAGAAATTGTTACTACAGAAGACGAAAAAGAAGGTTTTATGATTGTCAGAGCAATTGTTCGTGAAGTTCTAAAACCCAACAGAGTTATCATGAGAGATCAAAAAAGCTACTGTGGGATTTTAGCAGACAACAACAATCGTAAACCGATTGCCCGCCTTCATTTCAATAGAAGCATAAAATATCTCGGCTTGTTTGATAGAGACAAAGAAGAAAGAATAAAAATCGATAGCCTTGATCAGATCTACGAATATACGGATCGACTGAGGGCAACGGCTCGAATTTATGCAGAAGGAAACGGCATCAAAAGCGAGGAGGCGGTAGCAAATTAAGGATAATATATTGGCAACCCTTTAAAGCAAAGGGTTGCCAATCAAGAGAAGCTTTGGCTCGCATACGACGCCTCAGTTCACCTCCACCTGGACCACCCCCGGCACGGCGCGCAGCGCCCCGGCGATCTGCGGGGTGGCCTGGTAGCGGCCGGGGAGCTTGACCTCGACCTCGCGGTCGCCGCCGTCGAGGATCAGGATCAGCGAGACCTCGCCCTCGCCGCGCACCTGCAGGCGCTGCTGCACGCTGCCGATGGGGCGCTCGTCGCGGAGATAGACCCGCATGCCCTTCTGGTGGCGGGCCACCGCCTCGTCGAGGGGTTCGGCGGTGACGATGCGGGCGCGCACGTCCTCGCCTTCGAGATTGGCCTGGATCTGCAGCACCAGGGGCCGGCCCGGCTCCAGGATCTCACGGTACTGGCCGAGGCCTTCCTGGAAGATGATCGCCTCGAAATGTCCGGTCTGGTCCGAGAGCGTGACGATGCCGAGCTTGTTGCCGGACTTGGTGCGGCGCTCGGACCGGTCGAGGACCGAAGCGGCGACCTTGCCGACGCTCGAGGTTCCGGCGCGGACCGAGCGGCAGAACTCGGCCCAGCTCTGGACGCGGAGCTTCTCCAGCAGACCGGCATATTCGTCGAGGGGGTGGCCGGAGAGGAAGAAGCCGATGGCCTCGTATTCCTTCTTCAGCTTCTCGGCCATGGGCCAGGGCTCGTGGGGCGGCACGCGCAGGGTGACGTCGGCGGAGGCGATGCCGCCGAACATGTCGACGATGCCGGTATTGGCGGCCTCCGCCGCGCCTTGCGCCAGCTTCATCATCGGCTCGACGGCGGCGCAGGCCCGCGCCCGGTCGATCTCGATCCCGTCCATGGCGCCGGCCGCCACGAGGTTCTCTAGGGTCCGCTTGTTGACGAGGCGCGGGTTGAGCCGGCGCGCGAGGCAGGCGAGGTCCTTGAAAGGCTTATCCCCGCGCGCCTCCACCACGGCCTCCACGGCGGCGCGGCCGACGCCCTTGATGGCGGCGAGCGCGTAGCCGATGCGGCCGTCATGGACCTCGAAATTGACGCCCGAGCTATTGATCGAGGGGGGCTCCACGGGAATTCCCAGGCGCTGGGCGTCCTGGCGGAACTCGGCGAGCTTGTCGGTGACGTCGATGTCGAGCTGCATCGCGGCGGCGAGGAATTCCACCGGGTAGTTCGCCTTGAGATAGGCGGTCTGGTAGGTCAGCAGGGCGTAGGCGGCGGCGTGCGACTTGTTGAACCCGTAATCGGCGAATTTGGCGAGCAGGTCGAAGATCTCGTTGGCCTTCGCCTCGGTGAGCCCGCCCGCGACGGAGCCCTTCACGAAACGGTCGCGCTGGGCGTCCATCTCGGACTTGATCTTCTTGCCCATGGCGCGGCGGAGCATGTCGGCGTCGCCCAGCGAGTAGCCGGCGAGGAGCTTGGCCACCTCCATCACCTGCTCTTGGTAGACGATGATGCCGAAGGTCTCCTTGAGGATCGGCTCCAGCTTCTCGTGCGGGTACCAGCTCGCCTCGTTGCCGGCGTCCCGGCCGAGCTTGCGCTCGCAATAGACCGGGATGTTGGCCATGGGGCCGGGGCGGTAGAGCGCGACGAGGGCGATGATGTCCTCGAACCGGTCGGCCTGCATCTCGACGAGCGCCTTGCGCATGCCGGCGGATTCCACCTGGAACACGCCCACCGTCTCGCCGCGCTTCATCGGCTCGTAGGTCTTCGGGTCGTCGAGGGGCAGCGAGGCGAGATCGACGATGATGCCGCGCCGCGCCAGGAGGTCGGTGCAGCAGCGCAGCATGGTCAGGGTCTTGAGGCCGAGGAAGTCGAACTTCACGAGGCCCGCCGCCTCGACCCATTTCATGTTGAACTGGGTCACCCGCATGCCGGTCTTCGGGTCGCGGTAGAGCGGCACCAGCTGTTCCAGGGGCCGATCGCCGATGACCACGCCCGCCGCATGGGTCGAGGCGTGGCGGTGCAGGCCCTCCAGCTTCTTGGCGATCTGCATGAGGCGCGCGACGACGGGCTCCTCCTCCATCGCCGCCTGGAGCTTGGGCTCGCCCTCGATGGCCTGGACCAGCGTCACCGGATTGGCCGGGTTCTGCGGCACCAGCTTCGTCAGCTTGTCGACCTGGCCGTAGGGCATCTCCAGCACGCGGCCGACGTCGCGCAGCACGCCGCGCGCCTGCAGGGTGCCGAAGGTGATGATCTGGGCGACCTGGGCGTGGCCGTAGCGCTCCTGCACGTACTGGATCACGCGCTCGCGGCCGTCGACGCAGAAATCGATGTCGAAATCCGGCATCGAGACGCGCTCGGGGTTGAGGAAGCGCTCGAACAGCAGGCCGAACCGCAGGGGGTCGAGATCGGTGATCAGCAGCGCGTAGGCGACGAGCGAGCCGGCACCCGAGCCACGGCCCGGCCCCACCGGGATGTCGTGGTCCTTGGCCCATTTGATGAAGTCCGACACGATCAGGAAGTAGCCGGGGAACTTCATCTTCACGATGACGTCGAGCTCGAAGGCGAGCCGGTCGCGATAGACCTGTTCGGTCATGCCCTCGCAGGGGCCGTGCTGGGCCAGACGCAGTTCGAGGCCGGCCTCGGCCTGGCGGCGCAGTTCCGACGGCTCGTCGAGGGCGATCTCCTGCGCGACATCGGGAGAGACCGTCTCCACCGGGAGCGCGTCGAGGGCCGCGACCACGCCGAAATTCGGCAGGATCGGCTTGCGGGTGCGCACGCGGTAGGCGCAGCGCATGGCGATCTCGACGGTGGCCGAGAGCGCGTCGGGCAGGTCGTGGAACAGCTTGGCCATCTCGGCGCGGGTCTTGAAGCCGTGGCGCGGGGTGAGCTTGCGCCGGCGCTCGTCCGAGACGAGGCGTCCCTCGGCGATGGCCAGCAGCGCGTCGTGGGCGTCGTAATCGTCGGGCTTGGCGAAGAACGGCTCGTTGGTGGCGACGATGGAGAGGCCGTTGGAATCGGCGAGCCGCAGCAATTCGCGCTCGACCATGCGCTCGTCGTCGAGCCCGTGGCGCAGGATCTCCACGTAGAGCCGGTCCTCGCCGAATGCCTGTTTCAGCTGGGCGAGGCGGGAGGCGGCGAGCTCGGAACGTCCGCCGCGAAGGGCGGTGTCGAGGGGGCCGGTGGTGCCGCCGGTGAGCGCGATGAGGCCGTCCGCATTCTCCCGCAGGGCCTCGACCGTGAGCCGGGGCGCATCGCCGAGGGGCCCGTCGAAATAGGCGCGGCTCGCCAGCCGCAGGAGGTTGCCGTAGCCGGTCTCGCTCTGCGCCAGCACCACGACGTTGGAGGTGATGATCTGCGACAGCCGCGCCATCGGGTCCGGCGCCTCGAAGGCCACCGAGAGCTGCATGCCGGCGATGGGCTGGATGCCCGTCCCGGCGGCCTTCTCGGAGAATTCCAGCGCCCCGAACAGGTTGTTGGTGTCGGTGAGCGCGAGGGCCGGCTGCCGGTCGGCGGCGGCGGCCTTGACGATGTCGGCGACCTTCAGCGCCCCTTCGAGGAGGGAGAAGGACGAGTGGACGTGGAGGTGGACGAAACCGGGGTCTTTGAGGATGCGCGCCATGCCGCCACCAATGCGAGTCGTTCGTTAGCGTAAACCAAACGTCGCCGACCAGGCCGCAATTGCCTGTGGAGAGAGCCATGGGCGCAACAGCCCTCTCCTCACCATGACCTCTCTTCGCCAGCCCTCTTCTCGCAATGACCTCTCCTCGCGAGAAAACCCTATTCCGCCGGCAAGGCGAGGCGCTTGGCCTTCGGCTCCTTGCCGCGCGCCGTCTCGTCCAGCGCATCGGTGAACTGGAGGGCGGCGAGCTGGGCATAGAGCGCCCCTTGCGCGAGCAGGCTCTCATGCGTTCCGGTCTCGACGATCTTGCCGCCGTCGAGGACGAGGATGCGGTCGGCGGCCCGGATGGTGGCGAGGCGGTGGGCGATGACGAGGGTGGTGCGCCCGCGCATGAGGGTGTCGAGGGCCGTCTGCACCGCCCGTTCGCTCTCGGCGTCCAGCGCCGAGGTGGCTTCGTCGAGTAGCAGGATCGGCGCGTCCTTGAGGATGGCGCGGGCGATGGCGACGCGCTGGCGCTGGCCGCCGGACAGGGTCACGCCGCGCTCGCCCACCTGCGTGGCGTAGCCCTGCGGCAGGGCCCGGACGAACCCGTCCGCATGGGCGAGCTCGGCGGCGCGATGGACCTCCGCCTCGCTGGCCTGGGGCCGGCCGTAGCGGATGTTGTCCATCACCGAGCCGGAGAACACGGTGGGGTCCTGCGGCACCAGGGACATGCGCTCGCGCAGGGATTCCGGATCGACGCCGGCGATGTCGATGCCGTCGACGCGTACGATGCCCGATTGCGGATCGTAGAAGCGCAGCAGCGCCTGCAGCACCGTGGTCTTGCCGGCACCCGAGGGGCCGACCAGGGCGACGCGCTCGCCATGCGCCACCTGGAAGCTGATGCCGTCGAGGGAGGGATGCTCCGGCCGGGTCGGATAGGTGAGGCGGACCTGCTCGAAGGCCACCTCGCCGCGCGGCGGCACCGGTAGCA
Organism: Methylobacterium marchantiae; assembly: GCF_022179405.1. GTDB lineage: Bacteria > Pseudomonadota > Alphaproteobacteria > Rhizobiales > Beijerinckiaceae > Methylobacterium > Methylobacterium marchantiae. The sequence continues at coordinate 153,174 of NZ_BPQT01000026.1, forward strand.
GGAGCGGCTCGGCGGGCGCGCGGATCGCCGGCTCGGCGGCCAGGATCTCGCCTAGCCGCTCGGCGGCGCCCGCGGCCTGGGCGAGTTCGCCGTAGACTTCCGAAAGCTGGCCGAGCGCGCTGGCGCCGAACACCGCGTAGAGCACGAATTGCGAGAGCTGACCGGCCGTCATCGTGCCCGCCAGCACGCCCTGGGCGCCGTACCACATCACCCCGACGACGCTGGCCGAGATCAGGAAGATCGCCACGCCGGTGAGGAGGGCGCGGGCCTTCACCGAATCGCGGGCGGCGGAATAGGCGTTCTCGGACGCCTGGCCGAAATGCTCGGCGGTGGCGCGGCCCATGCCGAAGGCCTGCATGGTGCGGATCGCCCCGATGGCTTCCGCCGCATAGGCCGAGGCATCGGCGAGCCGGTCCTGCGCCGCGCGCGAACGGCGTCTCACGCCGCGTCCGGACAGGATCAGCGGGAAGACGATGAGCGGGATCGCGACGAGGACGAGGATGGAGAGCTTGGGGCTGGTGATGACCATCATCACCACGGCGCCCACGAACAGGAAGGCGTTGCGCAGCAGGATCGAGATCGAGACGCCGAAGACCGCCTTCACCTGGGTCGCGTCGGCGGTGAGCCGCGAGACGATCTCGCCCGATTGCGAGCGGTCGAAGAAGGCCGGGTCGAGGATGGTGAGCCGGGCGAAGACCGCGCTGCGCAGGTCCGCGACCACGCGCTCGCCCAGCGTCACCACGGTGTAGTAGCGGGCCGCACTCGACAGGGCGAGCACCGTCACCACGCCGATCAGCGCCATGAAATAGGCGTCGATGACGCTGTGGCCCTCCGGCGAGAAGCCGTGATCGATCACCCGCCTGAGCGCGATGGGCACCACCAGGGTCGCCCCGGAGGCCGCCAGCAGCGACAGAAACGCCGCGAGGATGCGGCCGCGATAGACCAGCGCGAAGGGAATCAGCGGCTTCAGCGACCCGAGGGGGGCCTTGCCGCGACCCTCGCCGCCGGGAACGCCGCGACTGGAAGTTTTGTTACGCCCGCGAGCCATCGTGCCTCGTCATCGTCTCAAGAAAACACTCGCCGGGGCGATCTCCCTCGCCCGACCGCTTGTTCGGAGGAACCACGTGGGGTATAGGCCCGCCTTCATCCGATTGCGCGTGATCTAAGGCCGCGGGCCGCCAGGCGGGCCGGTCGGCGTGGCTATTCAAGGATTTCGTCATGGCAAAGAGCGCGGCCGACAAGGCCAAGGGTACAGAGCATCCCGACTATCACTTCATCAAGGTCGTGATGACCGATGGGTCCGACTACATGACCCGGTCGACCTACGGCAAGGAGGGTGACACCCTCAACCTCGATATCGATCCGAACACGCACCCGGCCTGGACCGGCGGCGAGCAGAAGATGCTCGATCGCGGCGGTCGCGTCTCGCGGTTCAATTCGCGCTTCGGCGCCCTGTCCTTCGGCAAGAAGTGACATTTTCGGATCGACCGGACTTGCCTTGAGGCGGGGCCGGTCGATCTGGAACGAAAACAGGC
>NZ_BPQT01000027.1 GCF_022179405.1 Methylobacterium marchantiae
GTTCGCGCCGACGCTGGACAGACCGACGCCGACGCCGACCATGTTGAGGATGACCTGGGTCACCAGCGCCGTCACGGCACCGGCGAAGATGGCACCCCACGAGACCTGGTTGAGAAGGACGGTGCGGGTATCGCTCGCGACGAGCGGCGAGGGCGGAATGCTGGAAGAGGTGGCCACGTGACAAAACTCCGGTGTCGTCGGCCGTCCGAACGATTCGGACGGCCGATAGGGGGAAGACGGTAAAGGGAGAAAAGACGGAAGGTCGAAGCCGCGCGTCAGTCGCGACGCTGCACGAGCAGGCCGATCCCAAAGCCGAGGAGGCCGGCGAGAAGCAACGACGTCACGGGGTATTCAGCAATCTGACGGGTGACCTCGCCGCCGCCCTGGCGCAGGTAACGGCCACCGTTCTGGTAGGCGTCCTCGGCATAGTCGCCGACCGCGTGGCCGGCGCTGCGGACGGAGCGCTCGGCCCGGTCGTAGTAGTCACCGGCAGCATCCTGAGCCTTGCGGGCGCGATCCTTGAGTTCGTCCGCGTCGGAGCCGGCGAGATGATCGACAGAGTCCCGAACCTTGTCGCCAACGTCACGGACGGCATCCTTCGCCTGCCCGTAGAGGTTCTCGGCGGCACCCTGAGCTTCGCGGGCGCGGCCCTCGACGGAATTGCGGTTCGAGCCGGTCAAGTCGCTTGCAGCACTTTGAACCTTGCCGCCCAATTCCTTGGCTGCGCCGGTGATCCGATCCGTGTCGACCATTGTTCTTCTCCTGTACTGAAAGAATGCTCTGATTACACTGCACGGCGTGACCAAGCGTCGTACCGGCTTGGTTCCTGGGTTCGTCCCAACCGTCAGTAATTCTCGAAGAGTCTGTTTGTGGATTTTGCGTTCTCGTCGCTGATCAGCTTTTTCGACCCGTTTTTATCGGATCTGCAGACATCGTCATGAGGATCGAGGCCGCTGATCCGATCGTCTGAGCCTCAGCTTCACCAAGGTTCATGTCTGCGCGCACCAGGTAGATCCTTTGGCGTACCGATCAATGATACAAATGTACTGGTAGGGTGGATTATTTAATTGGTCGCGGAGGCTGGAAATCCATTCTTTCGCCCCCATACGATCGCCTCGGAGCGCTTGTGGACATCGAGTTTCCGATAGAGCGCCGCTGCGTGGTTCCGGACCGTGTTGCGCGAGAGGCTCAGGCGCTTGGCGATGGAATCGTCGTCGAGCCCGGAACAGATGAGATCGAGAATCTGGCGTTCCCGTACGGTCATGTTGGGGGAAATCGAGTCCTGATGGTCCCCGCCGGGTTGGCGGAGATTGGCGAGCTTCTCGATCAGCCCGCGACTGAACCAGGACGTATCGGCCATCACTGTCTCGATGGCCCCGAACAGGTCACGTTCGCTGCGCTTACGCTCGGTGATGTCTTGCAGGACCAGAAGTGCGTAGATCTCGTCGCCGATCTCCACCCGCTCGGCGGAAACGAGGCAATCGAGATTCGTTCCGTCCTCGTGACGCAGGCAGATCTCGAGGCCGAGGACGTAGCCGGTACGCGCCACAGCACTCTCGAACTTCGTCCGGGCGGCATCGTGTACCCAGAGATCGAGATCGGCGGGCGAACGGCCGGTGACCTTGTCGGCTGCATAGCCGAAGATCCTCGAGAACGCCTCGTTCACCCCGGTGATGGTGAAGGTGTCGGCGCGCGCGAGCATGGTCGGCACGGGGGTCAGGCGGAAAGCCTTGGCGAAACGCTCCTCGCTCTGGCGCAGGGCGGTCTCGGCCTTCCGGCGCAATTCGAGATCCGCGAAGGTGAAGAGCATGCAGGGCTCGTCACCGAGCTCCATCGGCTGGCCAGCGACGATCACGTGGCGGGTTCCGCCTCCAGGAAGGTCGAGGCAGGCCTCCATCTGCGGGATGGTGCCTCCGCTGTTGAGGCGAGAGACCGCGAGCTCCCTGTTTCTGGCATTGGCGAGGACATCGATCTCATAGACGCTGCGACCGATGATGGCGTCCCGGGTATAGCCGGTCATCTCCAGGAACCCGAGATTCACCTTCACGTGGCGCAGGTCAGAGAGGCGGCAGATCACCGCCGGGGCGGGATTGGCGTTGAACGTGGCCTCGAAACGCTCTTCGGCCTCGAACTGGTCGGACACGTCCTTGAGGATGAGCGCGAGACAGCTCGGCTTTCCCTCCCGGTCGGTGGCGACGAGACTGCGCAGGGAATGGACGAAATCGACGTCGGGCCTGTCGGTGCGCGTCACCTCGACGACGACGTCTTGGAAGACCTCACCGGAGACGACACGCTCGATCGGATATTGGTTCGGGCTGCGGTTGTTGCGGTACCGCAGGGAGAAGCGCTCCCGATAGGCGTCGATGGTCTCGCCGAGTTCTTCAATGCTCTCCGCGCCATGCATGGCGAGGGCGGCCTCGTTGGCATAGGCGATCGTCTGATCGGGCTCGACCAGGATGACCCCTTCGCTGAGCCCGGCGATGATCTGCCGGAGTTCATGCCTGTCGACGCCGAGTGTCACTGTGGCTCCCACGCTCCGCTAATTCCCCGCAAGGTCCAGCTCGTAACAAGTGCGGGCGAAAGCGGTTCCAGCGTCGCAGACCGAATGTCTGGTATATCTGGATCATTGCCGTGAACGTGATGGCTCAGCGAGGAGCCCGTCTTACGTTTCGAAGAGCTTCCGCACGTTTCGGGGCGATCGTTCACAGGGTAACGACGTGCGGCCGATGCTTCGGTGAGACAGGACGAAGTCTACGTCTCCGCCGTCGTTCGCGGCGATCAGTGAGATCTCCCCGTCGTCTATTGATCAGAGACTATGGTGGTCCCGCGGTGCGGCCTTCCGACCCGCTCCCAGCATCCGATCAAACCGAAATGTCCCAGGCGGACGGCGCTGGCGGCCGGCATGGTCCCAAATTCGGGATGAGATCGGGAGTGAGACGTTTCTCGCCTCACACGGCCTGCGTTTCGCCGATCCCTCGCTCCTGGGCGGACCTCGTCGCCCGCCCCGATCGGCAACTAGGACGATGAGCGATACGATGCCATGAAGAAGAGCTTTGCCAACGCATGCCGCCGAACGAAAATCGCGGACCTACGATGATCTGGGAGCGATCACAGGACCAACCGATCCCGCGCCGGATCAGGGAGCGTCGAAATGCCGATAAGGCCCTGAAAACACAAAAGCTCCGGACATTCGTCCAGAGCTTTGGCTATCAGAGGAATTTGGTGGGTGCACAAGGGTTCGAACCTTGGACCCGCTGATTAAGAGTCAGCTGCTCTACCAACTGAGCTATGCACCCATCGCCTTACGGCGGTCGCTGCGGCCCACCAAGTCCGCTGCGACGAGGGGGCTGATAGCAAAGCCCCCGGAGGGTGTCCACCCCCGGGGCCTCATTTTCCCGGCTAAACCGCCGTGGCGTGCTGGGCGTGCAGACGCACCGCCGTGGCCGAGAGCTTGTTCAGGGCCGAGAGATAAGCGCGGGCCGAGGCCACCAAGGTGTCGGGATCGGCGCCTCGTGCCGTCACGCTGCGCTCGCCGGCCTTGAGACGGACGGAGACCTCGGCCTGGGCGTCCGTGCCCTCGGTCACGGCATCGACCTTGTAGAGTTCCAGTTGCGCCTCGTGCGGGACCAACGCCTGGATCGCGTTGAACACCGCGTCCACCGGGCCGTTGCCGTCGGCCTCCTCGGTGACGATGCGGTCGTCGATGGCGAGCTTCATCGTCGCCCGCTGGGGCCCGCGGGTGCCGGCGATGACCGAGAGCGAGACGAGGCGGATGCGGTCGTGGGCCGTGGCGAGGTTCTCGTCCACCAAAGCCTCGATGTCCTCGTCATAGACGTGCTTCTTGCGGTCGGCGAGCGCCTTGAACCGCTCGAACGCGTCCTGCATCTGATTGTCGGCCAAGTGCAGGCCGAGTTCCTCCAGCTTCGAGCGGAAGGCGGCCCGGCCCGAATGCTTTCCCATGACCAGAGAGGTCTTGGCGACGCCGACGGAGGCCGGGGTCATGATCTCGTAGGTCTCCGTGTGCTTGAGCATCCCGTCCTGGTGGATGCCGCTCTCGTGCGCGAAAGCGTTCCGGCCGACGATGGCCTTGTTGTACTGCACGGGAAAGTTCGTCGCGTGGGAGACGAGCTTCGAGGCGCGGGTGAGCATCGTCGTCTCGATGCCGGTTTCGTAGGGCATCACGTCGCCGCGGGTGCGGATCGCCATAACGATCTCTTCCAGAGCCGCGTTGCCAGCGCGCTCGCCAATGCCGTTCACGGTGCACTCGACCTGCCGGGCGCCACCTTCGACACCGGCCAGCGAGTTGGCGATGGCGAGGCCCAGATCATTGTGGCAATGCACCGAGAAGATCGCCTTGTCGGCATTCGGCACCCGCTCTCGGACCTGACGGAACATGCTGCGGTATTCGTCGGGCGTGGCGTAGCCCACCGTATCGGGCAGGTTGATCGTGGTGGCGCCGGCCCGGATCGCAGCCTCGACGCAGCGGCACAGGTAGTCGATCGGCGTGCGGGTGGCGTCCATGGCCGACCATTCCACGTCCTCCACGAGGTCGCGGGCCTGGGCCACGGTCTTCAGGATGATCTCGATCACCTCGTCCTGCGTCTTCCGCATCTGGTGGGCGAGATGGATCGGCGAGGTCGAGACGAAGGTATGGATGCGTCCGCGCCGGGCCAGGCGCACCGCTTCGCCCGCCCGCGCGATGTCGGCGGGGATGGCGCGGGCCAGCCCCGCGATGGTCGCGCGCTTCGAGCGGCGGGCGATCTCGGCTACGGCCTCGAAATCGCCGATCGAGGCGATAGGGAAGCCCGCCTCGATGATGTCGACGCCCATCGTGTCGAGCAGTTCGGCGACCGCCAGTTTCTCGTCGAGGGTCATGGTCGCGCCGGGGCACTGCTCGCCGTCGCGCAGGGTGGTGTCGAAGATGAGGACCCTGTCCTTCGGGGAGGCATTGGGCTGGGCGGTGATGTCGGTCATGGCGTGTCGTCCTGTCGGAGGCGCGGTCGCTGAGCGGACGCGCACCTCGATCCATCGATCGGCTCGACGAGGCCGTGGAGAGCCCCAGTCGCGAAACGATCCCCTGAGAGCCCAGGCGCAGGCGCCCGGACGGCCCTCAGGGGCGGATAAGGAGCAGAAGGCCGGCGAGGAGCGCCAAGGGACGCGCATGACCGCACGCTGCCGTGAAGGCGGCGTCGGCGGTTCCCTGCGTGGAGCCGGCGCTGGCCAAGGCTCGTCTCTCCCGAATGGCGTGACGGGCGCGCGAACGGCGCGCCCGAGCGGCTTCGTACCCCTCGACGCACGGCTTGACAAGGATCGCCCGGCACGGCGCCCTTCTTCCATCAAATCTCCGTGGACAGGGTTCCGGCCATTGTCGCGTGCCGGTTCGCGACTAGCTTGACATTCGTCCGTTCAAGGGCACGGCGCGGGTCTCGTACCGCATCGACATAACAATATCGGAAGGAAACACCTCTCCATGTCGCGCACTTTCACGCGTCGCTTCGTAATGCCCGGCCTGATTCTGCTTGCCGGCACCGCTCCCGGCTTTGCCATCGATCTCACCAAGACCATCGATATCGCTGCTCCGCCGGCGAAGGTCTGGTCGACGATCGGCGATTTCTGCGGCATCGGAAACTGGCACCCGGCCATCGCGAAATGCGAGCCCTCCACCAAGGGCGGCACGATGCTCCGCACCCTGAGCCTCAAAGGTGGCGGCTCCATCGTGGAGTCGCAGACGGTGCGCGACGACAAGGCGATGAGCTATACCTACGCCATCGTCGAGAGCCCGCTGCCGGTCTCCGACTATTCCTCCACCATCGCCGTGAGCCCGAAAGGGTCCGGATCGACGGTAACGTGGAAGGGCACCTTCAAGGCCAAGGGCGCGCCGGACACGGTGGCGACGGATGCCATCACTGGGATCTACGAATCCGGCCTCGCGGCGATCGCCGAAAAGGCGAAGTAGACGCCGATCGGCAGGCGAAGGCCGTCACTCGGCGCTGGATGCCGAGATTGACCCTTGCCTTGCGTGAAGGCAGAAATCCGGCGCAGCGGCCAAGCTGCGCCGGCATGGCGTGCCGGAACGTGAAGGAACATGCCGTGATCAGGACCGTCGTTTCACCGCAACGCGCCAGCCTGTCGCTGGTCGTCTGCCTTGCCCTCACGCTCGGCGCCTGCACCTTGTCGGGCCCTTCTCCGAAGGTCGCGGCAGTGGCGCCTGTCGCCGCTCCGGTTCTTGCACCCTTGCCGGACGGTTCCGGCTGCGGCCCCAGCATCGCCCGTACCCAGGCCGTGGTCGACAGTGACGTGGCGACCGGCAATCTCAACCAGCCGGTAGGGGCACGATTTTCCTCCGATCTCGCGCGAGCGGCCGAGGCCTGCCGCGCCGGCCGCGACCGCGAAGCGATCGGCCTGCTCGCCGCTGCCAAATCGCGCTACGGCTATCCGTAGGACCGTACAAGGCGGCCTGCCCAGGGTTCGGAGGAAGTAACGGAGTCGCGATCATCGCGCCGTCATTCCGGCCATGACGAACTGTCGATGTCCACGAATACGCTATCCGGACGATCGGGTGGCAGAGATCGAGTTCACCGGCGAGGGGTAGCGCGCTGCTCCGGGAACCTGCAGGTCGTCGAGGAGCGCCCCGAAAAGTCACACCTCCGACATCCCTGCTGCGCCGCCACAAAAGGGCCGGGAAATTCCCTAATGGTCGGCAGTGATGGAATTTCGGTGATAGGCCCCGCGACGCATGAGCTCAGCGCCCAACAATATCACGCGCCTGCCGACCGCGAAGGTCAATGCGCTTCAGCCCAAAGAAGCCGTTACCAACAAAGCCGTTGCCGACGAGACCCTGGCCCGGGAAGAGCGTTCGCGGACCAACGAACTGGCAGTGAACGACGACCGCGAACTGGTGCCGCGGCGCGACGATGATCAAAGGCGCGATCTCGCGCTCGATACCGGGGAAGACGATACCTTTTCTCTCGTGCCCCTGCCGCCCCCCGAGACCGGCTGGGGCATCACGCTGATCAGCTTCGCACTGGTGGTGATTCTGCCGTTGTGCCTGCTCGGCATGTATTTCCTCTTCTTGGCGACGCCGCAATACTTCGCGGAGTTCCGTTTCTCCGTGACCGAAGTGACACCATCGAGCGGGCCTCTCGGCGGCGGAACCAGTGGCGGAACCACCGCCGCCGCCGTCGCAAGCGCCATGGGCGGCCATGGTGGGGCCGTCACCGGCGGCACGGCGCAGAACTTCGTGGTGGTCGATTACCTGAAGAGCCGGCAGGTGATCGACGAGCTGTCCCAGACCGTCAATATCCGGGAGATCTACGGTCGGCCCGAGATTGACTGGCCGAACCGGTTCGACAAGAGCCGGTCCGCGGAGCACCTGCTGAAGTACTGGAACAAGATGATCTGGACCAATTTCGACCCGCTCACCGGGCTGGCGTCGGTCGAGATCAAGGCATTCCGCCCCGATGATGCGCTGAACATCGCCAACCAGCTCGTCACGCTGTCCGAGACCCTCGTCAACAAGATCGCCAAGCGTGCCGAGGAGGATGCCGTCAAGTTCGCCGAGCAGGAGGTGGTCCGTGCCAAGGCGAACCTCGACAAGACCCGCGCCGCCATGGCGGAATTCCGTGAGAAGGAGGGCGTGATCGACCCGATGCCCAGCGTCGTCTCGGGCAACACACAGCTCATCGGCACGTTGCGCGGATCAGTGTCCCAATTGGAAGCCGATTACGACACGATCCGCAGGCAGAACCTGAGCGAGACGGCACCGTCCGTCCTGGCACTCAAATCCCGCGTCCAGGCCGCCCGCGAGCAATTGGCCTCCGTCGAGCGCGAGGTCTCGGGCAGCCGTTCCGGACGCAACGTCCTCGCTGGCGTCGTGGCCCGATACGAGGCGCTCGACATGGACCGGCAATACGCGCAGGCGATCCTCCTGACATCGCTGCAATCCCTCGACCGCGCACGCGCGAGCGCAGCAGCGCAGCATCTCTATCTCACCCCTTACGTTCGACCGGCTCTGCCCGAGAGCGCCGGGGGGCCGCGCGTCTTCCTGTCTATGGTGCTGGGAGGGCTTCTCCTGACGGCGATCTGGTTCGTCGGTCTGCTCTCCGTCCGCTCGCTCCAGAACAGCCGGGCCTGAGCCAAAGCGGCCTCTGATCCGCTGCCATCACCCGGCCAGGGACGATTGAACTCGGCCTCGCGGAGGTGACGAACAGCGTTGCTCGCACGGACATTCGGTCCATGAGAGCAACGCCGTCGACCCCAACCGCTCATATCGCCGCAAGGTCCAGGCGCACCTTCATCACCGTCCCGTCGTCTGTGTCCGGATGGATCACGAATCCGAGGCTGCGGCACACGGCCAGCATAGGGCGGTTCTCGCGCAGAACCGTGCCCTCGATGCGCTGGAGACCCTCCGCCCTCGCCCAATCGATCATCAGTTGCATCAGCGCGAAGCCGAGACCGGTGCCCTTGCGGTCGCTGCGGATGAGGATGGCGTATTCGCCGCTCTCGTGGTTGGCATCGGCGTGCAGACGAACGGCACCGAGCATCACCCCCGTCTCCGCCTCGATGGCGACGAAGGCGATGGCGCGCGCATAGTCGAGCTGCGTCAGCCTCGCCAGGAACGCGTGGTTGAAGTCGCGCACCGGCATGAAGAAGCGCAGGCGCAGATCCTCGGCGCTGACCTGTTCGAAGAAGCTCTTGAACAGCCCCTCGTCCTCCGGCCTCACCGGACGAACGGTGATCTTCTCCCGCTTCAGGACGAGGTTGCGCTCCCATTCCACGGGATAGGGGCGGATGGCGAAGCGCGCGTTGCGGGTGCCGCCCCGCCGCTCCGGGGCGGGCTCGATCATCACGCGGGCATCGAGGGCCAGCACGCCGTTCGCGTCCGCGAGGAGCGGGTTGATGTCGAGTTCGCGCACTTCCGGCAGGTCGGCCGAGAGCTGGGCGAGCTTCACCAGCACGAGGCCGAGCGACCGCCGGTCCACCGCCGGCACGTCGCGATAGGCGGCGAGACGTCGTGCCACCCGGGTTCGGTCGATGAGCTCGCTGGCAAGCCGCAGGTCGAGGGGAGGCAGGCTGAGCGCCCGGTCGTCGATGACCTCCACGGCGACGCCGCCCCGGCCGAACACAACGACGGGGCCGAAGACGGGATCCTCGGCGAGGCCGGCGATGAGTTCGCGGCGCTTGCCCTTGCGCACCATGGGCTGGACCGCGAACCCCATGATCCGCGCATCCGGTCGCTGGCGCCGGGCGCGGGTGAGAATGTCGGTGGCGGCCGCGCGCACATCCGCCTCGCTGGTGAGATCGAGGCGCACACCGCCGACATCCGATTTGTGAACGATGTCCGGTGAGACCACCTTCAGAGCCACGGCGCCGCCCTTGGCGAGGATGGGCCACGCGGCGGCGGCGGCCGCGTCGCTGTCGGGGGCCAGCGTGAGCGGCACGCTGTCGATGCGGTAGGCGGCCAGCAGGCCCGCCACGGCGAGGGGATCGAGCCAGGTCTCTCCCGCTTCGAGGGCCGTCGCCACGATCGCGCGGGCGGCCTCCACGTCCGGCGAGAATTCCCGGGGCAGCGAATCCGGCGTGCGCATCAGGTCGTCCTGCGCCTCGCGGTAGCGGACGAGGTGCATGAAGCCTTCGACGGCGTCCGCATCGGTGGCGAAGCGCGGGATGCCGGCAGCGGCGAGCATCGCTCCGGCTTCCCCATCATCGCCGATCGTCACCGCGAAGACGGGCTTGCGCCGGCCCCCCTTGCGTCTGGCCGCGGTCACCGTATCGGCGATGGCCGCCGCGACGCCGGCGCTGTCGGAGCGTGCGGTGGGAACGTGGATCGCCAGGATGGCGTCGCTGCTGGAATCGGCGAGCAGAGGAGCGAGAGCGTCGGCATAGGCCTTCGCATCCGCCTCGACGCCGAGATCGGCGGGGTTACCGACCGCTCCGGCCGCAGCGAGCGTGCCGCCCCGGTCCGCGAGCCTGTCGGCGGCGAGGGCGCCGATTCCTTCGCCGTTGCCGAGGATGGCCAGGCGCTGACCGGGAAAGGGACGCTGCCGGCCGAGGGTCTCCACCGCCGAGAACATGGCATCGAGCCCGTCGACGCTCAGCAAGCCCGCCCGGCGGAACGCCGCTTCGTAGACCGCATCCGGCCTGGCGAGGGCACCGGTATGGGTGACGGTGTGGCGCAAGGGGGCAATGTGGCGCCCGGTGCGCAGGACGAGGACGGGCTTGGCGCGGGCCGCGGCACGAGCCGCCGACATGAACTTCCGGGCGTTGGGGATCACGCTCAACGAGAGCAGGATCGCCCTGGTATGGATGTCGGCGGCGAAATGGTCGAGGCAATCGGCGATGTCGATGTCGCAGGCGGTGCCCAGCGACAGGATGGCGGAAAAGCCGACATCGCGATGCGCGGCCCAGGCGACGATGCCGGCCGCCACCGTGCCCGATTGCGAGACGAGAGCGAGATCGCCGGCTTTCGGCACTCCTGCGAACAGACTCGCATCGAGTTGCGCGCGCGGCACCATCAATCCCATGCTGTTGGGACCGAGGAGGCGCATGCCCCATTGCCTGGCACGGTTGCGCACCGCCTCGCACAGGTCGTCCGGCATGTCGGGCGTGAGGATGACGGCCACGGCCGCGCCTCGCGAACCCGCCTTCTCCACCCAGCCTTCCACGGCCGGGGCCTCCGCCACGACCACGACGAGATCCGGCGCCTCGATCAGGTCGTCGAGGGTCGGAAGCTCCGTTTCCCCGACGAGATGGACGGGCCCGGCGAACCCGGCCTTCGTCAGGTTGCCGATCACGGCTCGGCCGAGGGCAGCGTTGTCGCGGCCAAGGCCGACGACAGCGATCGCCCGTGGCGCCAGCAACGCCTCGAAGCGATAGGTGCTCATGGATAGGCGTGACCTTCGTTCGGGCCGGCGCGAAGGAATGCGACACCGCGCCAAGTGGCAAGGTATAGGGCGCAGGTCATTCTCGACCGGGGGAAGCGCATGTCAGAGGCCACAGCTTACGAGATTTCCTGCGCGATCGTCGAGGCGATGCGATCGCTGATCACGCTGGGACTGAGCCAGGGCACCGCCGGCAACGTATCCGTACGCTTTCGTGACGGCTTCCTCATGACGCCGTCCGGCATCCCGGCCGACGAGTTGCGGCCCGAAGACATCGTTAGGATGACGATGGAAGGAACCCACGACCATGTTCTCGCTCCTTCCTCGGAATGGCGCTTCCATCGCGACATCCTGAGACGGAGGCCCGAACTGAGTGCCGTCGTCCACGCCCATCCGACCTATTGCACCGCCTTCGCCATGTGCGCGCGCGAAATCCCCGCCGTCCACTACATGATCGCCGCCGCCGGCGGTCCGACGATCCGCTGCGCGCCTTACTCACCCTATGGCACGGAAGAACTCTCGGTCGCAGCGGTCGCCGCCCTCGAAGACCGTCTCGGCTGCCTGCTGGCCAATCATGGGATGATCGCCACGGGCAGGACCCTCGCCAAGGCCCTCTGGCTGGCGGTGGAGATGGAGGCCCTGTGCCGCCAGTATGCGGTGGCTCTCCAGATCGGGCAGCCCGTCATTCTCTCCGATGCCGAGATCGCCCGAACCGTGAAGCGATTCGAAAGCTACGGACCGCGGAACCGGCCTAGCGAACCGTAGGATGGTCCGCCGAATGAGGGCGGCCCGGCACAGGAAGAATACGTAGCGGTTGTCGGCACGCGCCTTTCGAAACATCGGGGGAACCCATCCGAGACCGGAACTTCGCGAAAAGCTCGATGTGCTCCGACATCATTCCGGCGGACGGTGCGGCCGCCCCGGCTTGCTGGCGCGCAATTTTATCGGATCATATTCGATCGTGGAATAGATCACTCTGAGTTGCAGGATTGAACCAAAAAGGTTCGAGCATCGACGAAAAAGTCTCGGTTCAGTAAATGAGCTGCCTAATCCCCGATCATCAGCAATTTTTTTCAATACCGGGCTAGACGACAGATTCTGTATAATGTCTGCGCTATCAGGCGATCATTCGTATGTGGAAGCTGCCATCTCGGACGTAAAGCTTCCGAGCAATGGAATTCTACCGACCTTGTCTTTCTAACGCCTCTTGCGCTTTAATGTCGGCTATCTTACGTACGCTTTAGTGCGTTCCGCCTGACGCAAGACCTTGTCGCCCATTTCAAGAGGCGTTCCGGTCTGCTCGTCTAGGCTGTCTATTTTTGGGGGATGAGCGTGGAAATCGAAGACGACTTCGTGGCAAGTTACATTGAGCTTACGGCGGACATCGTTTCCGCGTTCGTGAGCAACAATTCCGTGCCGGTTTCCGATATTCCGGCGCTCATCGCGTCGGTTCACGCGACCCTGGGAACTCTTGCGACATCCCGGACTCAAGAGAAGATCGAGCCTCCGACGCCAGCCGTCTCAGTCAAGCGCTCGATTACACCGGACTTCGTTATCTGTCTGGAGGATGGAAAGAAGTTCAAATCGCTAAAGCGTCACTTGCGGACGCGGTATTCGATGACACCCGAAGAATACCGGACCAAGTGGAACCTCCCAAGCGACTATCCGATGGTTGCGCCCAACTACGCAGCGGCTCGGTCGGAACTGGCGAAGAACATGGGCTTGGGGCAGCAGCGCAGGAAGACCCGCGCCAAGGCTGCCGTTGTCGAAGCGCCTGCGACCCCTGCACCGCGTGGTCGCAGACCTCGTGCGGCTGCTGCGGCCACCCAATCGTAGAGGCAACGGCTTGGCAGGCCGGAACGGCCTGCCTCGACATGATCGAAGACTCTGCGCGGGACGGTCAGGTCGATACCGCCTGTTTGAATGGCCTACGGAACGCCTGAGAGGCGTCACCCATACGGGCCGAGAAATGATCCACAGGATAGTTCTTGTGGTAGCGAGCTTAGCTTACCACGGATTTGGCACGATCGACCGGTCTTAACCTGGCTGCTTTCGCGTCGCTTTCCTTTTCAAGTCAAATTCTTATCTGAAATTTATTTGATGTCATTTTATTTGGCGCAAAATTATCATATCTCTTATACGCCTTTATGGCACTTTATATTATGAATTCATAATTTTATTCGTATTTTCGCGAAGATTATCTCCAAGATCAAGCATTATTATATGAATTTTATTGTAATCCCAATCGGCGATCCCGATGAGGCCTTCCGAGCACGGCTTAGACGTTAGGCCTGCCGCAAGACCCTCCATGCATCGTGGAACGATGGAGGAGGCCGTCGCGACATCCGCAGCGAACCTCCCGCCGGTGAGGAGGTTCCGCATGTCCGGTCGTTCGAGCCTCGTCGCGCGTCTGTTCTGGACGACCATCATCGGCGGTGCCCTCGCCTTCGGGTTCGGCCTGCCCGCCTTGGCGGCGACCGGTCTCGTACTCCTCTATATCGTCCTGCATAGGCTCGACCGGCCTCGCCGCTTCAGGAGAGCCGCGCGCCGTCTCGCAAGGGTCCATGCCGAGACGCTTGCGTTGCGTCGCCACCAGGAATGTTTCGAGGACGCCTACGGCAACTGGATCGATGACGGCTGGTTGCGCGAGCGGGATTACTTCGCCGAGCGGACGATACTGCCTCATCTCGATGCCAGGGGCTTTGCCGATCTCGCCGATACCCGTTGGGCCGTCGTTCTCGACATCATCGACGACGTCGCCCTATCGGTGGATCTACCGGACGATGCCGAGGTTCCGGATGACGGCATCGCCTACGAACGGTTCTGTGCCGAGGCCCTGCGCGAAGCGGGCTGGTCGGCGCGTCCGACCAAGGCCAGCGGCGATCAGGGGGCCGACGTCGTCGCCGAACGAGCGGGCATCCGTCTGGTCCTGCAGTGCAAGCGCTATACGAAGCCGGTCGGCAATGCCGCCGTACAGGAGGCGGCGGCGGCGGCGCGCTACTGGCAGGCGGACATGGCCGCCGTCGTCTCCAATGCGGGATTCACTCCCGCCGCCCGCAAGTTGTCGGGCGCCACCGGCGTCCTCCTTCTCCATCACGATGCCCTGCGCAGCCTCTCGCCCGGCCGCAAGGCCAGACGGGTCAACGCCGCGCCGGCGTGATGGCGGAAACACCAGAGCGCCGCGACCGACGGACATCACCTGCGCCGGCCGCGAGAAAAGCCGAGTTCGGTCTCAGCCTTCCTTCAGGGGAAGCCAGGCACGCCCATCGCGGGCGAGCAGCGCATCGGCTCCGGCCGGGCCGTCACTGCCCGCCGCATAGGCCTCCACCGGGGCATCGGCCCAAGCCTGGATCAGCGGATCGACGGCAGCCCAACCGGCCTCGATGGCGTCGGCCCGCTGGAACAGCGTCGGGTCGCCGACCATGCAATCGTAGAACAAGGTCTCGTAGCCGACGCTCGGCGTCTCGGCGAAGAAATCTCCGAAGCGGAAGGACGACGTGACCGCACCGAGATGCATTTCCGGTCCCGGCCGCTTGGCGTTCCACTGGGTGCTCAGCCCCTGTTCCGGATCGATATGCAGACGCATTATGTTGGGCGCCAGATCGGTTCCGGCGAACAGGCCGTGGCTCGGCGGCTTGAAATGGACGGCGATCTCGGTGAGCCGCCCCGCCATGCGCTTTCCGGTACGCAGGTAGAACGGCACGCCGGACCAGCGCGGATTCTCGACCGAGAGCTTGAGAGCGACGTAGGTCTCTGTACAGGATAGCTGCGAGACGTTGTCCTCCTCGCGATATCCCAGCACGGACCTGCCCTGCTCCTCGCCGGCCGCGTACTGACCGCGTACCGCATGGTCCGGTGCCACCGGCCGAACGGCCTCCTCCACTCGTGCCTTCTCGTTGCGGATATCCTCGGCGTCGAAGCTGCCAGGCGGCTCCATCGCCACCATCGAGAGGAGTTGGAACAGATGGTTCGGCACCATGTCGCGCAAGGCACCCGTCGGCTCGTAGAAGGCACCACGTTCTTCCACGCCGATCGTCTCGGCGGCGGTGATCTGGACGTGATCGATGTGGTGGGCGTTCCAGATCGGCTCCAGCATGCCATTGGCGAAGCGGAGAGCCATGATGCTCTGCACCGTCTCCTTGCCGAGGAAGTGGTCGATGCGGAACACTTGGCTCTCGTCCGCCTGTTTCAGGATACGAGCGTTGAGGGCCTGGGCCGAGGCGAGGTCGGTGCCGAACGGCTTCTCGATCACCACGCGGCGGAAGGCACCCTCATCTTCCTTCAACAGGCCGGCGGTACCGAGATGGTCGACGACCGGGCCGAAGAAGCGGGCGGACACGGCGAGATAGAAGATCACGCTGCCGCTGATCGCGTGTCCGAGTCGCTGATAGGTGTCGGCAGCCTCGAAATCGCCCTTGGTGAAGTTCAGCCGCTCCCGGATGAAGCCCCAATGGTCGGGATCGATGGAATCCGGATGGAATTCGGAGGTCCGATCCTGCGTGAAGGATTGCATGGTCTGCGAGAGGTCGTCGCGCCATTGCTCGGTCGTGCGATCATTGTGGTCGATGCCGAGGATCTTCAGCCCATCCGGAAGCAAGCCGTCCGAGGCGAGATTGTAGAGAGCCGGCATCAGCAGGCGCTTCGTCAGGTCGCCGGCGGCTCCGAAGATGACGAGGGTGCAGGCCGGAGCCTTCCTGATCTCGTCGTTGGCGCGGGGCTGCTTGCCGCCGCTCGCTGCGGCATCGGTATGGATCATGGGACGGGACGCTCCGGACGTCGACGGCGACGCCGGTCAAACCGCCGATGCGCCGCGCCGTTCCGAAGCATGGTGCAAAGCAGCGATCACTCGTCCGTGCGGACGGCCTGACCTCGATCGATCGGCAGGCGGTCGCCCTTCAATTCGTCGGGAGTCGGCAGGCTGCGTGCGTCCCAGCCGCCGCCCAAGGCGCGGATGAGGGACACAGCCGTGGTGAAGCGGTTGAGCCGTACCTGCAGCGAGGTCACCTCGTTGTTCAGTTCCAGCGCCTGGGCGGTGATGACCGTGGTGAAGTTCTGCGTGCCGGCGCGATATTCGTTGAGGGTGATCTCCACGGCGCGGCGGGCCGAGGCCACCGCCTCCTCCTGCGCCACCTGCTGGCGGGCGAGGATGCGCACGCCGGCGAGGCCGTTCTCCACCTCGGCGAAGGCCGTCAGCACGGTCTGGCGATAGGTCGCCACCGTGGCGTCGTAGGCGGCCCTGACGATCTGCACCGCGGCCGTGCGGGCGCCACCGTCGAACAGGGTCTCGCTGCCCGCGGCGGCCACCGACCAGACCTGGTTCGCCGCCGAGAACACGCCGTTGCTGGTCAGCCCTGAGACGCCGCCGGAGCCCGAGAGGACCAGGGTGGGATAGAAGGCCGCTACCGCGACGCCGATCTGCTCGCTCTGAGCTTGGACGCTACGCTCCGCCTGCGCGATGTCGGGCCGCCGCTCAAGCAGAGCCGAGGGGATGCCGACGGGGACCGCGGGCGGCGTCCTCGGCAGGCTTCCCGCCGGCAGCGACAGCTCGGACGGGGGGCGTCCGATCAGCGTCGCGATGGCGTGTTCGAACGTCGCCCGCTGCAAGCCGACCGCGATGGCGGAGGCCTGCGTCGACTGGACCTGCGTCTGCGCCGTGATCACGTCGGACCGGGCCGCCACGCCGGCATTGTACTGGTTCTCGGTGATGGCGAGGCTTTTCCTGTAGGCCTCCACCGTCTCGTTCAGCAGACGCTGGAGCGAATCCTGGTAGCGCAGGCTGAAGTAGTTCGCGGCGATCTCGGACTGGATCGCGAGGCGGACGGCGGCGAGATCCGCCGCACTCGCCTGCGCGCTGGCGACCTCGCTCTCGATGTTGCGCCGGATACGGCCGAACAGGTCGAGCTCCCAGGAGGCCTGGGCCTGGAGCGACACCGACGTCCGCTCGGTCCCGAGCGTCCGCGAGCGCGTGATCGTCGGCGCGCCGATCACGGTCGGGTAGAGTGCCGAGCGCGCCTGGGCGACGAGGCCACGCGCCTGATCGTAGGACGCCACCGAGACGCGCAGGGTCTGGTTGTCCACGTCGACGAGGCGGATCAGCCGGTCGAGGGCGGGATCGCGGAACACGCGCCACCAATCGCCGCGCTCGGCCCCGTCATTGGGCTGGGCCGCCCGCCAGCCCTTCCGGGTGGCGACATAGGCCGCGCCGTCCTCGCGCATTCCGCCCTGCTTGAACGCAAGAGGAGTTTCCACGGAGGGGCGGGAATAGTCGGGTCCGACCATGCAGCCGGAGAGGGTTGTTGCGAGGGCGAGGATGGTAACGAGCAAGCGCGACGGGCTCCCTCTCCTGGAAGGAGAGGGACCTGCGCCGTCATCTGAGAGCGGCGCACTCCCGCTCGAAAGGGAAGCGACGAGCCCGCTCATGCGACTGTCCGTCAAACCGCCCACGCTCATTCGGCCGCGCCCGGAACTACGCCCAAGGCCGGGCGGCGCCGGCGGAGGCGGTCGAGATAGAGATAGACGACGGGCGTTGTGTAGAGGGTCAGGAGCTGGCTCACGATCAGGCCGCCGGCGATGGCGATGCCGAGCGGGCGGCGCAGCTCCGATCCTTCGCCGCCAGCGAGGATGAGAGGCGCGGCGCCGAGCAGGGCCGCCAGCGTTGTCATCATGATCGGCCGGAAGCGCAAGAGGCAGGCCTCGAAGATCGCGTCCTTCGGCGAGGCCCCACGCGTACGCTCGGCGTCCAGCGCCACGTCGATCATCATGATCGCGTTCTTCTTGACGATGCCGATGAGCAGGAACACCGCGATCAGCGCGATGATGGTGAATTCCGTGCCGGAGACGAGGAGCGCCAGCAGCGCGCCGATGCCGGCCGAGGGCAGGGTCGAGAGGATCGTCACCGGGTGGACGAAGCTCTCGTAGAGGATTCCGAGGATGGTGTAGACGGCCAGCAGAGCCGCCAGGATCAGCAGCGGCTGGCGCGAGGACGAGGCCTGGAAAGTCTTGGCGGCGCCCGCGAATTCGCCGTGGATCGTGGCCGGCAGGCGCAATTGCGCCTCGGCTTCCTCGATGGCGGTCGTGGCGTCAGACAGGCTCTTGCCCGGCGCCAGGTTGAACGAGATCGTGGTGGCCACGAACAGGCCCTGATGGCTGACCTGCACCGGCGCGTTTCCGGTCTCGATCCGCGCGAAAGCCGAGAGCGGGATCATCGTCTCCTTGGCGCTCGAAACGGGCGCGCTCGACGACGCCCCCGCGCCGCCGGCAATGGCGTTGGAGGCGGCATTGCGGGCCGAATCCGTGGCGATGGTGGCCGCCGTTCCCGTCGTCGTCGCGCCGGCCACCGTCCCGGCCACCGCGTTGGTGACCGCCGAGCCGCGCGCCTTTCCGCCGGAGGTCGAGACGAAGACGGTCTTCAGGGTCTCGGGGCTCTGCAGATAGCGCGGCGCGATCTCCATCACGACGTGGTACTGGTTGAGCGGATTGTAGATCGTCGAGACCTGTCGCTGGCCGAAGGCGTCGTAGAGGGTGTTGTCGATCTTGTCCGGCGTGATGCCGTAGCGGTAGGCCGTGGCCCGATCGATGACGAGGCGGCTCTCCAGCCCGCCCTCCTGCTGGTCGGAGGTCACGTCGGCGAAGACCGGGTTCTTCTGCAGCGCCTCCACGAGCCTGGGCGCGGCGGCATAGAGCTCGTCGGCCGTGTCGCCCTGCAGGGTGTACTGGTATTGCGCGAAGCTCTGGCGCCCGCCCATGCGCAGGTCCTGGCGCGGGAACAGGTATAGCCGGGCCCCCGCCACCTGCGCGAGCTTCGGGCGCAGGCGGGTCATCACCTCGGTGATCGACGCCCGCTCGCCCCGCGGCTTCAGGCCGACGAAGACGTTGGCCGAGTTGGTGGCACGGCCTCCCGTGAAGCCGACCACGCTGTCCACCGCCGGGTCGGCCTGGACGATGGCGGTGGCCTGTTCCAGCTTCTGCTTCATCGCCTGGAACGAGATGCGCTGGTCGGCCTGGATGCCGCCCATCATCTGCCCGGTATCCTGCTCGGGGAAGAACCCCTTGGGGACGATGATATAAAGGTAGACGTTGAGCCCGATCGTCGCGAACAGGGTGGCGAGGACGAGGCGACGATGGTTCAGGGCCACGCGCAGAGTGCGCTCGTAGGCGCGCAGCGTCCCGTCGAACGCGCCTTCCAGGGCCCGGATGAGGAGATTGGGACGCGTCTCGCCGGGAGGTCCATGCCCGCTCTCGCGCTTGAGCAGGAGGGCGCACATCATCGGGGTGGTGGTGAGCGAGAGCACGAGCGAGATCAGGATCGCCAGCGACAGGGTCACGGCGAATTCCTCGAAGAGGCGCCCGACCAGGCCGCCCATCAGCAGGATCGGCAGGAACACCGCGATCAGCGACAGGCTCATGGAGATGACGGTGAAGCCGACCTCCTTCGCCCCGATGAGCGCCGCTTCCAGCCTCGGCTTGCCGAGCTCGATATGGCGCTGGATGTTCTCGAGGACGACGATGGCGTCGTCGACCACGAAGCCGGTGGCGATGATGAGGGCCATCAGCGACAGGATGTCGAGACTGTAGTCGAGGAGATACATTGCCGAGAAGGTGCCGATGATCGAGATCGGCACGGCCACCGCCGGTATCAGGGTCGCCCGTCCGGAGCGCAGGAAGGCGAACACCACCACGATGACGAGGACGACCGCGATGACCAGCGTTTCCTCGGTCTCGGCGAGGGAGGCGCGGATGGTGGCGCTGCGGTCGCCGGTCACGGTGAGGTCGATATCGCCCGGCAGCGCCGCCTGGACCTGCGGCAGCGCCGCCTTCAGCGCCTTGATCGTATCGACCACGTTGGAGCCGGGCTGCTTGTAGATGAACAGGATCACGCCCGGCTTGCCGTTGACGAGGCCGAGGTTGCGCTTGTCCTCGACCGAATCCTCCACCTTGCCGACATCGGTGAGGCGCACCCCCGCCCCGTTGCGATAGGCCACGATGATGTCGCGGTAATCCGCCGCCACCCGACCCTGGTCGTTGGCGTAGAGCTGGTAGTGGCGGGTATCGGTCTCGATCGCCCCTTTCGGCGAGTTGGCATTGGCCGAGGCGAGGGCCGCCCGCACGCCTTCGAGCCCGATCCCGTAATTGTAGAGAGCGGTGGG
This sequence comes from Methylobacterium marchantiae, assembly GCF_022179405.1. Taxonomy (GTDB): domain Bacteria; phylum Pseudomonadota; class Alphaproteobacteria; order Rhizobiales; family Beijerinckiaceae; genus Methylobacterium; species Methylobacterium marchantiae. The sequence goes on from NZ_BPQT01000027.1 coordinate 20,027, forward strand.
ATCGAGCTCGACCCGGACCGCGGGGAGAGACGAGCCGCCGATATCGACGTTCCCGACTCCGGGCAGCTGGGACATCTTCTGCTGCACCACCGTGGCGGCGGAATCGTAGAGCTGGCCCGGCGACAGAGTGTTCGAGGTCAGGCCGAGGATCAGGATCGGCGCGTCGGCCGGGTTAAACTTGCGATAAGTCGGGTTGGAGCGCAGCGCCGTCGGCAGGTCGGCTCGCGCCGCGTTGATGGCCGCCTGGACGTCGCGGGCGGCTCCGTCGATGTCGCGGTTGAGGCCGAAGAGCAGGATGATCCGCACCGTGCCGACGGAACTGGTGGAGGTCATCTCTCCGACATCGGCGATGATGCCGAGGCGCCGTTCCAGCGGCGCCGCCACCGTCGTCGCCATGGTCTCCGGCGAGGCTCCGGCCATCTGCGCCTGAACCAGGATGACGGGAAAGTCGACCTGAGGCAGCGGCGCCACCGGCAGCTTGAAGAACGCGAAGATACCCGCCAGCAGCACCCCGATGGTGAGCAGCGTCGTGGCGACCGGACGGCGGATGAACGGCTCGGAGACGTTCATGGGCGGGGGGCCGGGCGTGTGCGCCTGCCCCCTCCCCCCTCTGCGGGGGAGGGTAGCGCGGCGGTCAGGCCGGGTCGGGAGAGGAGAGCGACGAGGCCAGACGAGGCGCGAGCCAGCCGCGCCTCGACGGTCGCGCCGACCGTGCGGAGGACCGAAGCGAGATCGCTCAGTACACGATCATTCGGGAAGGGCAGAACCTCGAAGCCCTGCTCACGCAACCAGGCATCGCGATCACGGCGCGCGGTCGCGTCATGGGGGGCTTTGTCGAGTTCGACGATCACACGAGCGGAAGCACAGAGGAATTCGGCGATGTAGGGAGGCAGGGGAACCTGGCGTCTGAACCTGAGCCCACGTAAGCGGCTACCACGCACGTGCCGCCAGAACGCATCCTCGGCGAGAGTACGGAGCCGACGTTGCTCGCAGGCGAACGCGCGCAGATGTGGAGTGAGTCTGACAAGGGTCCGCCCATCGTCGCTCTTCGCGTCCGATCCGGAAACCGGGCTCCCCTCTCCCGACCCCCTCCGGGGGCCACCCTCCCCCACAGAGTGGGGGGGGAAGGCAGCGACAAGATCCTGGCTCACAGCGTCACCCCCACCGTCTTCGCCCCGCCGCCGCGCCGGGTGAACCGCCGCTCCAGCCGGTCGAAGGCGAGGTAGATCACCGGGGTGGTGAACAGGGTCAGGACCTGGGAGACGATGAGGCCGCCGGCGATGACGATGCCCAGCGGCTGGCGCAGTTCAGAGCCGACGCCGGTGCCGAGGATGAGCGGCACCGCCGCGAACAGGGCGGCCAGCGTCGTCATCAGGATCGGGCGGAAGCGCAGGAGGCAGGCCTCGTAGATCGCCTCGCGCGGGGCCATGCCGTCCTCGCGCTCGGCCTGGAGCGCGAAGTCGATCATCATGATCGCATTCTTCTTCACGATGCCGATGAGGAGCACGATGCCGATGACGCCGATGATGTCGAGCGGCATGCCGTAGAGCATCAGGCCGAGCAGGGCGCCGATCCCGGCCGAGGGCAGGGTCGAGAGGATCGTGATCGGGTGGACGAAGCTCTCGTAGAGCACGCCGAGCACGATGTAGACGGTGACGATAGCGGCGATCACCAGGAAGAGCTGGTTCGAGAGCGCCGATTCGAAGGCGAAGACCGAGCCCTGCGGCACCACGCGGAAGCTCGGCGGCAGGTCGATCTCCCTGCGGGCTTCCTCGATTGCCTTCACCGCCTCGCCGAGGGCCGCGCCTTCTGCGAGGTTGAACGAGACGGTGGTGGCCGGGAACTGGCCGAGATGGCTGATCAGCAGCGGCGCCCGGCGCTCGCTGATCCGCGCCACCGCCGAGAGCGGCACTTGTCCGGACGCCACGGTGGAGGACGGCAGGAAGATGCCGTTGAGGCTGTCGAGGGTCTTGTGCAGGTCGGGATCGGCTTCGAGGATCACCCGGTACTGGTTCGACTGGGTGAAGATCGTCGAGACGATGCGCTGGCCGAAGGCGTCGTAGAGGGCGTTGTCCACGGTGGCGGGTGTGATACCGTAGCGGCCGGCGGTTGGCCGGTCGATGGTGACGTAGGCCGCGAGCCCGTTGCCCTGGAGGTCGCTCGCCACGTCGGAGAGGAGCGGAGAGCGCTGCAGGGCCTGGACGAAACGAGGCACCCAGGTATCGAACTCGGTGAGGTTCGGGTTCTCGAGGATCACCTGGTACTGCGTCGCGCTCACCGCCGTATCGATGGTGAGGTCCTGCACCGGCTGCATGTAGAGGCGGATGCCGGCGACCCCTCGCGTGGCCTCCTTCAGGCGGCGGATGATGGCGCTGGCATCGGTGGCCCGCCCCTCGTGCGGCTTCAGGTTGATGAGGAAGCGCCCGGAATTCAGCGTCACGTTCTGCCCGTCGACGCCGATGAACGACGACAGGCTCGCCACATCCGGGTCCTGCAGGACGATGCGGGCGAGCTGCTGCTGGCGATCGGCCATCTCCGCGTAGGAGACGGTCTGGTCGGCCTGGGTCACGCCCTGGATCACGCCGGTATCCTGGACCGGGAAGAAGCCCTTCGGGATCACCACGAACAGATAGGCGGTGAGCGCGATGGTGCCGAGGGTGACGATCAGCGTCAGCCCTTGGTGGTTGAGGACGACGCGCAGCATCCGTCCGTAGCCGGAGATCACCCCCTCCATGGCGCGCCGGCCCGCGCGGGCGATGGAGCCCTCGCGGCGGGCCGCTTCCGGGGCATGCTTGAGCAGGCGCGCGCACAGCATCGGCACGAGGGTGAGGGAGACCACCGCCGAGATCACGATGGTGGCCGCAAGCGTGATCGCGAATTCGTGGAACAGGCGCCCGACCACGTCGCCCATGAACAGGAGCGGGATCAGCACCGCGATGAGCGAGACGGTGAGCGAGATGATGGTGAAGCCGATCTCGCGGCTGCCCTTCAGGGCCGCCTCCATCGGTGAATCGCCCTCCTCCACATGGCGCGCGATGTTCTCGATGACCACGATGGCGTCGTCGACGACGAAGCCGGTGGCGATGGTGAGCGCCATCAGCGACAGGTTGTCGAGGGAGAACCCGTAGAGATCCATGATCGAGAGCGCGCCGATCAGCGAGAGCGGCACCGAGAGGCTCGGGATCAGCGTCGCCGACAGGCTGCGCAGGAACAGGAAGATCACCAGCACCACGAGGCCGATGGCGAGCGCCAGCTCGACCTGCACGTCATGCACCGAGGCGCGGATGGTGGTCGTGCGGTCGGTGAGCGGCGTCACCGTGATGGCGGCGGGCAGCGTCCCCTGCAGCTGGGGCAGCAGCGCCTTGATCTTGTCGACGGTGGCGATGACGTTGGCGCCGGGCTGGCGCTGGATGTTGAGGATGACGGCGGGCGTCTCGTCCATCCAGGCACCGAGCTTGGTGTTCTCCGGCCCGTTGACCACGTCGGCGACGTCCGAGAGCCGCACCGCCGAGCCGTTCTTGTAGGCGATGATCGCCTGCTCGTAGGCCTTCGGGTCACGGATCTGGTCGTTGGCGTTGATGGAATAGGACTGGGTCGGACCGTCGATCGTGCCCTTCGGCGTGTTGACGTTGAGGTTGGTGATCGTGGTGCGAAGATCGTCGATGTTGAGGCCGTAGGCGGCGAGCGCACGGGAATTGAAACGCACGCGAACGGCCGGGCGTTGGCCGCCGCCCATGCTGACGAGGCCGACGCCGGAGACCTGGCTGATCTTCTGGGCGAGCCGCGTCTCGGCGAGGTCGCGCACCTCGGTGAGCGGCATGGTCTTGGAACTCAGCGCCAGGGTCAGGATCGGCGCGTCGGCCGGGTTGACCTTGGCATAGACGGGCGGTGCCGGCAGATCGGAGGGCAGCAGGTTGCCCGCCGCGTTGATCGCCGCCTGGACCTGCTGCTCGGCGATGTCGAGACCGAGATCGAGGCTGAACTGCAGCGTGATGACCGAGGCGCCCGCCGAGCTCTGCGACGTCATCTGATTGAGGTTGGCGAGTTGGCCGAACTGCCGCTCGAGCGGCGCCGTCACCGCCGAGGTCATCACCTCCGGGCTGGCGCCGGGATAGAAGGTCTGGACCTGGATCGTCGGGTAATCGACGGAGGGCAGCGCCGAGACCGGCAGGTTGAGATACGAGACCATGCCGACGAGCAGGATCGCCAGCATGAACAGCGTGGTCGCGACCGGCCGCAGGATGAAGATGCGGGACGGGTTCATGGGGCGAGCCCTCCCCCCACTTGATCTCGGACCTGCCCGGCCGTCGGCGTGAAGCGCCACGCGCTCCCTCTCCTGGAAGGAGAGGGAGCCGTGGTGCCCGTGCGATCCGGCCGGACCTTGGCCAGGAAAAAGATCGATGTGACGACCGATACGTCGAACACCGCACCAGTCACAGAAAGCACAGCGCTCATTGCGCCGCCGGCCGCTCTCTGCGGCGCTCGCGCTTCTGCGACGGGTTTTCGGGCGGTGTCCCGGCCGCGGGTGTCGATGTCGTGGCCGCGGCGTCCGTTGCGGGTGCGGCCTGGCCGGCAGCCGCGGCTTCTCCGGGAGGCGGAGCCTGACCCTTGCCGCCCTCGGTGACACGGACCTTGGCGCCGTCGCGCAGACGATCGGTTCCATCGACGACGACACGATCGCCGACCGCCAGCCCCTTGGTGACGGCGGTGCGCGATCCATCAGCCTCGCCCGGCGTGATCGGGCGGACCACGACCTTGTCGTCGCCGTCGAGCAGGTAGACGTAGGCACCGGGGGTCCCACGCAGGATTGCGGCGGTGGGAACGATGGGCGTGTCCCGCACCGTGTCCACGATGAGCTTGGCATTGACGAACTGGTTCGGGAAAAGGCTCTCGTCCTTGTTCTCGAACAGCGCGCGCAGCTTCACCGTGCCGGTGGTGGTGTCGATCTGGTTGTCCACGGTGTCCAGGGTGCCGGTGGCGAGCACGTTGGCATCGCCCCGGTCGTAGGCGGTCACGCCAAGCTTCGCGCCCGAGCGCAGGCGCCGCATCACCCGCGCGACATCGTCTTCGGGCAGGGTGAACACCACCGAGATCGGATGCAGCTGCGTCACCACCACGATGTTGGTGGACGCAGCGGTGACGTAATTGCCCTGGTCGATCTGGCGCAGGCCGACGCGGCCGTCCACCGGCGAGACGATGCGCGTGTAGGCGATGTTGAGCTTCTGCTGATCCACCTGGGCCTGATCGATGGCGACCGTCCCCTCGTTCTGCTTCACGAGGGCACCTTGCGTGTCGACGTTCTGCTTGGAGATCGAGTCCTGAAGGCTGAGACGCTGGAAGCGGGCGAGGTCGAGCTTCGAATTCTGCAGCAGCGCCTGATCGCGGGCGAGCTGCCCCTGATACTGTGCGAGCTGGGCCTCGTAGATGCGCGGATCGATCTGGGCGAGGAAGTCGCCCTTCTTCACGGTCTGGCCCTCGCGAAAGCCGATCTCCATGAGATAACCGCTGATCTGCGACTGGATGGTCACGGTAGCCAGCGGCGTCACCGTGCCGAGCCCCGACAGCACCACCGGGATCTCACCTGTCGAGACCGTGGCGATGCCGACGGCCTGAGGCATGTCTCCGGAGCGACCGCGGGCACCCTTGCCGCGCGCCGGTGCGCCGTCGGTCGTACCCTCGGTCTTGGGCGCGGGAAAGAACCTGGGCGCGAGATAGAACTTGTAGCCGGCCGCTCCCGCTCCGGCGAGGAGGAGGATCAGGATGATCCAGGTGCCCGCGCGGCTTCGCCGGCGCGTCGGCGCCTTGGGAGTCGGTCTGAATTCCCGGGCCGTTTCGGTCCGGACGGGCGATTGTTCGTTCATGCCTCGACGATCCGACCGCTCGTTTCCGAGCGGCAGCGCATAATGTGGACGAAATGGCGACGGGAGTCCCGACGCAACAGGGGGCTCGGCCACCACGCCGCGGGGCGGCGCTCACGGGCGGGCCCGAAGGCGTCGGGTGAAGGCCGGAAGGCCCGGCCTGTCGGTCGATCGATCAGCATCGTCGCCAGTCCTGGCCGTCCATTGCGACACCAGTACGGCGCGGAGGTTTCCCGGCTGTTTCTAGGGGCCGGAGGAGTCGCCCGAAGCCGGGCTCTCCGGCGCCGTCACGGCAGCGGCTTCGACGGATAAGCGTCCACCACCGCGCGATAGGAGGCGTCCGGCGGTGTCACCGGAACCGCGAGACGCAAGACCGCACCCGCCAGGGCGATGACGATGGCGAGGGCACAGCAGGTGCGGGTGCTCAAAGGGTCGTCCTCGTGATGCGGCGTCCGGGATCGGTACCCCGTGACATCGTCGAAGCACAAGCGAAACGCGAAAGGCCGCCACTCCGCGGAGAGTGACGGCCTTCTTCTCGGGAATGATCGGCTTCTTGGGGAAGAATCGGCTTCTTGGGAAGGACCGGAGCGGTACGTCGCCCAACCGAAACGAGGGGGCGGTGTTCCTGTTGAGCGGCGACCGCTCCGGCCATGGACAGAAGTTACGTTACACCTGATGAATGTCAACAATCGTCAGGCGCCGCGCGCAGAACCTGACAGAGAGGCGTGCCATCGCGCACATTTTCGAGGCCTCGCTTCGCCGCCCCGAACGCCCGTGCTACCGAAGCGGACATGCCTTGCGCTCAAGAGCGAGGCATGAGCGAAACCCAGAGAGACACGAGCGTTTTCCGGATGAACTCCGTCTTCGCCGACCTGCCCAATACCGTGTTCGACGTGATGTCGGTGCTGGCGCGAGAACTCGGGGCGATCAATCTCGGCCAGGGCTTTCCCGACGATCCCGGCCCGGCGGATGTGCGCGAGAAAGCGGCCGAGGCCCTGCGCCACGGTTACAACCAATACCCGCCGATGATGGGCCTGCCGACCCTGCGCCGTGCCATCGCCGCGCATTATCGTCGCCACCAGGGTCTCGCCCTCGATCCCGATACGGAAGTCATGGTGACATCCGGCGCTACGGAGGCTCTGGCCGCGAGCCTCCTCGCCCTGGTCTCGCCCGGCGACGAGGTGGTGCTGTTCGAGCCGATGTACGACGCCTACCTGCCGATCGTCCGGCAGGCCGGCGGCATCCCGCGCTTCGTCACCCTGCGGCCCCCGTATTTCCGCCTCGACGCGGCCGCGCTCGCGCAGGCCTTCTCCGAGCGCACCAAAGTGGTCGTGCTCAACAACCCGCTGAATCCCACGGCGACCATGTTCCGCGACGACGACCTCGCGCTGCTGGCGACGTTCTGCGAGCGTTTCGACGTCACCGCGATCTGCGACGAGGTGTGGGAGCACGTGACCTTCGACGGCAGGGCGCACCGCCCGCTAATCGGTTTGGACGGCATGCGCGACCGCACCGTGAAGATCGGGTCGGCCGGCAAGATCTTCAGCCTCACGGGATGGAAGGTCGGCTTCGTGATGGCCTCTTCGCCTTTGCTCAAGGTGGTCTCCAAGGCGCACCAGTTCCTCACCTTCACCACCCCGCCGAACCTCCAGGAGGCGGTGGCCTACGGTCTGGCCAAGGACGAGGCCTACTTTCTCGACATGCGGGCGCGGTTCGCCCGCTCGCGCGACCGGCTCAGCGCCGGCCTCACCGAACTCGGGTTCCGGGTCCTACCATCGCAGGCGACCTACTTCCTCACCATCGATATCGGCGAACTGGGGCCCCGGCTCGGCTGCGCGGACGACGTCGCCTTCTGCCAGATGCTGGTGCGCGAGCACGGGGTGGCGGCGATCCCGATCAGCGCCTTCTATGCGCAAGGGGCGGTGTGCAACCTCGTGCGGCTCTGTTTCGCCAAGCAGGATGCGACCCTCGATGCCGCTCTCGACCGTCTCTCCGGACTGATGCGGAGCAGGAGCGCATGAGGGCTCCGGGCCGCGCGAGCATGCCGCTTGCAGGTGGCCGTGGCCAGGGCCACATCCTGCATCATGACCACGACGCGCATCCCCCGGAGCCCCGCCATGGCCTTCAACGACGCCGTCTTTCCCGCCCGCGATTTCGACAAGCGGACCCAAGACGAGCGGGCGCAAGAGTCGAGCGCGACGCGCTTCCAAGTCCAGCCCGACAGCCGGGAGGCGACGCTCCTTCGCCTCGAACAGTTCGCCCATGTCATGGACACGGCGTTCCTGATCCCCGGCACCAACCGACGGGTGGGATTGGATGCCGTCGTCGGCCTCGTTCCGATCATCGGCGATGCCGCGGGCATGCTACTCGCCTCCTACATCGTCTACGAGGCGCGCCGCCTCGGTGCGCCGAAATGGCTCCTCGCCCGGATGGCCATGAACGTGGCTTTCGACGGCGTGATCGGTGCCGTTCCGATCGCCGGCGACATCTTCGATGCGGCGTTCAAGGCCAATCGCCGCAACGTCCGCCTGCTGCGCCGCCATCTCGAGAAGACCGGCGGACTGCGCCCCAACGAGATAGAGGGAACCGCCGTCCGTCTCGACGGCTGATGCGCAATCCAATAGGGGCGGACTCATGAACGAGATCGCCCGCCCCGCGGAAGCCGTCCCCGTCGAAATCCCGCCTCCCCTCGTGCACTCGGCACGGGGGCTGTCGCCGCTGAACCGGCGGCGGCTCGCGAATTTCCGGCACAACCGCCTCGGCTTCTGGTCCTTCGTGATCTTCGTCGGACTGTTCACCCTGAGCCTGTTCGCCGAATTCATCGCCAACGACCGGCCCCTGGTGGTGTCCTACAAGGGCGAGATCCTATTTCCCGTCCTGATCGACTATCCGGACGAGAAGTTCGGCGGCTTCTATGCGCGGCCGAACTACCGCTCTGCCGAGACGCGGCAGGAGATCGCCGATAATGGCTGGGCGATCTGGCCGCCGATCCCCTATTCCTACGACACCATCATCGACGGGCTGCCGACCCCGTCTCCCTCGCCGCCGACCTGGATGCTCACCGACGAACAGTGTCAGGCTGCGGCCAAGCAGCGTGGCGAGGAAACCGCCGGGAGGGCCGGGTGCAGGGGGCTGGAGATGCACTGGCTCGGCACCGACAACACCACCCGCGACGTGCTGGCCCGCGTGATCTACGGCTTTCGCATCTCGGTGCTGTTCGGGCTGATCCTGGCCATCGTCTCCTCGGTGATCGGCGTGATCGCCGGGGCGGTGCAGGGCTATTTCGGCGGCTGGGTGGATCTCAGCCTGCAGCGCTTCATCGAAGTGTGGAGCGGCATCCCGACCCTCTACCTGATCATCATCATCTCGGCCTTCATCGCACCGGGCTTCTTCGTGCTGCTCGGCATCCTAATGCTGTTCTCCTGGGTGGCCCTGGTCGGCGTGGTGCGGGCCGAGTTCCTGCGGGCGCGCAACTTCGAATACGTCCGGGCCGCCCGTGCGCTGGGCCTCTCCAACATCCGCATCATGAGCCGTCACCTCCTGCCCAATGCCATGGTGGCGACGCTCACCTTCATGCCGTTCATTCTCAACGGCTCGATCGGGACGTTGACCTCCCTCGACTTCCTCGGCTTCGGTCTGCCGCCCGGATCGGCCTCGCTGGGCGAGTTGCTGGCCCAGGGCAAGGACAACATCCAGGCGCCCTGGCTCGGGCTGACCGGTTTCTTCGTCGTGGCGGTGATGCTGAGCCTGCTCATCTTTGCCGGCGAGGCCGTGCGCGACGCCTTCGATCCCCGCAAGACGTTCAAGTAGGGAAACACGTTAAAGTAGGGAAACCGCGGATCGAGCAGGCCAGCCGCGACGACTTTCGCGTTTTAATCCCCCGCGCGCCTCCACCGCAGGTCCCGATGGAATCCGATCGGGCCGACGCGCGTTGTCGGAGGGCGGCGTCAGTGATCCGGCCGCGAGATTCACTCCTCTCGGATCCGGAGACCCGATGTCCGACCCCGCGAATATTTCGCCGTCCCGTCGTCTGTTCATGGCCGGCAGCCTCGCCGGCATCGGCGGCGTGCTCGCTTCCGACCGCGCCGCGTCCCAGGCGATCCCGACGACGCCCATCGGCCGGCCCGAGCCCAAGCTCGATCAGCCGCCGCCGCTGCCGCGCGACAAACATCTCGGCTGGGCGGTGGTGGGGCTCGGCGACTTCGCCCAGGCGCAGGTCCTGCCCGCCCTGGAGAGATCGCGGCGCTCGAAGACCGTCGCCCTCGTCTCCGGCAATCCGGAGAAGGCCAAGGCCGTGGCGGCCCGATACGGAGTCGAGTCCGGCGGACTCTACGATTACGGCTCGATGGGCAAGATGGCCGACAACACGGACATCGCCGCGGTCTACATCGTGACGCCGAATTCCACGCATGCCGACCTGACGATCAAGGCACTGGAGGCCGGCAAGCACGTCCTCTGCGAGAAGCCGATGGCGACCACGTCCGCCGATTGCCAGCGGATGATCGACGCCGCGAAGGCCGCCGACCGGCGGCTGATGATCGCCTACCGCGTCCATTGGGAGCCGCACAACCTGCGCGCCAAGGCGATGATGGACAAGGGCGAGTTCGGCGAGGTCCGGTTCGCCTCTTCCGACCATCACCGCCCGCTGGAGCCGTCGCGTCCGCGTGACCAGTGGCGCATCCTCAAGGCCGTGGCCGGCGGAGGGTCCCTGGTCGATATCGGCATCTACGGCCTCAACGGCATACAATGGTTCCTCGGCGAGAGCCCGTCCTCAGTCTCGGCCTCCATGTTCTCGCCACCCGACGATCCGCGCTTTGCCGAGGTCGAGGACGTGTTCACGGCACAACTGGTCTTCCCGTCCGGTCGGCGTGCCACGGTGTCGTCCGGCTACACTTCCGACAAGAAGCGGATCGACCTCTGGGGCGAGAAGGCCGTGGCCACCCTCGATCCTGGCACCGCCTATCAGGGCAACCGCCTCGTGGTCGGCAATGCCAAGCGTGCCGACGAAATCCTGACGGTGGAAGGTGACGCGGTGCAGTTCACCGGCGAGATCGACCACCTGTCGCAGGTGATCGCCGAGGGCGGGGAACTGCGCACGCCCGGCGAGATGGGCCTGCGCGACATGCGCCTGATCGAGGCGCTCTACCAAGCGGCCGCGACACGCAGATGGGTCGACCTCAACCCCGACATGACGATTCGGTCGGGCGCGCTCTGAGGGCGAATGGGAGAGGCCGCCCGCGGGTTGGGCCTCTTCGTGGGAAATTGTGCGGCTGAGATCGGTCTTGCGTATGGGTCGTGATGATTCCGGCGAAGAACGTGCAGGGACAAGTCGGTTGTCATGGACGCGTATGTACTCATGCTCGGCGGTTTTGGAGCACTCGTCCTCCTCACCGCCTGGCTGCCGATGGTGCTCCGGCAATTGCCGCTGTCGCTCCCGATCTGCTGCGTCGCGATCGGGGCCGGCCTTTCGCTGATCCCCGGAATGGCCGACCTTTCGCCGCAGCCCCAGCACCACCTGCGGCTCATCGAGAGGGTCAGTGAATTCGTCGTCATCATCTCGCTGATGGGCGCCGGACTGAAGCTCGACCGCCGCATCGGTTGGAGACGCTGGATGGTGACATGGCGCCTGCTCGCCCTCGCCATGCCGCTGACGATCCTCGTTCTCGGATTCCTGGCCTCGAACCTGCTCGGTCTCGGCATCGCCTCCTCGCTGCTCATCGCGGCATCGCTCGCGCCGACCGATCCGGTCCTCGCCTCCGACGTCCAGGTCGGACCGCCTTCGCAGGGCGACGAGGACGAGATGCGCTTCGGCCTCACCTCCGAGGCCGGACTAAACGACGGGCTCGCCTTCCCCTTCGTCAACCTCGCCATCGCGCTCGCCGTCTCGAACGGCTTGAATGCGGGCGAATGGGCCGAATGGGTGGGGATTTCGCTGGTGTGGAAGATGTTCGCCGGCATCGTCCTGGGCGCCGCCATTGGGCGAGGTCTCGGCTGGCTGACCTTCCATCTTCCGAACCGGGCCCGCCTGTCGCGCACGGGTGATGGTTTTGTCGCCCTCGGCATCACCTGCCTGACCTATGCCGTCGTGGAGGCGGTGCATGGCTACGGCTTCGTCGGCGTCTTCGTGGCGGCCTTGGCGATGCGATGGTCAGACCGGGGCAACGACTACCATCACGCCCTCCACGGATCGGCCGAAGCCTTCGAGCGCCTGGCGATGATGGTGCTCCTCGTGGGTTTTGGCCTCGCCATCGGCGCCGGCCTCCTGCAGGGCATCGGGTGGCAGGGCGTCGCCTTCGCATTTCTGGTGATCTTCGTCGTCCGGCCGCTCTGCGGTTGGATCAGCCTCATCGGGCATGACAAGCCCGCCAGCGAGCGGGCCGTGATCAGCGTCTTCGGAATCAGGGGGCTGGGCACGATCTACTACCTCGCCTTCGCCCTCGGGCATGCGGGGTTCGAGCAGCCGGGGCTGCTGTGGAGCACGGCCGGGTTGACCATCCTCCTGTCGATCATCCTGCACGGCGTATCCGTGTCACCGATCCTCGGCTTCCTCGACCGCCGCAGCGGACGCGACACCGAGAGCGCTCAGCTCGACCTGCCGCTGGTCTCGTCGCCCGCCGAATGATGCTCTGCCGAAAATGGGAACGGCACCACGAAATGCCGGACATTCTCCAAATTTCGCGCGGCGCCCTGAAACATAAAACGCAAGTTTTTCGTGCCGTTTGCTAAATCGTCTCACTGGGAGTACACAACAGAGATCGATCGGTGATCAGATTTTCTTTTGCGTGAGTCGCGAGACTCCCTTTAGAGAGTCAGGTTCGGGTCGAGACAACGGAGAAGGCCGTGCATCTTCGTGCGGACCTCCGAACTATGATGCCCGCAAGGGCGAAGGATTATGATGGCTGTCGGTACTGTTAAGTGGTTCAACGAGCAAAAGGGCTTCGGCTTCATCCAGCCGGATAACGGCGGCAACGACGTGTTCGTGCACATCTCCGCCGTAGAGCGCGCAGGCATGCGCGGCCTCGCCGAAGGCCAGAAGGTCTCCTACGAGATGGAGACCGACAAGCGCAGCGGCAAGCAGTCCGCCGGCAGCCTCCAAGCCGCTTGAGCCAAGTGAGGCTCTTTTAAGAGCTTCACTATGGACTAAGAGCCGCTCTCCATTGGAGAGCGGCTTCGTGCGTTTTCGATCTTCCCCTTATCTTCCTGCGGCGCTGCCTTGCCGCTTCCCAAACCAGGATTCTGTGTGAGCCAATTCAACGAAAACTCCATGACCGACCGCCTCAAGGCTTCGCAGGAAGCCCGTCAGGCCGCGCTGGCGCGTTTCCGCGACCGCCCGGCCGCCGACGATCCGACGGTGGTCGCCCGCAAGGCCGAGCGTGAAGCGATCGCCCGCGAGCGCGAAATCCGCGTCGCCGCCCGCGAGGCCGAGCGCGCCGCAGCCGCAGCGCAGGCCGTCGCAGAGGCCGAGGCCGAGCGCGAACGTCAGGCCATCGAAGCGGCTCGTGTCGCCGAGGAGAAGATCGCTCTCGCCGCTGCCGCTCGCATCGAGCAGAAGCAGCAGCGCGATGCGCGCTACGCCGCGCGCAAGGCCAAGGCGCGCAAGTAAGATCACGAGCCCGAAGCATCGGCTCGACCCGCGGAATTCGCTTTCCGCGCACGAGCATCGAAGTTCCGACAGTTCGGTGTCGCCGCCGCGGTCGTACGGTCGGGGCGGCCAAGGTCGGATGGGGTTAGCTCGTGTCCTCGCGGGGGTTCGAGCGCCGGGCGGCATCTCCGGACGGGGCTGCCGCTGGACTCGTCACTTTCCGAAGCGGGAAGGCGACGCGCGATCACCAATACCCGTCCGAGGGCGCGGAAGCGTTCCGCGTCAACTCAGAAAGGCAAACCCCATGGCCCACAAGTTCAAGCTCGGGCAGCGCGTGCGCCGCGCGCGCATCGGTTATGCCGATGCCAAGACCGATCCTGCAGACGTGTTCGAGATCGTCCGTCTCGTCCCCGAGGACCAGACCGGCGAGCCATTCTACCGGATCAAGTCCGGTGGCGGTGAGCGCGCCGTGCGCGAAGGCGAGATTACTCTCGCGTCGTGAAGACGGTCTCTGCTCCGGTCAGGCCGGTGGCAGACACTATCAAAAAGGCCCCGCATCCTTCGATGCGGGGCCTTTTTCGTAACTCGATGCTCTCGCTGGCCTGGATCAATGGCCGCTGTCGGTGGCGTTGCGGGTCGCCTCGTAGAGAAACCAGGTCCGCTCTTCGGACTGGTCGATCCACTCTTCCAACAGGCTGGTGGTGGAGACGTCCTTGGCCTCGTCCGTCACCTCATGCAGCTCACGCATATTGGCGGTGAGGTTCTTGTTGTCGTCGCGCAGCTCGGCCAGCATCTCGAGGGGGCTGACATAATCGGCGTCGTTGTCCTCGACACGGGAGAGCTTCGATGCCTGCCCCAGCGAGCGAAGCGTCGTTCCACCGATCTTGCGGGCACGCTCGCCGACATCGTCGATGATGCCGAAGATCTGCTGGGACTGTTCGTCGAGCATAAGGTGGTAGTCGCGGAAGTTCGGGCCGCTGACATGCCAGTGAAAGTTCTTCGTCTTCACGTAGAGGGCAAAGAGGTCGGACAGCAGGACAGTCAGACCTTCGGCGATCTTCTTGGTCGCCTCGGGGGCCAGATCGGTGGGGGTATTCAGGCGGTCGCCGTCGACGCGCGTGCGCCCGCTCGAGCTCTTTGCCATGACGTCATAACTCCGGTTGGATTTCTATCGCGGGCGGCGTCCAGCGCACGCCCCGTGACGGGAAAAAGCCAGAGATGCGGGGGAAGTTCCGATTCTTCGCGTCGAGTCCGGGATGAACTCTCGCAGTCGTTACTCCGGGTTCGGGAGATTCCCGATCGCCGCGGCAGAAATCCGGCGGGTCGAGCCCGCCGGTAGACGCATCAGGTCAGCACAACGACCCGCGAACCGATCTCGACACGACCGTAGAGGTCGATCACGTCCTGGTTGATCATGCGGATACAGCCGGACGAGACGCTGAGGCCGATCGTTTCCGGCTCGAGCGTTCCGTGGATGCGGTAGAGCGTGTCCTTGTTGTCCTGCCAGAGGTAGTGCGCCCGCGCACCGAGCGGGTTGCGCGAGCCGCCCGGAACGCCGAGGCCGCTCTGAAGCTGGCTCACCGAGCGCGCGAGCTTGGGCGTGCGGGCGATCATCTCCTTGGGCGGGTACCAGTCCGGCCACATCTGCTTCGAGTTCACCGTCGAGACGCCGGACCAGGAAAAGCCCTGCTTTCCGACGCCGACGCCGTAGCGCCGCGCCCGGCCGTTGGCCTGGACCAAAGTCAGGTGGTGCGCGCGCGGATCGACAACGATGGTGCCCGGAGGCTCGGTGCCGGTATAGGCGATCTCCTGGCGGAGGAAGAGCGGGTTCGCCTTGCGCCAGTTGAAGGCATAGACCGGGAAAGGCTCGTCGGTGATTGCCGCATACGCCCTGGCGTAGTCGATCGGCCCGTTGTCCACCGGACGCGAGACCTGATCCCCCTGGTTCGCCGGCGGCTGGGCCGCCCTCCGACGGGCATTCGGATCGGCATAGGGATCCGCATCCGGATCGTCCTCGAAGCGCGGCGCGCTCGTGCGCTCGCGATACGGCTCGTAGCGCCCGCCGCGGCGGCGGTAGAGGCGACCGGCGTCGTCCCGGTAGAGACGGTCATCGTCATAGGGCCCGTATCCGTCGTCGGACTCGAGAGAGAGGCGGCCGCGAACCTGTGCCAGGGCAGTGAGCGGGGAACCGAGGATCGTGAGCGCCGCCCCCGCTCCGCTCAGGAGGGTCCGGCGATTGAAAGGAGGATTGGAGCGTTCGGGCATGGATTGCTCAGAGATGGGCCGCTCGCATGGGCGCGAGGACTAAAGCCAAGATTGGGCGGTGACTTAGCAAGACCAGGGCTCGCCGTCACGCGAGGACCATTGCTGACCAGCATTGCGGTCGGATCGGGTCCGAGCCGACTTCGGAATACGGTTAATCCACGGGACCTTCATCATGCTGCGAAAATGAGCAGGAGATGTCCGGATTCCACTGACCTTTGCGATTGCAAAAACCTCCCGGCGCATCGACATAAGCTCACGCTTTTCAAGATCATCGAATCATCGGAAGACGGACCAATCCTGTGCCGATCTCTTCGTTCGCACGCCTTGGTGCGTCGTCTCTGACGCTCGCCCTCGGCCTCCTCCTCGCCGGGCCGAGCCCGATCCTCGCCGGCCCGAAGCCGGCTCAATCGGCGGCCGCGTCCAAGGCCGTCGATTCGTCCCGAACCAGATCCGCCAAGAAGACGAGGTCGGTGAAGGCCAAGCCGGCCCCCGCCGCGACGGGATCACTCGCCAAGGAAGCTGGCTCGACGAATACGAGTTCGACAGACGCCCCGGGGGTGACGTGGACATCGGCCGAGCCGGACGAACTGCGGTGCGGGCGCAGCCGCCGCAAGTTGTGGCAACCCGGCGAAGGTTGGGTGGTCAAGAACGTGACCGTTTGCCGGTAGGCTGGCGGGTAGGACGAGTCGCGGCACCGCGCTACAAAGCTTCGGCCCGGCGCCATCAGGCCCGGGCAGGGTGGGAGCGATGACGTGATCCGGGTGCTGCATACGGGCGACTGGCATATCGGGCAGTCCCTGCGTGGCTATTCGCGCAGCCACGAGCACGCCAAGGCGCTGGCCCATCTCGAAGCCATCGTCGTCACCTACGAGGTCGATGCCCTCGTCGTGGCCGGCGACGTCTATGACAGCCAGAACCCGTCGGGCGAGGCGCAGGCGCTGCTCTACGACGTGCTGGTGCGCCTGCATCGGGCGCGTCCCTCCATGACCATCGTCCTCACCGCCGGCAACCACGATGCGGCTGGACGGCTCGAAGCGCCGAGTCCGATCCTCGAGGCGATCGGCGTGCGGGTGATCGGCAATGTGCGCCGACGCGACGGCGCCCTCTGCATCGAGCGTCACCTCGTGCCGATCCTGAGGAATGGCGACGTGGCGGCGCAGATCCTGGCGGTGTCCTATCCCACCGCCGCCTGCCTGCCCCCCATGCGGAAGGAGGAGGGCTCGCCCATCGTCCGGGCGGTGCGCGCCCTCTACGGTCAGGTGATGGAAGCCGCGACGCCGCATCTTTCCGGCCTGCCCCTTCTGCTGACCGGGCACCTGCATGTGGCCGGGGGAACCGAGTCGGAGGGTGCCGAGCGCCGCATATTGGTGGGCGGGGAGCATGCCGTGCCGCCGGACGTGTTTCCCGCCGAGGCCGATTACGTGGCGCTCGGCCATCTCCACAAGGCGCAGTCGATCGGCGGCGGGATGGTGCGCTATTCCGGCTCGCTGATCCCGCTCTCGGCCACCGAGCAGCCCTATGCCCACGGGGTCAGCCTCGTCACCCTGGGCGACGGGCCGGCACGGGTGGAGCACATCCCGATCCCGCGGCCGGTCCCGTTCCTGCGCTTGCCCGCGCGCGGCGACATGCGGCTCTCCGAACTCGGCGACCATCTCAAAGCGCTGGGCCTCGACCCGGCCCTGCCGATGGAGGAACGGCCCTATATCCAGGTCCGGCTCGCCCGCGAGGGGCTGGGACCGGGTCATCGGGCGGAGGTCGACCGGATCGCGGAGGGCTTCCCGGTGCGCATCGTCGACACCCGTGTGACGGCCTCAGCCGACCCGGTCGCGGAGGCCATCGACGCGGCGCCCCTCGTCCGCCTCTCCGAGCGCGACCCGGAAGACCTCTTCCGCCTCGCCTTCGAGCGCGTGCGAGGGACACCGCCGGCACCGGAGCATCTGGAGGTGTTTCACCGGGTCCGCGCCGAGGCCGAAGTCTGAAAGAGATGGCCGGGGGAGCGTTCTCCCGTTCCGATCGGCTCTTGTCACGATGTCGTTACCCTGCACATAGTCTAATTCGATTGTGCGCCATCGAGATTCGCCGGCCACCGCCGATGCGAGCCGGGCGACGGGGGAAACAGCGCCATGAGACGGAAGATCATCGGATCCACGGTCGTCGCGACCGGCTGTGCCGTCGCGCTCGCTGCCGTCTCCGGCAACGTGGTCCGGGCCGAGGAGGCGGATGCCGCCTCGATCGTTGGCGCCCAGTTCGCCGCGGGCGGCAACAAGCCCGGCGTGCGTGCCAGCGGCGCCAAAGGTGTCTGCGTCTCGGGGCAGTTCACGCCTTCCGCCGAGGCCGCGAGCCTGTCGAAGGCACCGCAATTCGCCAAATCAGTCCCGGTGACGGCCCGGTTCTCCATGGGCGGCAGCAACCCGAAAGTGTCGGACAAGGCCAAGCCCGTGACGCGCGGCTTCGCCATGCGCCTGCGCGATCCGGCCGGCGACCTCGTCCTCGTCATCATCTCGGCGCCGGTCTTCTCGGCGCGCACGCCCCAGCAGCTGTTCGAATTCGCCTCCGTCCGCGCTCCCGGCCCCGACGGCAAGCCCGATGCCGAGAAGATCAAGGCCTTCGGCGTCGCCAATCCCGAGACCACGAAACAGGCGGCCTGGCTCAATGCCCGGCCGGTGCCGGCGAGCTATGCCGGCGTCGATTACTGGGGCGTCCATGCCTACACGCTCACCAACGCCCGGAACGAGGCGAATGTGGTGAAGCTGAAGACCGTCGCGGCCGCGGGCCAGCTCGGCCTGAGTGAGGACGACATCAAGACGAAGCCCGACAGCTTCTATGCCGATGAGCTGAAGGAGCGCCTCGCCCAGGGGCCGGCCACCTTCTCCCTCGTGGCGATCCGCGGAGAGGCCGGCGACCCGACCGCCGATCCGACCGTGATGTGGCCTGAGGACAGCCGCAAGACGACGCCGCTCGGCACCATCGCGATCCACGCCCTGGAGCCTGACGCCACCTGTGACGCGGCCACCTTCGATCCGGTGGTGGATCTCCCCGCCGGCATCGCCGGCCCGGCCGACGATCCGATGTTCGCGATCCGCTCACCGGCCTACGCCGTGTCGCTGTCGCGCCGCTCGCAGTAGCGCCGACGACGTCTCCGGCCGGGTTCAGCCCTGGCCGGAGACGATCATGTCCTTGATCCGGCTCGCCAGCACCTCCATCACGAAGGGCTTGGTCAGCACCTGCATGCCGGGCTCCAGATGCCCGTTTCCGACCACCGCATTCTCGGCATAGCCGGTGATGAACAGGATCTTGAGGTCGGGCCGCGCCACGCGCCCCGCATCGGCCATCTGGCGGCCGTTCATGCCGCCGGGCAGGCCGACATCGGTGACGAGGAGGTCGATGCGCACGTCGGATTGCAGCACCTTCAGGCCGGACGCGCCGTCGGCCGCCTCGATGGCGGTGTAGCCGAGCTCCTCCAGCACCTCCGTCACCAGCATGCGCACGGTGGGCTCGTCGTCGACGATCAGAACGGTCTCCCCCCGCTGCGCGCGCGGGGCGGCGGCGAACTCGCCGGCCTCGTCGATCTCCGAGGCCTCGCCGTAATGACGCGGCAGGTAGAGGCACATGGTCGTGCCCTCGCCGAGTTCGGAATAGATCCGCACCTCCCCGCCCGATTGCCGCACGAAGCCGTAGATCATCGACAGGCCGAGGCCGGTGCCCTCGCCCAGGGGCTTGGTGGTGAAGAACGGATCGAAGGCACGGGCGATCACCTCCGGCGTCATGCCGGTGCCGTTGTCGGTGACGCAGAGGGAGAGGTACTGGCCCGGCTCCAGGTTGCGCTCGCGGGCGGCATGTCCGTCGAGCCACTTGTTGGCCGTCTCGATGGTGAGGCGGCCGCCATCCGGCATGGCGTCCCGGGCATTGATGCACAGGTTGAGCAGCGCGTTCTCGAGCTGGTTGGGATCGACCAGGGCCGGCCACAGACCGGCGGCACCCACCACCTCGATCGTCACCGCCGGCCCCACCGTGCGGCGGATCAGCTCCTCCATCCCCGAGACCAGCGCGTTCACGTTGGTGGGCTTGGGGTCGAGGGTCTGGCGTCGCGAGAAGGCGAGGAGGCGATGGGTCAGCGCCGCCGCCCGGCGGGAGGCGCCCTGCGCGGCGTTGATGTAGCGGTCGAGGCCGGTCAGCCGCCCTTGCGCCATCCGCGTCTGCAGCAGTTCGAGGCTGCCCGAGATGCCGGTGAGCAGATTGTTGAAATCGTGGGCGATGCCGCCGGTGAGCTGGCCCACCGCCTCCATCTTCTGGGACTGGCGCAGGGCCTCCTGCGTCTGGGCGAGGGCCGCCTCGCGCGTCTTCTCGTCGGTGATGTCGCGCGCCACCGCGTAGAAGAGCTCGCCCACCGGGGCGCTGATCCAGTCGAACCAGCGATACTCGCCGCCGGCGGTGCGGACTTGGTTCTGGTGGCGCATGGTGCGGCCCTGGCGCATCGCCTCCACCACCTCCGCACTGCGGGGGAGAAAGTCGGGGTGGATGATTTCCCAGAAAGGCCGCGCCAGCAGGCTCGCCTCGTCGTAGCCGAGCACCTCCGTCCAGGCCGGATTCACGCTGAGAAGGCGACCGTCCAGCGTGCCCGACATCAGGAGATCGGGGATCAGCGTCCAGATCCGGTCGCGCTCCTTGATGCGCTCGGCGATCTCCCTTTCCAGTTCCATCCGCGAGCGGGCCAGGACCTCGCGGGCCTCCACGATTTCCTGGATCTCGGTGCAGGTGCCGAACCAGCGTACGATCCGCCCGGCGGCGTCGCGGACCGGCTGCGCCCGACCGAGCACCCAACGGTACTGGCCCGAGTGATGCCGAAGGCGGTACTCGATATGGTAGGTCTCGCCGGTGGTGAGGCTGTGCCGCCAGACCGTCCAGGCGCGCTCCTGGTCGTCGGGGTGGAAGAGCCCGTTCCAGCCCTCGCCGTCGGTGGAGCCGGCGGGCACGCCGGTATACTCGTACCAGCGCTGATTGAAATAATCGTGATGACCGTCGGGCAGGGTCGACCAGACCATCTGGTCGATGGAATCGGCGATGGCCTGGAACCGTCCTTCGCTCTGGCGCAGGCGCTCCTCCGCTTCCCGGCGCTCGTCGATGTCGATGACCGAGCCGACATAGCCGAGGAATTCGCCGTCGGTGCCGAAGCGCGGGGTCGCCGCGTCGATGGCCCAGCGATAGGTGCCGTCCGCCCGGCGCAGGCGATACTCGACGCGGAAAGGCGCCTGTCTGGCATTGGCCGACAGGAAGGTTTCCGTCGCCAGTCGCTCGTCGTCGGGATGCGTCGCCTTGGTCCAGCCGAGGCCGAGGGCCTCCTCCTCGGTCTGCCCGGTGAATTCGTACCAGCCCCGGTTCAGGTAGATACAGGACCCGTCCGGGATGGTGACCCACATCATCACCGGCGCATGGTCCGCCATGTTGCGGAAACGCGCCTCGCTCTCCGACAAGGCCTCCGCCTGCGCCCTGCGCTGCGTCTCGTCCCGCGCGATCTTGAGGAAACCCGGCGAGCGCCCCTGCATGTCCGGCGGCAGCCGGTGAAGGGAGCCGGCGAGGAACACCCGCGTCCCGTCCCTCCGCCGATGCCAGCGCTCCGCATCGGTGCGCCCTCTCTCCACCGCCTCGGCCATCTCTCGCGTATCGATGCCGTTCGCCCGGTCCTCCTCCGTGAAGATCATCGACCCGTGCCGGCCGAGCGCATCGGCGACGCTCCAACCCAGGACCTCGACCGCGCCGGCCGACCAGCTGGTGACGATGCCCTGCGGGTTCATGGTGAGGACGACATGGTCGCGCGCGCCCTCCACCACGAGGCGCAGGCGCTCTTCGCGCTCGCGCAGTGCTTCCTCGGCCGCCCTGCGCTCGCTGATGTCGCGGTAGAACACGGAGAGGCCGCTGCCCGAAGGATAGACCCTGACCTCGATCCAGATGTCCTGCTGCTTCGAGGTGTGGCGGTAGGTCAGTTCCGCCGATGCGCGCTCGGCCATGGCGCGGCGGTAGAGCGGCCAGGTCGGCATCTGCTCGGCATCCGGCCAGACGTCGAGGAGATGGCGGCCGAGGATCGCCTCGGGCGGACGTCCGTCGAGGCGCAGGCCCTCCGCGTTGATGCGGCGGACCCTGAAGTCGCGGTCGAGCAAGAGGAACCCTTCGCCCATCCCGTCGAGGACGCCACGGGCCTCGGCCTCGCTCTCCCGAAGCCGGCTCTCGGCGCTGATGCGCCCGGTCGTCTCGGTGCAGGCGCAGAAGAAGCCGGCCACCGTGCCGTCCTCCTCCCGCACCGGCGTGTAGGAGAACGCGAAATGCGTCTCCTCGGGGAATCCGTTGCGCTCCATGACGAAGGACACGTCGTCCATCTGGATGGAGATGCCTGCATAGGCATTGGCGACGATGGGCGCGAGATCGCTCCAGATGTCCGACCAGACTTCGGCGATGGGACGCCCCATCGCCTCCGGATGCCTAGCACCCATGAGCCGGGAATAGGCATCGTTGTAGAGGACGATCTGCGCCGGGCCCCATGTGATGAACATGGGCTGGCGGGCGGCGGCCATCATCCGCGTCAGCGTGCGAAGAGAGGCGGGCCAGGATTCGAAGGGTCCGAGGGGTGTCGCGGACCAATCCGTGGCCCCGATCAGCGCACCGCACTCGCCCCCATCTGCGAGGACACTCACTGCCACCCCATCTCCGTCGCGAGCCTCGATGCAGGACGGAACCGCACGTCTGCACAATTGGGGCTGGCCAACCAACGGCCAAGGTCGAACCACCGTTCCCGCCGGAGCCCTCGATCAACGAGAAGGTCGGTCATCGTCATCGCGGCGCGATGACACGAGCCGGCATCCGGTGTCAAAATCGATAGGCGCCGCCGCCGGCACCGGCTCGCGTCGTGCGGACGATCCATGTCGCATGTGGACATCGGCCCGCCGGGCGGCATCGCCGAAGCGCCGATCCGTCATCCTGCGCTATGAAGCAGCGTCATCATCCCGTTTGACGATCCGACGCTTCCGTTCCTTCATCGTTCGAAACGAGGCCACGACCCTTGCGCATCCTGGCGATCCGCGGCGAAAACCTTGCGAGCCTCGCAGCACCCTTCTGCATCGACCTCTCCGACGGTCCGATCGGCGCCACCGGCATCTTCGCCATCACCGGCGAGACGGGAGCGGGCAAGTCCACCATCCTCGACGCCCTCTGCCTTGCGCTCTACGGGCGCTATCCGCGCGTCGCCACGAGCGGACGCGAGAGGGCGCCCGATCCCGGCGGCGATCCCATCACCATCGGCGACGAACGGGCGATCCTAAGGCGGGGGGCGACGGAAGGGTTCGCCGAGGTCGATTTCATCGGCAAGGACGGACAGCGCTACTGCGCGAGGTGGTCGGTCTATCGCGCCCGCGGCAAGGCCAACGGCCGCCTCCAGAACAAGACGCGCTCCCTGAAGCGCCTCGTGGACGGCAGCTTCGTCGGCGACAGCAAGGCGGGCCTCGTCGACGCGGCGATCTGCGACCTCACCGATCTCACCTTCGACCAGTTCCGCCGCACCGTCCTGCTGGCTCAGGGCGAGTTCGACGCGTTCCTGCTCTCTGACGAAAAGGAGCGCTCCGACCTCCTGGAGAAGATCACCGGCACCACGATCTATTCCGGCATCTCGAAGCGGGTCCATGCCGGCGCCGAGGTACAGCGGGCGCAGGTGCGGGACCTCGAGACCCACCGGGACGCGGTCGGCCTCCTCGACGAGGCGGCGCGCGCGGAGAAACATGCCGAGCGGGCGCGCCTCGGGGCGGAGGTGGCGGCCCTCTCCGGCCGGCTCGCGGCGCTGAACGCGGCGTTGGACCATGCGCGGCGCGTCGCCTCCACGCGCATCCAGGTCCAGGCCGCCGAGGCCCGCCTCGCCGCGGCGCGCGAGGCGCTGGAGAGTCACCGGCACGAGAGCCAGCGCCTGGCCGAGCTCGACGAGGTCGAGGCCCTGCGCGAAGCGGCGAAGGCCGCCGATTCGATCACCCGGGATCTCGTCGCCGCCGAGGCGGCACTTGCCGGAGCTTTGGCGAAGCGTGGGGAGGCCGAGACGCGGGCGGAGGCGGCACGTCTCGCCCATGCCCTGGCCTTCGAGGCCGACGAGGCGTCTGAGGCCGGGTTCAAGGCCTTCGGACCGGACTGGACCAGGGCCGCAGATCTCGACAGCAGGATCGGCGAGGCGGCGAGGGAAGCCGCCTCCGCCATCTCCGCCGTCGCCGGCGCGGAGGCGAAGGCGGCGGAGGCCGGAGACGCCCTCGCCGATCTGGAAGCCCGCCTCGGACAGGCTGACGTCGCCTGCCGGGAAGCCGCCGCGCGTTTCGACGCCGATCGGGGCGGGGCCTATCTCGCCCCTCGCGCGCAGGAGGCCGAAGACCTCTTCGCCAAGCGCACCACCCTGAGCGCCGAGCTCACGCAGGCCAGGGCCGCACTCGCGAAGGCCGGGGACGAGGCCTCGCGCTTTGCCGGCATGATCGCCTCGGGCGAGGGAGCGATTCGGACGGCACGGGCGACGCGCGCGGCCGCCATGGAGCGCCGGGCCGAGCGCGCCGCCGCCCTCGCTGAGATGGGGGAGGCCGAGGCCGGCCGTCGCGCCGCTCATCTGGCCCGGCTGGTCGACGGCCTCCGCGAGGCCGCCCCCCTCGCGCGCTCCCATTCGGATGCCTCCCGCACGCTGGCTCGGGCGGTGGCCGATGCGGAGGCGGCACGGCGCGCCGGCGAAGCGGCACGGCGTGCCGGGGACGAAGCGTCCCTGCAGGAGGCGAGAGCGTCCGACCTTCGCCGCTCCGTCGCTCCCCTGGCGGATCTCGCCGAGGAGGCCCTGTCGCAGCAGGCGGCCCGGTGGCGCAGCCTGCTGGTGGACGGGGAGCCATGCCCGGTCTGCGGCGCCCTCGACCATCCTCATGTCCACGGACAGGACGGGCTCGCGACGGTGGCCGCCGCCCTCAAGGCGCAGCGCGCCGAGCACGAGGCCGTCATCGCCGCCGCCCGCGCGGCGATCACCCAATCCGCCGCCGCCCAGGCCGCCGCGGGCGCCCGGCTGCAGGATTCCGAGCGCGTTGCCGCCGACGCGCGGGAGACCATGGAAGCGACCGCTACGGCCTATGCCGCCGCTTGCCCATCCCTTCGGGCCGCCCACGCGGAAGCCGGACTCGACGGGTTCGTACCTGAGGGCCTCGACGCCGAAGCCGGCGCCGCTATCGCCGCCGTCGTCGAGGCCGCGAAGGCGGCCCGCGCGCCCCTCCTCCTCGTCCTCGACGGCGCACAGCTCCTGCGCGAGGAGATCGACGGTCTGACCGTCGAGGTCGAGGCCGCCGGCAGGGAGATCGAGGCGGCCGAACTGTCCTGCGCCGCCGGGCGTGAAGCCCTGCGCGTGGCCGACCTCGCCGCCACGGCCGAGACGATGCGTGCCGCCGGGCTCGCGGAGCGCATCGAATCCCTTGGCCGAGAGATCGCGCCCTATCTCGCGGCGGCGGGCCTGTCTCCGGACGATCTCGACCGGGATGCCAAAGCCGCCACAAAGCTGGTGGGCCGCATCGCCGCCGATCATCGTGCCCTCGCTGCGCACCGCACCAGCCTCGACCGGGAGGTCCAGGCCCTCTCGACCCGCCGCGCCGGCGCGGTCGAGGCCGCCGGCTATGCCCGGACGCTCGCCGAAAGGGCCAAGCAGGAAGCGCAGGTCCGCACCGACGGCCTCGCGGCGCTTCGCGCCGAGCGCGCGCCCCTCCTCGGCGGCGAGGAGACCGGCGCGCACCGGACCCGGATCAACGCGGCGAGGCGGGACGCCCGCGATGCGCTCAAGCGCGCCGAGGACGAGCGTGCGGCCGCCCAGGCCGCCCTGGCCTCGGCGACCACCGCCGCCGATCATGCCCTAGCCGGCCGCGATGCCCTGCGGCAGCGGCGCGAAGAGGCCGACGCGGCATTCGCGGCGGCCTGTCTCCCCCGCACCGTCGAGGTGGTGCGCGAGCTGCTCGCCCTGTCGCCCGAGATCCGCTCCGCCCTGCGTGGAGCGGTCGAGGGCCGTGCCATGGAGGCGCAGGAGGCCGGGATCGCGCTGTCGACCCGGCAGGCGGATCTCGCCCTCCTGCTCGATGCGCCCGAGATCGACGGCCCGGCCACCGAGGCGGAGGCCGCATCGCTCTCCGAGACGATGGCGGCGCATCAGCAGGGACTCGGCGCTCTGGCCGCGGATCTCGCCCGCGACGACGCGGCCCGCGACCGGGCGGCAGGCCTGGACGAGAAGATCGCGGAGGCGCGGGCGGAATTCGCCACCTGGGAGGCCGTGAACGACGCGGTGGGCTCGGCCGATGGCGGAAAGTTCCGCCGCTTCGCCCAGGGGGTCACGCTTGAGCATCTCGTACGGCTCGCCAACGAGCACCTGCTCGCGCTGAGCCCGCGCTACCGGCTGGTGCGCGGCGAGGCGGCGACCCTTGCCCTCCACGTGCTCGACCGGGACATGGGCGAGGAGGTCCGCGCCACCCGCAGCCTGTCGGGCGGCGAACGCTTCCTCGTCTCCCTCGCTTTGGCGCTCGCCCTGTCCGGCCTCGAAGGCCGTGAATCCTTCGTGGACACGCTGTTCATCGACGAGGGCTTCGGCTCCCTCGACGCGGAGACCCTCGACCTCGCCGTGGATGCACTGGAGACGCTGCAGGGCCGGGGCCGCAAGGTCGGCGTCATCACCCATGTGGCGGCGATGATCGAGCGCATCGCCGTTCAGGTGCGGGTGGAGAAGCGCGGCAACGGCCGCAGCGTCGTGCGGGTCGTGGAAGCGGGGATGGGATGAGGGTTGTGAAGACGGCAATCGGTGCCGACACGCTGATCACTTTCTTCGGCGATCAGGACCCGAGCCACATGATCATCCTGCACAACGTGAGCACCGCGTCGTTGAACGACGGAAACTTCCTGTTCGCACCGGTGTGATCAGCCCGTCGCGGGAGGGAATGCGGATGGCGGGCCGAAAATCGGCCCGTCGAGGGCGCGGGCCGGTTCGTTGGGGCCCGCCCGGATTGTAAGGAACTTCTCGAAGAACTCTCGCCGGGTCGGTTGATCGTGACGGCGTTTCCGGCAAGGGTCGCGCCCGGTCCGCACGGCGTTTCCCTCGATCCGCAAGGCCTGCCATGGCCGGGATCGGCGGCCGGGGAACGGTTCGGCCGAGGAGACGCGCCATGACTCTGGATGCGGCAACGGCCCTGTCATCCGCCGAGGGCAAGGCAACCCGGATCGACCTGATCGAGAGCGCAGCCGCGCTGGTGGAGGGTCAGAACGAGCCCGGCGGGTTCGTGCAGGACCTTCTGGGGCGGGTGCCGCCGGAGGATCTGGCGCTCTATGCCCCGCAGGCGCTGGGGTCCCTGGCGATCGACGCGCGACGTCACCTCGCGGCCCCGCGCCGACAGGGCGATCCGGCGGCTCTCCGGCTTCACGACGTCACCGTCGAGCGCGGCGGCCGCGCCCGGGACCTGACCATCGTCGAGGTCATCAACGACAACCGGCCGTTCCTGCTCGATTCGACGCTCGCCGAATTGAACAGGCAGGGCCTGACGCCTCTCCTCGTGGCCCATCCCATCCTCGGGGTGGAGCGCGATGCCTCCGGAGTCCTGATCCGCGTCGTCGGCGAGACCACGGCAGATGCCCATGGCGACCTGCGCCGGGAGAGCTTCCTCCACCTCCATCTCGACCGCCTCGACGAGGGCGAGGCCCGGGCGCGCCTGGAGGCCGACCTGAGGCAGGTCTTCTCCGACGTGATCCAGGCGACCGATGACCAGGCCGCCATGCTCGCGCTGATCGACGGGCTCGTCGCGGATTATCGCGGCACCGATGCACCGCTGGCCCGGGACGAGATCGACGAGGCGGCGGCGTTCCTCGCCTGGCTGCGCGACGGGCATTTCACGCCGCTGGGCATGCGCGCCCATGGGCTCGACGGACACCAGCACGAGAGCCTCGGCCGCACCGCTCTGGGGCTCCTGCGCGATCCAGCGGTCGAGGTCCTGCGCCTCGGTCGCAGCTTCGTCGACATGACGCCGGAGATCGCCGCCTTCCTCGAGGGCCCGCATGCGCTGATCGTGACCAAGGCCAGCGCCCGCTCGCGGGTGCATCGTGCGGTCCATCTCGACTATATCGAGGTCAAGCTGTTCTCAGCGGGGGGCGAGCTCTCGGGGGAATTGCGCATCGTCGGCCTGTTCGCCGCGAGCGCCTACGGCACCCCGGCCCGCGAGGTGCCCTATCTGCGACGCAAGGTGGCGGAGGTCACGGCCAAGGCCGATCTCGATCCTACCAGCCATGCCGGGCGCACCCTCATCGACGTGCTCGAAACCTATCCTCGCGACGACCTCTTCCAGATCGACGCGGACCGCCTGTACCGTTTCGCCCTGGCGATCATGAATCTCGCCGACCGGCCGCGGGTACGGGTGCTGTCGCGCCCCGATCGGTTCGGCCGCTTCGTCTCTCTCCTCGTCTACGTGCCGAAGGACCGCTACGACACCACCGTGCGGGGACGCATCGGCGCCTATCTCGCCGAGGAATATGGCGGCCGGCTCTCGGCGGCCTATCCGGATTTCCCGGAGGGTCCGCTGGCCCGGACGCATTTCATCATCGGCCTGTTGGAGAAATCCACGCGCGAACGTGATCCTGCGGCCCTGGAAGCCGGCATCATGGGCATCGTGCAGACCTGGGGCGACGGCCTGAAGGAGGCCCTCACCGAAGCCATGCCGGGCCACAGCGCCCGCATCCTGGCGAGCCGCTATGCGGAGGCCTTCTCCGTCAGCTACCGCGAGAGCTTCACGCCGGCGGTGGCGGTCTCCGACATCGCGATCCTGGAACGTCTGAGCGAGGCGGCGCCGCGCGCCGCCGATCTCGGCCGCCGCGACACCGATCCCGACACGCAGGTGCGGCTCAAGGTGTTCTCGCGGGGAGGTTCGCTGCCGCTCTCGGAACGCGTGCCGGGCCTCGAGAATCTCGGCTTCCGGGTCATCAACGAGCGGACCTACCGCATCCTGACCCCCGAGGCCGAGGCCGGCATCTGGCTGCACGACATGCTGCTGGAGCGCGCCGGCGGCGGGCCGATCGATCTTGCCCGGGTCGAGAGGCCCCTGGAGGCGGCGCTGCTGGCCCTGTCCGACCGACGGGCGGAATCCGACGGCTACAACCGGCTGGTGATGGAAGCGGGGCTGGATTGGCGCGATGCCGCCCTGATGCGCGCCCTCGGCCGCTACCTACGCCAGCTCCGCATCCGCTACGGCCAGGATTATCTCGCCGCGACGCTGAGCCGGCACGGCGCCTTGACCGCCCGGATCGTCGCCCTGTTCCATGCCCGCTTCGATCCCGGCCTGCAGGGCGACCGCACGGCGGCGCAGGACGAGATCCGCGCCGGGATCGAGGCCGCGCTCGCCGACGTCACCAGCCTCGACGACGACCGCATCCTGCGCCGCTTCGTCAATCTGGTGGAGGCGGCGATCCGCACCAACGTCTTCCAGACCGGGCCGGACGGACGGCCGCGGGAGACGATCTCGTTCAAGTTCGCCTGCGCCAAGGTCGCGGCCATGCCGTTGCCGCGCCCCTTCTTCGAGATCTTCGTCTATTCTCCCCGCGTCGAGGGCGTGCATCTGCGCTTCGGCTACGTCGCCCGCGGCGGCCTGCGCTGGTCGGACCGGCCGGAAGATTTCCGCACCGAGATCCTGGGGCTGGTGAAGGCCCAGCAGGTGAAGAACGCCGTGATCGTGCCGGTGGGCGCCAAGGGCGGCTTCTTCCCCAAGCGCCTGCCGCCGGCCTCGGACCGCGCCGCCTGGCTCGCCGAGGGCACCGAGAGCTACAGGATCTTCATCCGCACGCTGCTGGAACTCACCGACAACATCGTCGGCGAGGGCATCGTGCCGCCCGCCGATACCGTCCGCCACGATTCCGACGACGCCTATCTCGTGGTCGCCGCCGACAAGGGCACCGCCACCTTCTCCGACATCGCCAACGGCCTGTCGCAGGAGCGCGGCCACTGGCTCGGCGACGCCTTCGCCTCGGGCGGCAGCCAGGGTTACGACCACAAGGCCATGGGCATCACCGCCCGCGGCGCCTGGGAGGCGGTCAAGCGCCATTTTCGCGAGATCGACGTGGACACCCAGACCGATCCGGTCCGCGTGGTCGGCGTCGGCGACATGTCCGGCGACGTCTTCGGCAACGGCATGCTGCTCTCGCGGAGCCTGCGGCTGATCGCGGCCTTCGACCACCGCGACATCTTCCTCGATCCCGATCCCGACGCCGCGGCGAGCTTCGCCGAGCGCCGCCGCCTGTTCGATCTCGGGCGCTCCTCCTGGGCCGATTACGACCGCGCGCTGATCTCGCGCGGGGGCGGCGTCTTCCCGCGCAGCCTGAAGACCGTCCCGCTCTCGCCCGAGATCCAGGCGGCCCTGGGCATCGACCGGAGCGAGGCGTCGCCTGCGGAGGTGATGCAGGCGATCCTGAAGGCGCCGGTGGATCTCCTCTGGTTCGGCGGCATCGGCACCTACATCCGCGCCGCCAGCGAGACCGACGAGGAGGCGGGCGACCGCGCCAACGACGCCGTGCGCATCACCGGGGCGATGCTGCGCGCCAAGGTGATCGGGGAAGGCGCCAATCTCGGCCTGACCCAGCGCGGGCGCATCGAGGCCGCGCGCGCCGGCATCCGCCTGAATACCGACGCCATCGACAATTCGGCGGGCGTCAACACCTCCGACGTGGAGGTGAACATCAAGATCGCCCTGATGACGCCGGAGCGCGACGGGCGCCTCGATCCGGAAGCGCGCAACGCGCTCCTCGTGACGATGACCGACGATGTCGCCGCCCTGGTTCTGCGCAACAACCAGCTCCAGACCCTCGCCCTGTCGCTGGCCCTGCGTCGCGGCGCCGGCGAGACGGGCTTCGCCATGCGGGTGATGCAGGCGCTGGAGGCGGAAGGGCGCCTCGACCGCGGCGTCGAGCTCCTGCCCGACGACGCGGCGCTCGGCGACCGCCTGCGTCGCGGCGAGGGTCTGACCCGGCCGGAATATGCGGTGCTGCTGGCCTACGCCAAGCTCTCGCTCTACGATTCCCTCCTCGCGAGCCCCGTGCCCGACGATCCGTATTTCGACCGGGAATTGCAGCGCTACTTCCCGCCGGCGCTCAAGCGGCAGTTCCCCGACGCGGTGAAGGGCCACCGCCTGCGCCGGGAGATCATTGCCACCGCCCTCTCGAACATCATCGTCAACCGGGGCGGTCCGACCCTCGTCACCCGGCTCATCGACGAGACCGGGGCCGATGCGGCGGCCATCGCCAAGGCCTATGCCATCACCCGCGACGCCTACGGGCTGCTCGAACTCAACCTCGCCATCGACGGGCTCGACGGGACCATCCCGGGCCAGGAACAGCTCGGGCTCTATGCCGAGGTGCAGGACCTGCTCTCGAACCGCATCGTCTGGTTCATCCGCAATCTCGATCTCTCGGGAGGGATCTCGCCGATCGTCGCCCGCTACCGGGAGGGGGTGAGCGCGGTGCTGGAAGCGCTGCCTAAGGTGCTCGACGACGAGGCCATGGCGGCGATCGAGGCGCGCAGGGCCGATCTCACCGGCCGGGGCATGGCGGATGAGCCCGCGCGCCGGCTCGCCAGCCTGAAGGCGCTGCTCTCGGCGCCCGACATCGTTCGCGTCGCCGAGACCGACGGCCATTCGCTGCCGGAGATCGCGGCGACGCACTTCGCCCTGGAACAGGCCTTCCGCCTCGACGACCTCACCGCCGCCGCCCGCAAGGTGCCCATCGCCGACACGTTCGATCACGTCGCCCTGGAACGGGCGGTCGCCGGCATGTCGACGGCTCATCGCAGCCTCACCGCCGAAGTGGTGGGAGATGTCGGCGCGGGGGCGGAGGCCGTGGCGGCCTGGAGCGAGGCGAAGGGCCCCGCGCTCAAGCGCATCCGCGGCGCGGTGGAAGCCATCGCCTCTTCCGGCCTCACGGTCTCGAAGGCGGTGGTCGCGGCGAGCCTCCTCGCCGATCTGGCCCGGCGCCCGTAACGCGGGACGGTCTCCCGGCCATAACGGCCGGAAGACGCGAAACCTCACGGGATCGGCCTTCCAAAGACCATCGTCCGATTTCGCAGGCGACCGGAACGCGCCGCTCGAACGAAGCTGGGAGCAGTAGGAACATGTCTTCGAAGAGGGAGACAAAAGAGCGCCTCGCAGAACGGGCACGGATGGCATGGGTGAGCGTTGGTCCTTTTACAGCTCGCTTCCTTCTCCCTGATGATCTCTGGACCGAGATCGCCCCGCTTCTGCCACCGGCCCGAACCCGACGGATCGGGATCACCGGCACGACAGCGTGATGAGGGCAGCAATCCTCGATGCCATACAGCCTTTGCGGAGCGGTCGGAGGGGACGATCTTGACGCCGGCCGGACGGGCTGCACGCCGACACAGCCTATGAAGTCCGACAGCGTCGACACGATTGCCGGGCGCAGGGGATCGTGCCCCGCATCGCACGTAAAGGCATCGAGAGCGGCGAGAAACTCGGCCGCCGCACTGGGTCGCGGAGCGCAGCCACGCCTGGTTCAACCGCTTCCGCCGCCTGCCAGTCCGCACGAGCGCCGCGCCGAACCGTAAGGAACGCTCAGCGACATCGACGAGGCCTTCACTGGCGTTTCAGTGAGCCTCATCGCTCGCAACCACTGCAGACGGTTCGGCTAGGCGCTTTAAGCGTGCGGTCGATCCGTGCAAGCCACCAGTTTGGGTCACTCATGGGGCGTAGGATGCGCTCGACCGAATAAAATTCTGGCGCGGCCGGCACTTATGGGACGCTGAGTAGAATTTCAGCGACGATCGTGGGGCCTCATGTAACGCCCAACGGGAATGGTGCCGGATGAGGGGATTGAACCCCCGACCTTCGGTTTACAAAACCGCTGCTCTACCGCTGAGCTAATCCGGCATTCCGACACCGGTCCCGGTGCCCGTTCGATCCTCGCCCGAACCCTACGCTCTTCCGGCGGGTGATCGGCGGGCTTCACGCCTCGAGGCGATCCGATCGCAGGGTAAGCTGCGCCGGATCGATCCGTTAGCTACCAGCCGGGCGCAAGGCATTCAACCGCCGATGACGCGGGCCCGACGATCGAGCCGGACGTGCGCGGGCAGGACATCCCGCGGACAGACGTCCGCGCGGGGGCGATGTGCCTCTCCCGATGCTGTCGGCGGGACGAAATGTGGGCTGTCGGTCTTGGCAACAAATTAATCTGTCGCCGGCATTCTCGATGATGAACCGGCGAATCTGGGACGGGTGGGAAACGGCATGCATATCGTCATCGTCGATACGAGCCGCGTCGTCCTGAAGGTCGTCGCCGGGCTGCTCGAACCGCAGGGCCATACGGTCGACGTCTTCACCGATTCGCAGGTCGCTCTCGATTTCGTCACCTACACCCCCACCGTGCGCGTGATGATCACGAGCCTGGAAGTGCGCCCCTTGAGCGGCCTCGAACTGTGCTGGTCGGCGCGGCTGATCGCCGAGACCAACCGGCCGCTCTACGTGATCACCATGTCCTCGGCCCGCAATTCCCGGAATCTCGCCGAGGCCCTCGACAGCGGCGCCGACGATTTCATCGAGAAGCCGCCCGGCGCCGAGGAACTCCATGCCCGCATGCGCGCGGCCGACCGGCTGACGACCATGCAGAGCGAACTGATCCGCCTCGCGGAAACAGATCCTCTCACCGGCCTCCTCAACCGCCGCGCCTTCCTGCAGCGCGTGCGGGACGCGTCCGACCGCGTCGGCAAGCACGGCGCCATGTCGGCGATCCTGGTAGATATCGACCATTTCAAGCGCATCAACGACGAATACGGTCACGATGTCGGCGACACGGCGATCCAGAGCGTCAGCAGGGTCATTGCCGACGAGGGGATCGTGGGTCGGCTCGGCGGCGAGGAGTTCGGCATCGTGCTGCCGTACCGGTCGATGGCCGATGCCGAGGCCCTCGCGTCGCGGCTGCGCCTCCTCGTCGAGGCCATGCGCATCCGCGGCGCGCGCACGCCGATCCGGCTGACCTGCAGCTTCGGCGTCAGCGAATGGACCGAGAGCGACACGATCGAAGCCATGATCAAACGGGCCGACATCGCCCTCTACGAGGCCAAGACCACGGGCCGCAACCGGGTGATCTCCGCCGCCTCCGACCTCCTCCTCGCCCGCGCCGGCTGAATCCGGGCGCGATCCCGTTTCGGACCGTCGGCAGGGCCGCGATGTTTCTCCGCGAGACAGTCCCGCGCAGCATCCGGATCGGAACCACCTGTCTTAACCAATCTTGCGGGCTTTCACGGCAGATTTTTACAGGATTCTCTTGAGTCTCGGCGGATTCCTATAGCATTCTTGATTAACGAGATCATGGAACAGGATTTGATCTGCTCTTGACCAGCCTGGTCGCGACGTTTCGCGATGGGACAGAAGGGGGAGCGGCAATGAACCAAGCCGTTGGGGTCTTGATCGTCGACGAGCCAGTCGGGCTCGGGCCTGTACTGCGTGCATTCCTGGAGCATGAACCGAGCCTCCACACGGTGGGCGAGGCTGACCTGCCGCTCGGCGGTCCGGGCACCGAGACCGTCGTCGCCCTGGTCTTCCTGCCCGAAGGCATGGCCGAGGGCGGGATCGCACAGATCACCGCGCTCAAGCGCCATCCGCGTCTGCGCGTGCTCGCCGCCTTCCAGAGCCTGGGCGCCGAGGCCCTGCGCGCTCTCCTGGTGGCGGGTGTCGATGCCGTGATCGCGCAATCCGCCACCCCGCGTGAGATCAGTGCCACGATCGTCGCCCTGGCCCATTCCGCCGCTGCGGATAGGGAGACGTCCGGCGTCGCGGAGGCCGGCGAGGGGCTTACGCCGCGCGAGGCGGAGATCCTGCGCTTCCTCAGCGCCGGGTTCAGCAACAAGGAAGTGGCCCGCCGCCTCAGCCTCAGCGTCCGCACCGTGGAGACGCACCGGCTCAACCTGCGCCGCAAGACCCAGACGGGACGCCTGAAGGACCTCGTCTGTCTCGCCCGGCAACTGGGCCTGGCCCCCGTGGTCGATAGCGAGGCGCCGCGCCGCAGCGGCGGGGAGACCAGCCTCCACGGCCGTGGGCCGACCATGGAAGCGATGGCGCGCCATTGACGGGGCGCGGCGGGCCGGCGCGCGCGGGATGATCCGGCCTCAGGCCGGGTTTCCCTCCAGGGTTTCGGTGACGGCCGAGAGCGGTCGTTTGGGCTTGCGATGGGTGTCCTCCCCGCGCAGGGCCTCTTCGAGGGGCTCGGGGCCTTTTCGCAGCAGCTTGGCGAGGTAGTAGCTGCCAAAGCCGAAGATGATCGCGTAGGTGACGAGGAAGCCGATCAGCGAGGCTGTCACCGCGTTGACGGTGAGGGGCGAATGCGCATCCGCCGTGCGCATGTAGCCGTAGACGATGTAGGGCTGGCGCCCGATCTCGGCGGTGAACCAGCCGAACAGGACGGCGCCGAAGCCCGAGGGCGTCATCAGCATCGCCGCGTTCAGGAACCACCGGTTCGAGTAGAGGGTGCCCTTCCAGCGCAGGTAGAGGCTCCACAGGCTCAGGCCCAGCATCGCCATGCCGATCGCGACCATGATGCGGAACGAGTAGAAGACCGGCCAGACCGGCGGCCTCTGGTCCGGCGGCACGTCCTTCAGACCCGGCACCACGCCCGAGAAATCGTGGGTGAGGATGAAGCTGCCGAGCCTCGGGATGCCGATCTCGAAATCGTTCTTCTCCTCCTTCATGTTGGGGATCGCGAACAGCAGCAGCGGCATGTCGGCCTGCCGGTCCCAATTGGCTTCGATCGCCGCGAGCTTGGTCGGCTGCAGCTTCAGCACCGCGAGGCCGTGCGCATCGCCGATGAAGATCTGGATCGGCGTGCAGATCACCGCGAACCACAGGGCCATGGAGAGCGAGATCCTGGCGCCCGCGACCTTCTCGGCCGGCTCCTTGCGGGCGCGCAGGATCATCCAGGCCGACATGCCCGCCACCGCGAAGGCCGTGGTGAGGAAGCAGCCGAGCACCATGTGGGCGTAGCGGATCGGGAAGGACGGGTTGAAGATCACCTGCCACCAATCGGTGGCGATCGCCCGCCCGTTCTCGACCACGAAGCCGGCCGGAGTCTGCATCCAGGAATTGGCCGAGAGGATCCAGAACGCCGAGATCAGGGTGCCGAGCGCCACCATGCAGGTGGAGACGAAATGCAGCCGGTCGCCGACCCGCTCCCAGCCGAACAGCATGATCCCGAGGAAGCCCGCCTCCAGGAAGAAGGCGGTGATGACCTCGTACTGGATCAGGGGCCCGAGCACGTTGCCGGTGAAATCGGAATAGCGCGACCAGTTGGTGCCGAGCTGGTAGCTCATCACGATGCCGGACACGACGCCGAGGCCGAACGAGACCGCGAACACCTTCACCCAGAACCGGTAGAGGTTCCGGTACATCGGGTTGCCGGTCCACAGCCACTGGCCTTCGAGCCGCGCGAGGAAGCTCGCCAGTCCGATGGTGAAGGCCGGGAAGATGATGTGGAAGGCCATGGTGAAGCCGAACTGGATACGCGAGAGCGTGAGCGCGTCGACGTCCATGGCGATGTTCCCGAAAGGCGGCTCGTTCGCGATCGAGCCTGGAATTGATCCAGCCTAGAACACGTCTCGCCTCATCCCAAGCGCCGCGTCGCCGCAAGACCGGCAACATCAGCGACCGGTCGATCGCCTTGCCGCCGCGTGGCGCTCCCAAGGGCGGGCTCTCCCGGCTTCGTCGCGCCCGTCGCATTCCGGCCTGCGGAGCAGGTCTCACCACGCGATTCCACGGCATAGCGGACCGGGGAGATGCAGCCCGCGAATTAATCATCGGCTCACTCAGTATCCAGTACGTCTTTGCAGTCGAACGCCATTGATGCATTGTCCATTAGAGCGGTTCCATCAATGAAAGTTGATCGGCGAGACTCGGAGGGTGCGATGATCAGATCCATCATGTCACGCAAGCTTACCGGCCGGCAGAAATCCACCCTTCGTCATTTCGCCCATCGGATCGGCAAGTATAAACCGCGCGAGATCGAGCGGATGATCGACAGCATCATCGTCAACGATGGTGCGAAGACGTTTCTCCAGATCGGGGCCAATGACGGTTATTATTCCGACCCGCTCAATCTCGCGATCTTCTCGCACAGGATCGAAGGCACATTCGTCGAACCGCAGACCAATTATCACCGGGCCTTGCGCAACACCTATGCCGGTTTCGGCGGGATGACCTTCCTCCGATGCGCTATCGCGCGGCAGGCCGGAACTATGACCATGTATACGCTGGATTGCAGCAGCGGTCGGCTTCCGGGATGGGCCTGCGGCGTCGGAACCCTATCCCGCGAGCAGATCCTGAAATCGGGCGACCAGATTCCGAACATCGATGCCTACATCCGCTCGGACGAGGTCAATTGCATCACCGTGGACGAGCTTCTCGCCCGTTCGACGACCGACGATCCCGATATCATCGCCGTCGATGCGGAGGGGTTCGACTACGATATCCTCTCACAGTTCGATTTCGCCAAATTGTCGGCCAAGCTCGTGGTCTACGAGAGCGACAGCATGAAGCCGAGCGATGCCGCCTCCCTCGGGCGTGTCCTGACCGATGCGGGATTCGCGCTGATCGAGACCGGTCAGGATACGATTGCCCTGCGCCGGGACACGCATACCTTCCGCGCGTCCAACGCCGGCAAGGTAGCCATCGCCGCCTGACGCGGCGAGCCCGACCGGGAGGCGGCGCGCAGGCCCCGGTCTACGCCGCCGCCAGGGCCTCAGACTTCGCCGATCGGGAGCGTGGCTTGCGCGCCGCCGCCTTCCCGGCCGCCTTGGCTTTCGTCTCGGTCGAAATTTTGCGCTTGGTCGCAACCCGACCCTTCGCCTGTTCGAGACGGGCCCTCAGCAGCCCAAGGACCGCGGCCTCCTCGGGTTTCAGCCGGGCCATGTCCTCGCGCAGCTCGTCCTCCACCGCGTCCGTGACCTGGAGCAGCAATGCCCCCTCCAGGTAGCCGTCGAGGACCTCTGGGTGGATGTAGCACTTGCGGCAGATGGTCGGCGTGTTGCCGAGGCGCGAGGCCACGCTCTCGATGGCCGCACGTAGGTTCTTCTTGGCCTTGGCCTCGCTGTCGAACGCCTCGAATTCCTGGAGGGCGAGGGCCGCGAGCACGGTGCCGGCCCAGGTCCGGAAATCCTTGGCGGTGATGTCCCGGCCGGTGATCTCGCGCAGGTAGGCGTTGACGTCGGCCGAGGTGACGTCCCGCCGCTGGCCTTCGTCGTCGAGATACTGGAACAGCTCCTGCCCGGGCAGGTCCTGGCAGGACTTCACGATCCGGGCCACACGCCGGTCTTTCACCGACAGGTTCCACATCTTGCCGCTCTTGCCCTTGAACCGGAACGTCAGTTCGGCGCCCTCGACCGTCACGTGAGGGTCGCGCAGGGTGGTGAGCCCGTAGCTCTTGTTGGTGCGGGCATAATCGTCGTTGCCGACGCGGATGAGCGTCGCTTCCAGCAGGTGGACGACGGTGGCGAGCACCTTGTCGCGGGACAGGCCGCGCAGGCTCATGTCCTTGTCGACCCGTGCACGGATGCCGGGCAGTGCTTCGGCGAAGGCCATGATGTGCTCGAACTTCGTCGAGTCGCGAGCCTGCCGGAAATCGGGGTGGTAGCGGTACTGCTTGCGCCCTTTGGCGTCCCGTCCCGTGGCTTGGATGTGGCCGTTGGCGCGGGAGCAGATCCAGACGTCGGTATAGGCCGGCGGGATCGCCAGGGACCGGATGCGCCGGAGGACCTTGGGGTCGCGCACGGGCGCCCCCTTTGGATCGCGATAGGAGAACCCGGTGCCGCTCTTGCGGCGCGTCAGCCCCGGCCGATCGGCATCGACATAGGCGAGGCCCGCCTCGGCGGCGGCATCCCGCGGATCGGCGACGACACCGTCCTCATCGCGATCCACCGCCATCCTGCGCCTCCCTTCGGTTCTGGGAACGGTCAACCGGCCGGGCCCGGCGCACGTTCCGGCCCCACCCGGCGGCGCGATGTCTCGCCGCTTCCATTCCGCTCGACCCGTCCTGGTCCGCCTCGGGCAGCGGCGTGCTACAGCGCCGTCCATGGTCACGCTGTCCCCGCCCTCGCCCGCACCGACGAATCGGCTCGTCTTCGTCGTCACCGAGGATTGGTTCTTCGCCTCGCATTTCCTGCCGATGGCGCGGGCGGCCGTGGCCATGGGATTGTCCGTGGCGGTGGTGACCCGCGTGCGTGCGCATCGCGCGGTAATCGAGGCGACCGGCGCCCGGGTGGTCGAACTCGAAGCCGAGCGCTCCAGCCTCAACCCCATGGCGGCGGGCTATGCGGCGGGCCAGCTCGCGGCGATCCTGAAGGGGCTCAAGGCCGACATCGTCCATTGCATCGCGCTCCGCTCGATCCTCGTCGGCGGCACGGCGGCGGCGATGGCCGGCATCCCGGCCCGAATCTACGCCCTGACTGGGCTCGGCCTGATGGGCGCACGCAGCGACGTCACCGGGCGCATGGCCCGGCTCGGCCTGCGCCAGCTGATCCGCGGTCCCCTCGCCTCGAAGAAGACCCGCTTCCTGTTCGAGAACCCGGACGACGCACGGGCCCTCGGCCTCGACCCGGCCGATACGACGGTCACCATCGTCGGCGGGGCCGGAATCGATCCCGCCCTGTTTCCTTCGGCGACGCAGCCGCCCTCCCCTCCCCTGCGCATCGCCATCGTGGCACGGATGCTCTGGTCGAAGGGCATCGATACGGCGGTGGAGGCTCTGCGCCTGGCGCGCGCGCAGGGTACGGCCGTGGAACTTTCCCTCTACGGCGCGCCCGATGCGTCGAACCGGCGGGCGATCCCCGAGGAGACGCTGCGGGGGTGGAGCCGCGACGGCGTCGCCTGGCACGGCCCGACCCGCGACGTGACGCGCGTCTGGGCGGAGCACCATGTGGGATGCCTGCCCTCTCGAGGCGGCGAGGGCCTGCCGCGCACGCTGCTGGAGGCGGCCTCCTGCGGGCGCGCCATCCTCACCACCGACGTGCCCGGCTGCCGGACGTTGGTTCGTGACGGGATCGAGGGTTTGCTGGTCCCGGCCGACGATGCGCCGGCGCTCGCCGCCGCGATGGTCCGCCTCGCCGCCGACCCTCTCCTGACCGCGCGCATGGGCGGGGCCGCACGCCAGCGCATCGTCGAGGGCGGGTTCACCGAGGAGGCCGTGACCGAGGCGGTGGCCGGCATCTACGCGGAGTTGATCCGCGCGTGACGCAATCGGTCGATCCCCTTGCCTTCATCCGTGCCAATACTCGGCTGCTGCCCGTGCCCCACGCGCCGGAAATCGTGCTGCATGTCGCCGACGAGGCCACCGATCTCTGGCAGAAGACCGAGGATGAACTCGACGCGATCGGCCTGCCGCCGCCGTTCTGGGCCTTCGCCTGGGCCGGCGGACAGGCCCTGGCCCGCCACATCCTCGACCAGCCGGACTTTGTGGCCGGGCAGCGCGTCCTGGATTTCGCGTCCGGTTCCGGTCTGGTGGCGATCGCCGCGCTTCTCGCCGGCGCGACCCATGCGACGGCCAGCGACCTCGACGCTTTCGCCATCGCCGCCATCGGCCTCAATGCCGAGGCCAACGGCGTCGGCGGGCGGATCACGCCCGTCCTCGACGATCTCATCGGCTCGCGGCCGGCCGATCTCGGCGCCACGGTGATCCTCGTCGCCGACATCTTCTACGAACGGGACGTGGCGGCCCGCGTCACCGGCTGGCTGGCGGCCCTGCACGGGCAGGGCGCCACCATCCTCATCGGCGATCCCGGCCGCTCGTATCTGCCGCGGGACCGGCTCGACATCCTGGCGACCTACGAGGTCCCCGTGAGCCGCTCCCTGGAGGATG
This sequence comes from Methylobacterium marchantiae, assembly GCF_022179405.1. Taxonomy (GTDB): domain Bacteria; phylum Pseudomonadota; class Alphaproteobacteria; order Rhizobiales; family Beijerinckiaceae; genus Methylobacterium; species Methylobacterium marchantiae. The sequence continues at coordinate 60,629 of NZ_BPQT01000027.1, forward strand.
CGGAGATCAAGCGCAGCAGCGTCTGGCGCTTCCGAGACTGATGCCGCGTTCAGGCGCGTGATGGCGGAGCGAGCGCGTCACCCGCTCCGGCCCGTCGTTCAGCCGCGCATGCACGTCTTCAGGTAGGTGTGCATGTCGGGCTTGGCCGTCTTGGCCGCTTTCGCCTCATCGATACAGGCCTTGCGGGCGTCGACCTTGCAGGTCTTCATGAAGGTCTTGAGATCGTCGCCCTTCAATCCCTTCGCCACACCGTCCGTACGACAGCTGCCGAGCTTACCGGCCAGGGCCGCCGAGGCCGCTGTGGCCTGAACGCCGGCAAGTCCGCCGACGACCCCGAGGACGAACAGGAATCTTGTCATCGAACGCTTCACGATCGACCTCATTTCATTGGAAGACAGGCATGTCGAAGAGGATCGGCCGACCATTCCGGATCAGTAGCCGCGGTAGAAGGGGCGCGGAGCCGCACGATAGTAGGGACGCCCATAAGGACGGACGTATGGCCGTCCGTAGGCCCGGCGCGCTCCGTAACCCAGGGAGCCGTTGCCACGGCAGCGGCCGGTGAAGCGGTCGGGGTAGTATCCCAGGCCGCAATAGCCCGCGACTTTCGTCACGAGGCCGTTCTCAACCACGCCCGTCATCGGGGCAGCAGCCAGGGGGGCGGCTTGGACCGCGCCGCCGATGCAGATGGAACCGGCCACCAACGCGACTACCGACATGATTCGAATCGTCATCGTCATCCTTTCGAAGCTACATCCGACGAGAGGCCCACCAGATGATGGCCGCGCGCCGAACCGGTAGAAAGCCTATGGCTTCCTGAATGTGTCCTGAGAGCTGAACCCGAGGGGGGCGCCGCCTTGGAGGTAGCGCCGAGCTCGGCGGCTCCGCCCCCTTCGATGACGCGCTGGCATCCGTCCCGGGTGCTCATGCAGGCCGTTCTGCCCTCTGCGGCGGAGATTGCCCAGGCAATTTCCCGTGATCGACGGGCGTCGGTTTCAGAGGTCCGGGCGCGCAGCTGAACCGGTTCCGGAGGTCTGAATCCGGTCGAAATCGAGCAGCGCGGTCTGGATCACGATCTGGGTCCGGCTGATGACGTCGAGCTTGCGCAGGATTTCGGAGACATGGGCCTTCACGGTGGAATCACCGACCTGAAGCTCGTGCGCGATCTGCTTGTTGAGCTTCCCCTGCCGGATCATCAGCAGCACGCGCAATTGCTGCGGCGTCAGCCGGGCGATGCGCTCCGCGAGCCTGGTCGCGGGGGCGGCGAGGCTCGCCCCGGGACCCGAGAGGGCAGCGGGCACCGACAGGCCTCCGCCGAGCACGTCGGCGATGGCCCGGGTCAGCGTCGCCTTGTCGACGGCCTTGGGCACGAAGCCGGCGGCCCCGTGCTGGAGCGCCTCGCGCATGATGCGCGGATCCTCGAGACCGGACACGACGAGGATCGGCACGCGGGGGAAACGCGAGCGGATCGAGACGAGGCCGTCGAAGCCGACGACGCCCTGCATCGTGAGATCCAGAAGGACGAGATCGATGGTGCGATCGGCCGCCAGGATCGCCATGGCGCCGACGATACCGTCGGCTTCGAGGATTGCCGATTCGGGAAAGGCCGATCCGATGGCGCTGGCCAGCGCATCGCGGAAGAGCGGATGATCGTCGACGATCAGGAGATTCATGGCCGCCGTGCCCCCCGCCTTCCCCGTCCGCAGCGAACCATCGCCGGCACCGTGCCGACCGGCATGCCGTCAACGCCGCGGTCAGATCAATCGCCGACGGCACCAAAGTGCTGGAAATGTCAGCGGCGGCGGGAGACCTCGCGATGGGCAGGGTCGGCCATCGCGGAATATCGAAGCGGCAAGGCCTCCCGCAAAAACCCGCTTGCGAGAACTTACTTGGCGGTGATCTTGAACCCCGTCTTGTCGACCTCGCTCCGGACCATCGTCTTCGTTTCCGGAGGCGAGACCGACCATGCCACAGCGCAGATCAGGCACATCGCGGCAAAGCTATAGGCGAGCCCATGCATCACGCCGACGAACCCGAGGACGAGAGGGATGAGCGAGAGGGAGAGCGAAATCGTTGTGCTTTCCGTCAAATAATAGACCGAAAAAAACGCGACCAATGTCATGACAATGGCCTTGACGAAATTAGGCACTTCGATCTCCATCTTCGATAGGTCGGCGCGCTACCAGAAATTGATCGATGCCTGATCTTTCAACCGAACGATTCCTGGTCGCTTTCGACCGCCACGCTTATTGTAAAGCCCTTGAATTGGGAACAGCCCAAGGTGAGACGGCCCCGTCCGTAGGGGCGGCCCTCGGCCATTCGATCCGGCGACCTCGCATTCCGACACCCCATGCCGTCGCGGAACCACGCAACTTTTCTGCCAGAAGGCGAACCGGATCGCGCCCCCGAACTGACGATGCCGCCCTAACGATAATGCATGACGCGTTCGTACTCGGCTTCGGGCAATCCATAGGTGTCCCCCGCCGCCTCGATCAGCACGCCACGGTCGCGAATGCCGATGATCCCGCGCTTGGCCGTGACGCCACCGGCCCGGATCAGACGCTGCAGTCCCATCGTCGTGCCGGAGCGCCTGATCCCGAGCATCAGGGAGACGAATTCGTGGGTGAGAGGGAGATCCTCGCGATCCGAGCGGTCGTGGCACATCAGCAGCCAGCGTGCGAGTCGCTCGTCGATCGTGAATCGGCCATTGCAGATGACGGTCTGCGCGACCTGCACCGAGAAGGCATGGGCGAAGCGCAGGAGATGATTCTGCAGGCTGGTACTTTCGGCGATGGCGGCGAGAAGCCGTCCGGTCTCGATGCGCCAGGCCCGGCACGGAATCTGGACGAAGATCTCGTTCGGCGAACGATCGATGCCATGGATGATGGCGAGGCCCGTCATTCCTTCCGGGCCGATGACGCCGGCCTCGAGCCGTTCGCCCGCCGACGTCCGCGCCACGACCGACACCACGCCCGGCTCCGGAAAGAACACATGGGGGATCGGCTGGAGCGGCTCCTGGACGACGTAACCCTGCTCTAGCGAGACCCGCTTGAGATCGGGCGCGAGAAGCGCGAATTCCGCTGCCGTCAAAGTCGTGAGAAGCCGATTCCTGACTGCGCCCTGATCGAGATCGTGTTTCATGATCTCCGCCTGTCTGCAGGCGGGAGGAAAACTCTCTCAAACATCCGAGGCCCGGAATCTTTCGGATGGCTTCTTCACCCTACCCCCGATGACGCGGAAAACAAAATCAATAAAAGAGGGCGTCAATGTACGCTCGGCGACAATCGAGCCTGTTGGCTACGCCGGAAATACGATGCTTCTATATGGCGGCCAGCCTCCCCCGTGCCGATTTTCATGATCGGGGACTTGACCACGCCCGGGATGTCGATCGCCAGGGGGCTCGTCTCCATTCGCCCGAATACGAAACGATGGAACGGTTGACGCGACCCCCGTCTTCCGATCGAAGACCGACAGTTCGATGCATCATGCGATACGATCGGAGACAAAAACTAAGGCAATGGGATGTACGAAATGGTACATTGACGTCCATCTTCGTCGATGACGACCAAAGGATAGTCGCTTCTTTTGTTTGCACCACACTTTGTTCATTTATGCTATATCGAAATCGCGACAGTCGACGAGCGGTGGAAAAGCTGAAACGTCGTCGCTCCGGGGCAATTACATGCTGGTTCCATCCAAAAGATACGTGCGCAACGGCCTGCTGTCTGTCCTGCGCTCCGACGATTATGCCGCGATCCAGTCCGCTATCGAGCCGGTGGCACTCGGGCGCAAGGACGTCCTCGTCCAGCCGGAGCAGCCGCTGACCCACGTGTATTTCTTGGAGCGTGGGGTCGCCTCGGTCGTGGTCGGCACGCCGGAGGGAAAGCGCATCGAGGTCGGCATTGTCGGACATGAGGGTGCGGCCGGTCTGCCGCTCCTGTTCGATGTCGATTCCACGCCGCACGAAACCTTCATCCAGATAGAAGGTGAAGCTTTGCGTATCGGCAAAGCCGCGTTTTTCAGGGCCCTCGAGCAGATTCCGGCATTCCGCAAGGTGATGCTCCGATATGCTCATGTCTTTCAACTTCATATGGCATATACGGCATTGTCGCATGGCAGCTATACGTTGGAGGAACGGTTGGCGCGCTGGCTCCTTATGTGCCACGACCGGGTGGATGGCGATGAGTTTCCCATCACCCATGAATTTCTCTCGATCATGCTTGGTGTTCATCGTCCCGGCGTCACGACGACGATCCATGTTCTCGAAGGCGCCGGCCTGATCAGGGCGCGTCGATCCTTCATCGAGATCGTGAATCGCGAGAAGCTTCGGATCGTTGCCGGCGATAGTTACGGCGTACCGGAGGCAGAGTACCGCCGCCTGATCACGAATGGCGCTCTCCCGGATTGAGACCTTGTCGGATATCGCGTTGCGAGCGGTATTCTTGCCGGCGATGTACGTTATCGAACGATCGGATCGAACTTTCGGCAACCGACGACGTTTTTGGCATCGAACGTTGGATATCGTACGAAGATCGTAGGAAGCCTTACTCGCCTTCGCTGATCGGCGTACTGGTCATCTACTGGCGGCTATGTGTCGTCGGAGCGGCCATCCTTTTGCCGGGGAGGCTCACATGCGAACGAGTACGTGCGGACCGATCGTTCCAGTGGCAGCGTCAAACGTCGTTGGGTCCGATGCCTCATCCATTTCGCGCGTCACCGCATTCGGGCCCTCCCGGCGTGCTTTCCGCATGGCGAACGGTCGCTCTGAAACCGGATGTCCGGGCGGAAGCAGAGAAGGTGTGCCTCTTCACGATATGTCGAGGACATCGTTGTTGAAACACGGGATTCTTGACCGGTCGGACGCAACCCGATCGGAGTGTTTTACAAAAGATAATCATTTTTCACAGGTCAAAGGCGTCCTTTGGACGATAAAGATCGGCATGGGACCTTTCGGTCGGAAGCGTCTGCTGCAAAAGCTACTGCCCGGAGCGCTTCTCCGATGCCGTTCGATGATTACCGCATAGAGTATTAAGACAGTGTCGCGACATAGAGTATCGAATATTGAGGGCGCTTCGTTTAATCCGCTCATCCGTAAGCTTGAGAATTTCGTGGTCTTGAGCGAGACTGACAGGGACGTCCTTCATCGGATTGCAGCGAGCGCGCGCGATGTCGCCGCCCGCACAAATCTCGCGCGCGAAGGCGATGCCATCAGTGACATCGTCCTGATCACCGAAGGGATCGGATGCCGGTTCAAGCAGCGCACCAATGGTGCGCGCCAGATCACGGCCTATCTCGTGCCCGGCGACACCTGCGATCTCGAGATCACCTTGTTGAACCGGCTGGATCATACGATCGCGACCCTCTCTGCCTGCAAGGTCGCGCGCATCAGCTCAACGGCTTTGCAGGAGATCATCGCGAACCATCCGGCAGTCGCTCGTGCGATGCGGATTTCGGCCCTGATCGACGAGTCGACCTTGCGGGAATGGCTGGTGAATATCGGCTGCCGGTCGGCCCTCGAACGGATCGCGCACCTCTTCTGCGAGCTGCTCACACGGCTTCGTGCGGTCGGCTTGGCGACGGAAGACAGTTGCGATCTCCCCATGACCCAGCACGAGCTCGCCGACACGACGGGGATGACCACGGTGCACGTGAACCGGTCGCTGCAGGAATTGCGGCGCAGAGGATTGATCGAGCTGAGAGGCAAGAATCTCAAGATCCTCGACTGGGCAAGGCTAAAATCCCTCGCCGAGTTCAGACCCGGCTATCTTCGCGTGGGAGAGCATTCCGGCATATAGGACATGCCGTAGGCATCGGGATCCCAGCCGTGCAGGGCCGATTCCTACGGCAACCTTTCATGAGACCTGCGCGGCTTCACGTTGGCCGTTTCGCTCGCGTGATCCGTCGGAGGCACCGCCTGGCGTCGTGGCGTGGCCGGTCCGATATCGCGACGGGAACCGATCGCCGCGAATCTCGATGAGTCTCGGAGGGGCTTGAGCTCGAACCGCTTGCGGCTTCGAACGCGCCGTTCAAGCACCTGCGGTTCGCGGTTTCTTCGCTGGTTCGGAAGGCGTAGGCCATACCGGGAACGAGGTTTGCCGCGGAAGGAGAACGGTATGCCACGCTACTTCCTGAACCTGCGGGATGCCGACGGTCTCCATCACGACCTGGAAGGAGACGAGTTCGAGTCCATGGGCGACCTTCGCGACGACGTCATGATCAGCGTAAAGCAGATCGTCGCCGATGCCCTCGTCGGTGGGTCGACCTTGAGCGATGCTCTGGACCGCTCCTTCGAGATCGCCGACGAGACCGGACGGATCGTCCTGACGGTCTCGTTCTCGGAAGGCGTCGCGTCGCGGGCCAAGGTCTGACACGGATCGCTCGGTCGCGATTCTGCGAGATTCCTGCCCGAGCGCGGCCGAGATGTGCTCCACACGGTTGACCGGGATGGACCGGCCGTTGTGTTGTCCCGGCCGATGATGAAGGGCTTTTGCGAATGACACCGAGGCACGTGCCGACTTCGCCGTTCTCCGATCAGAAGCCGGGCACGTCGGGCCTTCGCAAGAAAGTACCGGTCTTCCAACAGCCTCATTACGTCGAGAATTTCGTCCAATCCATCTTCGATACCATCCCCGACCGGGAGGGATCGACCCTGGTCGTGGGCGGCGATGGGCGCTTCCTCAACCGCGAGGTGGTGCAGAAGACCCTGAAACTCGCCGCCGCCAACGGCTTCGCGCGCGTCCTCGTCGGCAAGGGCGGCCTCCTCTCCACCCCGGCGGCCTCCTGCGTCATCCGCAAGCACGGGGCGATCGGCGGCATCGTCCTGTCGGCGAGCCACAATCCCGGCGGCCCGGACGGGGATTTCGGGATCAAGTTCAACACCGCCAATGGCGGGCCGGCGCCCGAATCCATCACCGCCGCCATCCATGCGCGCACGCGGACGCTCACCGAGTACCGGATCGCGGAGGCGCCCGACCTCGACCTCGACACGGTCGGCGAGGCGCGGATCGACGGCATGGTCGTCGCCATCATCGATCCCGTGGCGGATTACGCGGCGCTGATGCGGGAACTCGTCGATTTCGACGCGATCGCCCGCCTCTTCGCCTCCGGCTTCCGCATGCGGTTCGACGCCATGAGCGCGGTGACCGGCCCCTACGCCGTGGCGATCCTCGAACAGGCGCTGGGCGCTCCCGCCGGCACGGTGGTGAACGGCACACCGGAGGAGGATTTCGGCGGCCACCATCCCGATCCCAACCCGGTCCATGCCCATGACCTCTACGCGCTGATGCTGAGCGCGGACGCGCCGGATTTCGGCGCGGCCTCGGACGGGGACGGCGACCGCAATATGATCGTGGCACCCGGCCTCTTCGTCACCCCAAGCGACAGCCTCGCGATCCTGGCCGCCCACGCCCATCGCGCGCCGGGCTACGCCGCCGGCCTGGCGGGCATCGCGCGCTCGATGCCCACGAGCCGCGCGGCCGACCGGGTCGCCGCCTCCCTCGGCATTCCCGCCTACGAGACCCCGACCGGCTGGAAGTTCTTCGGGACCCTGCTGGATGCCGGGCTCATCACCCTCTGCGGCGAGGAGAGCGCCGGCACCGGCTCTAACCATGTCCGCGAGAAGGACGGGCTCTGGGCGGTGCTGCTGTGGCTGAACGTCCTGGCGGCGACGGGCAAGCGCGCCGATGCCGTCGTGCGCGAGCACTGGGCCACGTTCGGGCGCGACTACTATACCCGCCACGATTACGAGGAGATCGAGTCCGAGAGCGCCAACCGTCTGATGGATGGCTTGCGCGGGCAGATCGAGAGCCTCCCCGGTCGCCGGATCGGCGATCTCACGGTCTCCGCGGCCGACGATTTCCGCTACGTCGATCCGGTCGACGGCTCCGTGACGGCGCAGCAGGGCATCCGCATCAGCTTCGCCGAGGATGCCCGCGTGGTCTACCGGCTCTCCGGCACCGGCACGGCGGGCGCGACCCTGAGGGTCTATATCGAGCGTTACGAGAACGCTCCCGACCGCCTCGACCTGGCGCCGGACAGCGTCCTCGCCCCGGTGATCCGGGCAGCGCGCGAGATCGCCGACATCGCCGGCATGACGGGCCGCAGCGAGCCCAGCGTGATCACCTGAAGACGAGCGGGACACCGCCCTTCCCGCCGATGCCGCACCCCGGGAACCGCGTTTCGCGCAACCCATTTTCCTAAAGATCTCGGGTGATCGCCGGCCGGGCCATGGCCGCGCCCCCTTCTCTCACAGATGGGACAGGCATGAAATTGCAGGGCAAGCGCGCGCTCATCACCGGCGCGGATTCCGGGATCGGCCAGGCGGCGGCCGAGTTGTTCGCGCGCGAGGGCGCGGATGTCGCGATCACCTACAATACCGATGCGGAGGGCGCGCGGGAGACGACGCGCCGCGTCGAGGCGGCGGGGCGCAAATGCCTCGTGATCCAGAACGATGTCGGCGACCCGGCCTCCGTCGAGGCCACTTTCGAGCGGGTAGCCGAGGAGTTCGGTGTCCTCGACATCCTGATCAACAATGCCGGGCAGGCCATGAGCGGCATGCCCGTCGCCGAGATGGACGACGGCAAGCTCGAACAGATCCTGCGCGTCAACCTGATGGGGCCGGTCTTCTGCGCCCGCGCCTTCATCAAGGTCCGCCGGGCCAATGGCGGACGCGGCAAGATCGTCATCGTCTCGTCGGTGGCCCAGCACCTGCCGACGCCGGAGAGCGCCCCCTACGGCATGTCGAAGGCCGGCGTCGGCTCCCTCTGCCGCAGCCTGTCGCGGGAGCTCGCCGAGGACAGGATCAACGTCAACAACGTCGCCCCCGGCCTCATCGAGACTCCGATGACCAGCGACCGATTCGAGAACCCGGACAAGCTCGAGAATTCCCTGGCGCACATCCCGTGGCACCGGGCCGGCCAGCCGGACGAGATCGCCAAGGCCATCCTCTACCTCGCCTCCGACGACGCCGATTACGTCACCGGGCACACCCTGGTGGTGGATGGCGGCCTGACCATGCAGTGGGGCGGCGCCTGAACCGTCGCTCCGGAGCACTCACGAAGAAGGGCCGGATCGTCGTCGATCCGGCCCTTCCCGTATCCAGCCGCGACCGGCGGACTATGCCGCTGGCGGCGCGGTCGCTTCCACTGCGGTGAAGTCTTCGAGGATCTTGTAGGTGTGGTCGGCACCGGCCGGCACGAGCCAGGAATCGCCCGGCTCCAGCGTCACCGTCTCGCCGGCGAGCACGAGTTCCGCGCGGCCGGAGATCACGTAGCCCACCGTCTCGTAGGGCCGGCTGGCGCTCGGCTTGTCCTCGGTCGGCGGCTCCTGGCGCCACATCCGCAGGGCGACCTTCTCGCCTTTGGTGAGACTGATCTCGCCATGGGCGCCCTCGCGGGCGGTCTTGCTGGATACCTTGATGGTCATGGCGTTTGAAATCCGTTCCTTGTCCTGTGGGAATCCAACCGGGCAGACCCGGCGTCGTTCCCACCGGTGAGGCGCGCATCCCTCAGGCGCGATGCCCGAGGAACGCCTCGGCCGAGCGCAGGGCGAGCGCCATGATGGTCAGCGCCGGGTTGGCGGCCAGCGAACTCGGGAAGGTCGATCCGTCGCTGATCCAGAGGTTCGGGATCTCGAAGCTGCGTCCGTAGGGATCGACCACCGCGCTGTCGCCGCTCCTTCCCATCCGGCAGGTCCCGATCGTGTGGGCGACACGGTCGAGCACCCAGATGTCGGTGGCGCCCGCCGCCTCCCAGATGGCCTTTATGGTCCGGGTCGCGTGAGCGTTGAGTCTGTCCTCGTTCGCGGAATAGCCGAAATCTATCCGCGCCTTGCGCATCCCGAGCGCGTCGGTCTCGTCGGCGAGCCTCAGCACGTTGGCATCGCAAGGCAGGGTCTCGCCGTTGATCCCGATGCCGGCCATGTGGTTGTAGCGATCGAGATGGTCGACGAGGGCCCGACCCCATAGGCCGCGCCCGCGCGCCACCGAGTTGCCCCAGGTCAGCGGTTCGACGCCGAGGCTCTGCATGAGGTAGCCGCCGGCGAAATCGGCATCGCCCGGTCGGATCATGTCCTCGCTGATGAGCGAGGAGGGATAGCCGCGGTTCATCCGCATCTCGGGCTCGAACGTGCCCCAGACCTGGGTCGCCACGTGGCCCATGTAGTTGCGGCCGACCTGGCCGCTGCCATTGGCGAGCCCGAGATGGAGGAGGAGCCGCGGCGTCTCCACGGCTCCGGCACTGAGAAAGACGGCGCCGCAACGCTGGCGATGATCGATGCCCCCGTGCCGGTAGATCACCGACGTGATCCGACCCTCGCGGTCGCGCTCGAGCCCGTGCACCCGGCAATCCGGGCGGATCTCGGCGCCGTCGGCCACCGCCTGCGGCAGATAGGTGACGTCCATGCTGGTCTTGGCGCCGTTCCGGCAGCCCTGATGGCAATAGCCGCAATTGATGCAAGCCCGGCGAAGGCCGCCGCCCTCCTGGGAAAAGTCGCGCGAGACCACGGCCGCCGGCGAATCCGTCGTGCGGATGCCGAGCCTGTCGCAGGCCATGGCCATCACCTGAGCCGGCGCGTTGCGGGGGACCGGCGGCAGCGGATAATGACGGTCCGGGTCCCACGGGTAGTCGGCGGGGCCGGAGACGCCGATGAAGGCCTCGACGCGCTCGTAGAACGGCAACAGCGCGTCGTAATCGATCGGCCAGTCGACGCCCATCCCGGTCTCGGTATGGAGAAGCAAGTCGCGCCGGTCCGCGCGCGGGGTGAAGGCGCCCCAATGCAGGGTCGAGCCGCCCAATCCGGTGCCGCTGTTGTTGGCGCCGAAGGCCTCCGGGGTCGAGCCGCCGCTGAGGCGCTCCTCGGTCCAGTAGATCTCGTCGGCGAGGGTCTCGTCGAAGGCGAAACGCGCCGGATCGAAGTTCGGCCCCGCCTCCAGGGCGACGACCTTGAGTCCCGCGGCCGCGAGGCGGGCGAGCACCGGCGCGCCGCCGGCTCCCGTGCCGATGACGACGACATCGACGCTGTCGGTGGTTGCGTAGCGACGCATCGCGTCGAGCTTCATCGTCCGTCCGTCCCGAGCGCCACGGGCTCCCACGGTTCCGACTCGCCGATCCCGACCCGCTCGAAGCCGGGCAGGCGCTGGACATCGGCGCCGCCAGCGCCGATCCCGGAAAAGCCGATCCGGGCGAGGCTCGCGGGATGGGCGAGATAGGTCCGCACGACATCGCCGCGCAGATCCTCGAACCACAGGCTCATCTGCTCGGCATCGAGCCCATCCTCCGGCCTGTCGGGGTAGAAGGGCTCGCCGGACGCAACCCCCGTCAGGAGCGCGTCCTGCGCGGCGACGTCGAGGCCGAGGAAGGGTGATCCATGGACGGATCGCGCGGCGGCATCAAGGGTGCGCAGGGCCGCGCGGCAAGCCTGGGAATCGGCCGGAAGCTTGGCGAAGCGCCAGCCGTCACCCGCCCCGGCGGCGAGCCGGGCCTCGATACGCGCCGCGATATCGATCCGGCCGATGCTTTCCTGCGGCAGCACCCTGTCCACCACGGCGCGAAGCAGCGCGAGTTCGACCGGATCGAGACATCCGGGCTGGTAGGCCGCGTCGTCGGGCTCGGCGCGGGCGAGGAGCGCCTCGCGCAGGCGCGTGTTCACCCGGCCGGATTCGATCAGCGCGCGATAGGGCTCCGACACCTTCGGCGCCTCGGATTTCGTAAGCGGCTCGCCGGCGACGAGGCCCGCGATGAGGCCGGCCACGGCCTCCGGCCGCTCCAGCGGCAGCAAATGCCCGGCGCCTTCCAGGGCCACGAGCCGGCCATGGGTCAGATGCGGCAGGGTCAGAGCTCGCTGGGCGGCGGCACCGAGATCGGCATCCTCCGTCCCGCCGACCACCACGGCCGGAATGCGCAGAATCCCGATCCGGTGGCTCCAATCCTCCCGCGATCCGTGGTTCAGCCAAGCCGTCCAGGCGGCGGGGGAGGCACGAAGCACGTCCTCGATCGCGCCGCTCCGCAGGGGTTCGGCGAGAGGAGCGCCGGTATTCCGGTCGATGAACTCCGCCGCCTTTGCAAAGCGGGTCGCCGCGTCGGCGGAGATCCAGCCCATCATCTCCCGGCGCTTGTCGTCGGACATCGGCTCGGGGCTCGGGGGCGACCCGCCGAGCAGCAGCAGCCCGGCGAGACCCGCCAGATCCGCTGCCCCGTCCTCGGCGCGGCGCGCGAGGGCCAGGGCGACCTTCGCGCCCATGCTGTGGCCGGCGAGATACCATCGTCCTCCCAATCCGGCGGCGGCGATCCGACCGGCCACGTGATCGGCCATGGCCTCGACGGTGTAGCCGGACGTTTCGGCCGCGTCGCCGAAACCCGGCAGGTCGAGGGCGACGACGCGAGCGACCCCGTCGAGCCGGGCGGCGATGGGCTCCCATTCGCGGGCGCTTCCGCCGAGAAAGTGCAGGCAGACGATCGCGGGGGGAACACCGGCGACAGGATCTGCGATGTCCGGTCTGGCAACGGGAGAGTTTGGCATGCCTTCCGAACTCGGGCGCATGTCCGACCGATCAAGACCGTAATCCCGGCTCCGGCTTGCGGCATGGCGTCCGACCCGATGCTCGCCTCGACGTCCGACTCGGCCGCCGAATTTGGACGCCGGCTCGAAGACCGGTTTGGCAGCGGGACATCGCCGTCGGAAGGGGAAGTCCCGACATGGCCCGGCCCGTGCGGGCGCGTCCTCTTTCAGCGGCATCCGCATCATCGCGCGGCGGAAGCGGAACAAACGCCTTCAACCTGGACTTTCGCCTGTCGATCTTCGCGAGTATCGGAGATTGGCTGCCCTCGTCTTACCTGACCGTGCGGGACCCGTTAAGCTGTTGCGGTGCATCATCGGGTCCCTACCCATTCCTCGCAGAAAGCCCGTTTCGTGCCGACCCGGCCGCCTTTTCAATCCTCCACCGACGCATCGACCTCCTTGCCGACCCTGCGCCGCGGGTCGCAGTTGCATGAGACCGAGCGCCGCCTGAACGCGGTGCTCAACAATGCGTCGGTGGCGATCTTCCTGATGGATGACCGACAGCACTGCGTCTACATGAACCGCGCCGCCGAGCTGCTCACCGGGTTCAGCGTCGGCGAGGTGCTCGCGCGCGACTGCCCGCTGCACGACATCGTCCACCACACCTATCCCGACGGACGGCCGTTTCCGCTGGAGGAATGCGCCATCGACCGCGCCTTCCCCGAGAACAACCAGGAGCGCGGCGAGGAAGTGTTCGTCCACAAGGACGGGCATTTCTATCCGGTCGGCTTCACCGCGAGCCCGATCCGGGACGATACGGCCAAGATCATCGGCACGATCATCGAAGTCCGCGACATCACCGAGGAGAAGGCGGCGGCCGAGCGGCAGAGGCTGCTGACCAACGAGTTGAACCATCGGGTGAAGAACACGCTGGCCACCGTCCAGTCCATCGCGGCGCAGACCTTCCGCAACGTCGCCGACCAGCAGGCCCGCGCCGTGTTCGACGCCCGCGTGACGGCACTGTCCAACGCCCACAACGTCCTGACGGAAGCCAACTGGGAAAGCGCCAGCCTCGTCGGCGTCGTCGAGCGCGCGATCGCGCCCCATGCGCTCGCGGAGGCCGACGCGACGCGGTTCGAGCTCGCCGGGGCGGATACCAGGCTGCACCCGAAGGTGGCGGTGACGCTGGCGATGGCCCTGCACGAGCTGATGACCAACGCCGCCAAATACGGCGCCCTCTCGGTTCCCGACGGACGGGTGGCGGTGGCGTGGACGCTGGCCGATGTGGAGGGGCGCGAACAGCTCTCCCTCACCTGGACGGAGACGGGCGGCCCGGAAGTGACTCCGCCGACGCGGAAGGGTTTCGGCTCGCGCCTGATCGAGCGGCAGCTTCCGCTGGAGTTCGACGGCAGCGCCGCGATCGACTTCGCGCCGACGGGGGTCGTCTGCCGGCTCGAGATTCCGCTGACCGCCTTGGGATGGCATGGGCAGGACATCGTGGCGGGGCGTCCTGCCGCATGAGCATCATGATGGGACGCCGCGTCTTGCTGGTGGAGGATGAGAGCCTGGTGGCGATGCTCGCCGAGGACATGCTGCTCGATCTCGGCTGTGAGGTCGTCGTCGCCATGCGTCTGGATCAGGCCCTGAAGCATCTGCAGGCGACCGAGTTCGACTTGGCCGTTCTCGACGTCAATCTCGGCGAGGCACGCAGCTATCCCGTGGCCGACATCCTGTTCGAACGCTGCATCCCGTTCCTATTCGCGACCGGTTACGGCCATGTCGGCGTGGAGCCGGCCTATCGGAGCGTGCCGGTGATGCAGAAACCGTATCGGAAGGAGCAGATGGAGGCGCTGCTTCAGCATCTCCTCACCTGCGAGGCGATCCCGCAGCGGTCCGATTCCGGCGCCAGAGCGTTCCCCTGCGGCTGCACGCTCGGCTCCAAGGATTCCGGTCCGACGCATATCCGGGCGGATTGAAGCCGGTCCAGTCGAGCTAAAACTTGCTGGTCATCGGATTTTCGCGAAATGCGGCATCCGCCTCCGGGCCGTCGCCTAGCGGAAGTCGGGCGGGGTATCCACGGCCTGAAGGCCCTTCAGCGAGGCTTCGAGGGTGCAGACCACACCGGACGTGCGATAGTCGAGAGAGACTTCGCCGCCGAAATTGCCGGCGAGGCCACGTCCGATCAGGCGCGTGCCGAACCCCGTGCGGGTCGGCGGCGTCACCGGCGGCCCCCCGGCCTCGACCCAGCGCAGCAGCACCTGATCGCTGCCGTCACCCTCGTTTCTCCGAATCTCCCAGACGATGGTGACGCCGCCCTCGTCGGTGGAGAGTGCACCGTATTTGGCGGCGTTGGTGGCGAGTTCGTGGAGGATGAGGGCCAGCGACATCGCCGCCTTGGCGCCGACATTGAGGGCCGGCCCACGAAGCGAGAACCGGTCCGGCTTGTCCTTGTGAGCTTCCAGGGCACTCTCGATCAGGGTCTTCAGGGGCGTATCGCCGAGCGACCCGCCCAGCAGCAGGTCGTGCGACTTGCCGAGGGCGATCAGGCGCCCGGCCAGCACGTCCTTGGCGGTGGCGATATCGGTGGCGTTGCGCATGGTCTGCGTGGCGATGGATTGCACCATCGCCAGCATGTTCTTCATGCGATGACTGAGTTCGAGATTGAGCACGCGCTGCTGCGCCTCCGCCTCGATCCGCGCGATCGCCGCGCGGGTCCGGTCGGCGACGTTGCGGACGAAGCCGATCTCCTCGGGCGTCCAGGCATGGGGGACGTCCTTCACGATGTAGAACAGGGCCACGAACCGCCCGTGCTCCATGACGGGCAGGTTGACGAGGGACCGTGTGCTGATGGCGGCGAGCGAGGCCGCATCCGCCCTAGTGAGCGGATCCTCGGCGGCATCCTCGATCAGGACGACCTCCCCGGTCTTCAGCGCGTCGATATAGGAACCGTATTCGCGGAACTGGTGAAGTCCGTCGATGCGGGGAAGGCCGGGCGCCGACCAGCCGCGCCCGACGAGGATGGTCTCGCGCTCTTGGTCCACGGCGCCGTAGCCGGCATGGGACAGGCCGAGGGTGCGGCCCAGGATCTCGGCCGCGGCGAAGGAGATCTCGACCGGATCGCCGAGGTGGCGGAGGCGGTCGCCGAGTTCCGCGATGGCAATGCGGCGGGTCTCGCTCCGAGTCCGTTCGGTGACGTCGAGGAAGAGGCAGCTGAATCGCTGACCGCTCTCGTGGCCCGCGCGGACCTCGAAGGTCCGGGCGAGGCCCGGCACGGTGATCTCGAAGAGGGTCGGCTCGCCAGTCTCGACGACATCGGCATAGGTCTCGATCAGCCAATCCTCGATATCCGGCACGAGGTCGCGGATGGTCCGGCCAACGGCGTCCTCGGGCAGGCCCGATTGCCGGGCGAAGGCCGGATTGATCTCCAGGAACCGGTAGTCGCAGACCCGCCCCGCCTCGTCGCGGATGAGTTCGCCGAGGAAGAACCCCTCCTGCATGCTGGTGAACAGGCCACGCCAGCGCATCTCGCTGGCGCTTATCAACTGCTCGGCGGTCTTCTGGACGGTGATGTCGCGGGAGACCGAGAGCAGCCGCTCGGGGCGGCCCTCGGCATCAAGGATCGGCGTGACCTGCACGTCCCACCAGCGCGGGTTTCCCGCCATCGTATCGGCGACACCCTGAAAGTGCCCAATGCCTCCGGCCTTGGCTGCCTCGATGGCCGCCAGGGCGTCGGCATTGCCCTGATCATGCCAGAAATCCGGCCAGGGGCAGCCCTTGATCGCGTTGAAGTCGCTGACCTCCATCACGCGCATCCCACCTTCGCTCATGAAGGTCAGCCGGCTGTCGAGGTCGAGCACCTTGATGCAGTCACCGGAGGAGGCGAGGACGCTGCGCATGAATTCGGCGTCGGTGCGCTGCTTCTGGCTCGCGAGGCGCTGTTCCGTGCGGTCCCGCAGGATCTTGATGAACCCCTCCGGACGATCGTCCTCGTTCAAAAGCGGCATCATCTCGCCGAGGCCCCAGAACAGGGCGCCGTCCTTGCGCCTGTGCCAGCGCTCGTCGCTGGCGCGGCCATGCAGCAGCGCGGCCCCCATCTCCTGCTCGGGAAGGCCGTTCTCGACGTCATCCTGCGTGAAGAAGATATGGGCGAGCTCGCCGCACATCTCCGCCTCGGACCAGCCGAGGACCCGCTCCGCACCCGTGTTCCAGCTCGTCACCCGTCCGGACAGGTCCATGGAGATGATGCCGTAATCGACCGCGCTCTCGAGGATCGCCTTGTTGAGCCGGTCGCCCTCGCGCTGCTCCCGAAGGGCGCGGCGCAGGTCGAGCAGGGCCATCACCTGCCTCGCAAGCGTCCGCAGGATGAGGATCTGTGCCGGATTCAGACTGTTCGGCTTGGTGTCGAGGACGCAGAGCGTACCGAGGGGGATGCCCTCCGCCGTCTGCAGCGGCACGCCCGCGTAGAAGCGCACATGCTCGGCACCGGTGACGAGGGGATTGGCGGCGGTCCGCTCGTCCCGGGTCGTGTCGGGGATCACGAACACGGGGTCCCCCTCGTGGACCGCATGGGCGCAGATGGAGGAGGTGAGCGGCGTTTCGCGCTGGCCGAACCCGGTCTCGGCCTTGAACCATTGCCGGTCGCCGTCGAGCAGGGAGATCAGGGAGATCGGCATGTCGCAGGCCGCCGACGCCGCCTTAACGATATCGTCGAAATCGGCCTCGCTCTCGGTGTCGAGAATGCCGTAGCGCGCGAGGGCCGCCCGCCGGTCCGTCTCGATGCCCGCGCTAGTGTCGTCGTGGTCCACAGAGCTCTTCCCGCCCGTCTTCGTCTCGTTCGGACAGAACAGCCGAGATCTGCCGGTTCATGCGCCGAAAGTCCCGACCCAGCAACCGGGTGCGAGATGGTGTGCGCCATGGCCCATAGCAACGTCGATCATGGTCAAAGCTGGGCGAAGACGAGCGGTTTCGTCCACTGGCGGATCGAGGGCGATCGACATGGGCATGTGCGCTTTCTGCGCCACTCTCCGGATGCGGTCTGGCACATCTCCGGGAGAGGCAGGATCCGTCGCATGACGCGCGATTCGCCCGTCACGCGGCCGCGTCGGAGACCCCGCCGCCGCGTGCCGGATCGGAATTCCTGCCTCGGCCGATCTCGGCCGCGATCCCGGTGGAGGCCAGGTTCTTTCCCTTCGCCTCGATCTCGAAATCCGCCCAGGCGAGGTGACAGGCCACCAGGGCGTTGAGGGCCCGGTTGCCCATCAGCTGCGAATGAGCGGCGATGTCCCGCCAATTGTGGCCGGCGGCGACCAGCGCCGCGTAGTCGGGCAGCCGGTCCGGGTCGTGCCCTTCCAGCAACGCCTCGCGCGAGAGGCTGACATTGGCGATCGGGCGGGTCCCGCGCCAGGATTCGCGGATGCGGGCGATCCGGGGAACGTCGGGCTCGATATAGGAGCCGCCGCTCTGGACCCAGTGATGATGCAGGTCGAGGACCACAGGAACGTGGTCCGCCAGCTCCAGGACCGTATCGAGGCCGAAGGCGTTCTCGTCGTTCTCCACCGTCAGGAGATCGCGCGCCGTACGTGAGAGCTTCGGCAGGCTGTCCCGGAAGCCTGCGATGCCGGGGTCGCGGGCACCGACATGGATGTTGATATGGGCGCCATGCGGATGCCAACCGGCGCCGTAGCCCATCATCGCCATCAGCGCGGCATGGTATTCGAGTTCCTTGATCCCCTTCCGCTCGGCATTCGGGTTGCGCGAGGCGATGACGCAGAACGGCCCGGGGTGAAAGCTGAGGCGGACCCCACTGTCCCGCGCGCCCTCGCCGATCCGCGCCAGACCAGTCTCGACGAGGTCCACCACATCGGGTTCGGCATAGATCCCGCGGGCCACGTGGTGGGTGTAGCCGGGCAGGACGTTGCTGGCGATCCGCAGGAGCCGCTCCAGCGGCGGCCGGGCCGCGACCCAGGCTATCTGACGCTCCAGCGCCGCGAGATTGTGCCGGGCGATCCCCTCGAGCTTCGCCCGCCTCGCGGAGGGCGCGAGCCCGTCGAGATGGCTCATGGTGGTGTGCGACAGGTTCATGTGGAGCGTCGCCTCGCGGGCGGCCTTCAGCGTCTTGAAACGGGCGGGGTCCCCTTCGAGCACGAAGGTGCAGCAGAAACCGAGACGCGGCGTGTCCATCATCATGGGGGGATAACGGCGTCGTCCCGCTTTGGTCTCGCGGACCCTTGCGCGTACCGGGGGCGGTGCAATGTCCCATCCGATCGTGCGGCACCGAGCGTCCCGTGAGGGCGCCACTTCCTCACGAGATCCTCACGCGAAACCAGTCCGTTGCTGCTCGATCCTTTAGGCGGAACGGCCCAGGTTTCCGGCGCGGTCCTCGCATCGGATCGCGCGAACCCAAGACAGGCCATGCCCCGAGCCCTTCAGCTCTCCCTCCCCCAGATCGCGGCCGCGCCGCCTCCGCCTCATAGCTTCATCGTCGGGCAGGACCGCCAGGGGCGCTGGGTCGCGGTGGAGATCCATGGTCTCGGCGGCGGCCTGTTCCGGAGCTGCCGGGACGCGGTCCATTACGCCGCCGGCGAGACGCCCTGCCGGCCCGAGGCGGTGCCTCTGTCGGCGGAACGGATCGAGTTCCGCCTCGGATCCGGCGCGGACAAACCGGGTGGCAGCGCCCCGGACACGGTCACCGAACGGAATCGCGTCCCGCATCCTCAGGCGCCCGCATCCTGTAGCCGACCCCCGTCTCGGTGAGGAGGATGCGCGGCCGCTCCGGGTCCGCCTCCAGCTTCTGGCGCAGGCTGCGGATGTAGACCCTCAGGTATTGCGGGTCTGACGAGGCAGAGACCGCGCTCATCAGCTGCGAATGGGTCAAGGCCTTGCCCGCATGCTGCACGAACACCCGCAGGAAGTCGTATTCGCGCGGCGTGAGCTTCACCTCGGCACCGTTCACCCGCACGATCCGGCGAACGAGGTCGACGCTCAATCCGTCGACCTGGAAGACCGGCAGCTCGCCCTGCTGGGCGAGCTGGTGGCGCAGGGCCGTGCGGATGCGGGCGAGGAGTTCGCCCATGCCGAAGGGTTTCGTCACGTAATCGTCGGCGCCGAGATCGAGGGCTTCGACCTTGCCCGGCTCGTCGTCGCGGCTCGACAGGACGAGGACCGGCAGGTCGCGATGTCGCTCGCGGATGGCGCGCAGGAGGTCGTGCCCGCGCATGTCGGGCAGGCCGAGATCGAGGATGGCGAGGTCCACCCGCTCGCGCCCGAGGAGGTCGAGGGCGGTCCGGCCGTTGGGGGCCTCGACGATGGTGTAGCCCTGCGTGGTCAGGCCCATGCGCAGCAACCGGCGGATGGGCGGCTCGTCGTCGATGACGAGGATGGTCAGGCTCATGCGGCAAGCTCCGGCCCGTGCCTCGGGTCGTGTTCCGGTGCGGGAACCGGCAGGTGCAGGGTGAAGACGGCGCCGCTCCGGTCGGTGCGGTTGGCCGCCTCGATACGGCCGCCCATGGCATCGATGAAGCCACGGGAGATCGCCAGCCCCAGACCGGTCCCGGCCCGCACGCGGTCGCCCTTCCGGACGCGGTAGAAACTGTCGAAGATCCGCTCCAGATCCTCCGGCGGCAGACCTTCGCCCTCGTCGATGACCTGGATCCGGACGGCGCCGTCGTCCCGCTGGGCGCGCACGCTCACGGTGGAGCCCTCGGTGGCGTATTTCGCAGCGTTGTCGAGGAGATTCACCAGCACCTGCTCGAACAGGACCGGGTCGAGCCTGAGTGGCGGCAGGCGCGCGGCGATGTCCAGATCGACCCGGTGGCCGGACAGGATCTTCTCCATCCGTCTAAGGGCGGTATCGACGATCTCAGCCACGTCCTGCGGGCCTACATTCGGCACCACGGCGCCCGCCTCCAGCCGCGTCATGTCGAGGAGGTTGACGATGAAGCGGTTCAGCCGCTCCGCCTCGTCGATGACGGTGGCGACGAGCTCGACCTTGGCGGGCGGGTCGAGGGCCTCGTCGAGGTCGCGCAGAGTGCTGGCCGAGCCGAGGATGGCGGCGAGCGGCGTGCGCAGGTCGTGCGAGATCGAGGTGAGCAGGGCCTGGCGCAGGCGGTCGGTCTCGGCGGCCCGCTCGGCCCGGTCGAGATCCTCCACCAGGCGGACGCGTTCGATGGCCAGCGCCCCCTGGTCGGACAGCGAATCGAGGAGGCGCCGTCCCTCCGGCGTGAGGAGCGGCCCGGTCCCGTCCGCGTCGAGGCCAATCACCGCGAGGATGCCGCGTCCCGTTCGCAGGGGCAGGAACAGCCGCCTCGCGCCGGGCAGGGTATCGGCACCGCGGCCGGCGGGGCGCTCGTTGTCGAAGGCCCATTGCGCGGCGGCGATGTCGGCCTCGTCGAGGAAATCCTCCGGCGGGTAGCCGGCCCGGACCGTGACCGAACCCGCCTCGGGCATCAGCAGCACCACACGGACCTTGAGCATCGCCGCCGCCTGGAAGGCCGTTGCCCAGAGCACGTCGTCGAGGGTACCGCAGGCGGCGAGCTTGCGGCTGAACCCGTAGAGGAGCTCGGTGTCGCGGGCACGGGCCCGCGATACCACCGCCTCCTTGCGCGAGCGCGCGGCGAGGTTCGAGACCAGCACCGCCACCAGGGTGAAGAGGCAGAAGGCGGCGATGTTGGTCGGGTCCGCGATGGTGAGCGTGTAGACCGGCGGCAGGAAGAAGAAATTGTAGGCGAGCGAGGCCGCCACCACCGCGACGAGGGACGGGCCCAGCCCGTAGCGCACCGCCACCGCCAGCACCGCGGTGAGGAGGACGAGATCGGCGTTCTCGACGCCGACGAAGGGCTGGAGCGCGAGCCCGAAGCCGAGGGCGATCCCGACGGCACAGATGGCGAGGAGGAAGGGCCATGGCGCGATCGGGCGGGCTGGCGGGGCGGTCCGCACGGCCCTGGCGGCCACGGGGACGTCCTCCACGGCCTCGCCGGCGATGACATGGACGCTGATCGCTCCTGAGCGCCGCACGAGGTCGTGCACCACCGAGCCGTTGACGATCTCGAACAGCCGCGAGCGGTCCGACTTGCCGACGACGACGTGGTTGGCGTTCGCCGCGCGGGCATAGGCGAGGATGTCGTCGGCGACGCGCCTGCCGCCGGGAATGGTCACCGCCTCGCCGCCGAGCCTGTCGGCGAGCCGCAGGGTATCGGCGATGCGGTCGCGCTCCGCCTCGGCGAGGGCGGCACCGCGCGGTCCTGCCACGGTGAGGGCGATCCAGGGTGCGTGGAGCCGGTCGGCCAGCCGCTTGGCGTAGCGGACGAGGCCGCTTCCGCGCGGGTCCTCGCTGACGCAGACGAGGATGCGGTCGCCGGCTCCCCAGGGGCCCGCGATGGCGTTCGCCTGCATGTGGGTGAGCAGCTCCTCGTCGACCCGGTCGGCGGTGCGGCGCAGGGCGAGCTCGCGCAGGGCCGTGAGGTTGCCGCGGGAGAAGTAGTGCCTGAGCGCCCGCTCGGCATGGCCGGCGACGTAGACCTTGCCGTCCTTGAGGCGCTGGATCAGGTCGTCGGGATTGAGGTCGATGACCTCGATATCCTCCGCCCGCTCCAGGATGCCGTCGGGCACCGTCTCGCGCACGCGGATGCGCGTGATCTGCGCCACCACGTCGTTAAGGCTCTCCACGTGCTGGATGTTGAGGGTGGTGTCGACGTCGATCCCGGCTTCGAGCAGTTCCTCGACGTCCTGGTATCGCTTGGGGTGGCGGCTGCCGGGGGCGTTGGTATGGGCGAGTTCGTCCACCAAAGCGAGGGCGGGGCGGCGGGCGAGAAGCGCGTCGAGATCCATCTCGCCGAGCTCGGTGCCGTGATAGGGGACGGAGCGGCGGGGGATCGTCTCGAACCCCTCCGCCAGGGCCTCCGTCTCGGCGCGGCCATGGGTCTCGACGATGCCGATCACCACATCGGTGCCGGCCTTACGCTTGGCCCGCGCCACCGTGAGCATCTCGTAGGTCTTGCCCACCCCCGGCGCGGCGCCGAGATAGACCTTCAGCCGCCCCCGGCCGCGCTCTTCCCGGCGCGCCGCGGCGAGCAGCGCCTCGGGCGACGGCCGATCCGGATCTCGGCGGAGATCGGACATCCGGGGGAATTCTCCTCGAGAGGGTCTATCGCGATCCGAGATCGTCCAGGGCGAGGTTCAAGGCAAGCACGTTCACGCGGGGTTCGCCTAGCACGCCGAGGAGCCGTCCCTCGATCTTCGACTCCACGAGGGCACGCAGGCGAGCTTCCGGCAGGGCGCGGGCCGTCGCCACGCGGGACACCTGGAACAGGGCGGCCTCCGGCGAGATGTCGGGATCGAGGCCCGACCCGCTCGCCGTGACGAGGTCGACGGGGACGGGCAGTTCCGGGTTCTCGACCTGCCGGGCGTCGAGATCGGCCTTCACGCGGGTCGCGAGGTCGGCGCTGGTCGGGCCGAGATTCGAGCCCGCGGAATTGCCCGCATTGTAGGGCGCCGGCACGGTCTTGGCGGCATCGGCCGGGTCAGCGGCACTGGTGGCGGAGGGCCGGCCCTGGAAATAGCGCGCGCTGGTGAAGGACTGGCCGATGAGGGCCGAGCCGATGGGTTTGCCGTCACGCAGGACGATGCTGCCGGCGGCCTGGGACGAAAACACCAGACCGGCGATGCCGGTCATGGCCAGGGGATAGGCGAGGCCGGTGATGCCGGTGAGCGCGACGATGAGGACGAAAGCGGGGCGGAGCTGGGTGAGCATGACGGTCTCGCGTGGTGTGGAGGAGTGGTTCGGGCTCCCCTTTCCCGGACGCCTGAAGCATCGGCGGACGGTGATCCGGGAACCCGCGCGACAAGCGCCGCGCCAGCGGCTCGATAGGGACGTCGCTGACGTTTCGACGCTTCGCGACTTTTGATGCTGGGCCCCGGCTCACCTTCCGCTTCGCTGCAGGCGGCCGGGAAAGGGGTGCCTCGATCAGGCTAGATGCAGGGCCGTCACGGCCAGATCGATGGCCTTGATGCCGAGGAAGGGGACGACGAGGCCGCCGAGGCCGTAGACGAGGAGGTTGCGGCGCAGGAGTGCACCGGCCCCCACGGCCCGGTAGGTCACGCCGCGCAGGGCGAGCGGGATCAGCGCCACGATGATGAGCGCGTTGAAGATGATCGCCGACAGGATCGCGCTCTGCGGCGAGGCCAGCCCCATCACGTTTAGCGCCTGCAGCTGCGGATAGAGCCCGAGGAACATCGCCGGGATGATGGCGAAGTACTTCGCCACGTCGTTGGCGATGGAGAAGGTGGTCAGTGCTCCACGCGTCATCAGGAGCTGCTTGCCGATGCCGACGATCTCGATGAGCTTGGTGGGGTCGGAATCGAGATCGACCATATTGCCGGCCTCGCGGGCGGCCACGGTGCCGGTATTCATCGCGACGCCCACATCGGCCTGGGCAAGGGCCGGAGCATCGTTGGTGCCGTCGCCGCACATGGCGACGAGCTTGCCCTGCGCCTGCTCCTTGCGGATCAGCGCCAGCTTGTCCTCTGGAGTGGCCTGGGCCAGGAAATCGTCGACCCCGGCCTCGGCGGCGATGGCGGCGGCGGTCATCGGGTTGTCGCCGGTGATCATGACGGTGCGGATACCCATCCGGCGCAGTTCGGCGAAGCGCTCGCGGATGCCGCCCTTCACGATGTCCTTGAGATAGATCACCCCGAGGAGGCGTCCGTCGCGGGCGACGGCGAGCGGCGTTCCGCCGGCCTTGGCGATCTCCTCGGCGATGGACTGGACCTCGCGCATCTCCAGGGAATCGGCGGATGGCTTGTAGGCGATGGCGGCGTTCGAGCCGCGGCTCGCCATGGGCGGCTGCCCGACGCTGGCCACGATGGAATCCACCGCGCCCTTCCGGATCGATGATCCGTCGAGATCGACGCCGCTCATGCGCGATTGCGCCGTGAACGGCACGAAGGTGGCGTTGAGGCTCGCCATGTCGCGGGCGCGGATGCCGTACCTGTCCTTGGCGAGCACGACGATGGAGCGGCCCTCGAGGGTCTCGTCGGCCAGCGAGGCGAGCTGGGCCGCATCGGCGAGATCCTGCTCCGAGACGCCGTGTACGGGGCGGAACTCGGTGGCCTGACGGTTGCCGAGGGTGATCGTGCCGGTCTTGTCGAGGAGGAGCGTGTCGACGTCGCCCGCCGCCTCCACCGCCCTGCCGGACATGGCGAGCACGTTGAAGCGCACCAGCCGGTCCATGCCGGCGATGCCGATGGCCGAGAGCAGGGCGCCGATGGTGGTGGGAATCAGGGTCACGAACAGTGCCACGAGGACGATGAGCGGGATCGCGCCGCCGGCATAGGAGGCGAAGCTCGGAATCGAGGCCACGGCGAAGACGAAGATCAGCGTCAGGCCAGCGAGCAGGATGTTGAGGGCGATCTCGTTGGGCGTCTTGGCGCGCGAGGCCCCCTCCACCAGGGCGATCATGCGATCGACGAAAGTCGAGCCGCTGGCGGCCGAGATCCGCACCCTGATCCGGTCGGACAGGACCTGCGTGCCGCCGGTGACGGCCGAGCGGTCGCCGCCGGATTCGCGGATGACGGGGGCGGATTCGCCGGTGATCGCGGCCTCGTTGACGGAGGCGACGCCCTCGATGACCTCGCCGTCCGAGGGGATGATGTCGCCGGTCTCCACCAGCACCACGTCGCCGACCCTGAGGGCGGTGGCGGGCACGGTCTCGTAATCCGCACCGTTGCCGCGCAGGCGCTTGGCGCTGGTCTCGGTGCGGGTGCGGCGCAGGCTCGCCGCCTGGGCCTTGCCGCGTCCCTCGGCCAGGGCCTCGGCGAAATTGGCGAAGACCAGGGTGAACCAGAGCCACAGGATGATCTGGCCGGAAAAGGCCAGGTCCGGGGCGCCCGTGGCGAGGTCGCGGGCGAACAGGATCGTGGTGAGGATGGCCACCACCTCGACCACGAACATCACCGGGTTGCGGATCATGGCGCGGGGATCGAGCTTCTTGACGCTGCCGACGAGCGCCGGCCCGACGAGGGCGGCGCTGAACAGGCTGGAGGAGGATGGGCGGGTCATGGGAGACTCTGAGGTCCGAGAAGGAGAGGATCGCGTGGGCAGTGCGCATTCCCCTCTCCCGCAGAGGGAGAGGGTGGGTTCGGCTCAACCCGGCACGGCCCGCTCGACGAGGAGGAGCGCGGCGTAGAGGGCCAGCGCCCCGAGGACGACGATGCCGGTGATCGCGAGCACGATGTCGGAGGCGCGTGCTTCGGCGGGACGGGCGCGGCTCGCGGAGCGGGGTCGGGGCCGGTGGCGGCCGACCATCCGCGGCGGCATGGCGTGGCGCATCCCTAGCCTCCCGTCCCGAAGGTCTGGCCGGCGGCACCCGCGAGATGCTCGACGATCGGCCCGAGGGCGAGCGCCGGGAAGAAGGTGAGCCCGCCGACGATCAGGATCACGCCCACCAGCAGCCCGACGAACAGGCCGCCATGGGTGGGGAAGGTGCCGGCCGAGGCGGGCAGGGTCTTCTTGGCCGCCAGCGACCCGGCGATGGCCAAGGCCGGCACGATGACGAAGAACCGGCCGAACAGCATGCCGATGGCGAGCGTCGTGTTGTAGAAGGCGGTGTTCGCCGTGAGGCCGCCGAAGGCCGAGCCGTTATTGGCCGCTGCCGAGGTATAGGCGTAGAGGATTTCGGAAAAGCCGTGCGGACCGGCATTGGCGGGTCCGGCGAGGCCGGCGGCGACCACGGTGGCCAAAGCGGTGAAGCCGAGCATCATCAGCGGCAGGCACAGGATGGCGAGCATCGCCATCTTGACCTCGCGTCCCTCGATCTTCTTGCCGAGATATTCCGGCGTGCGCCCGACCATGAGGCCGGCCACGAAGATCGTGACGATGACGAAGACCAGCATGCCGTAGAGCCCGGCGCCGACGCCGCCGACGATGACCTCGCCGAGTTCCATGTTGATGAGCGGGATCATGCCGCCGAGCGCCGTGAAGGAATCGTGCATGGCGTTCACCGCCCCGCAGGAAGCGGCAGTGGTGACGACGGCGAACAGGGCGGAGGCGACGATGCCGAAGCGGACCTCCTTGCCCTCCATGTTGCCGCCGGAGAGATGCAGGGCGTTCAGCACGGGGCTGCCGGCGCTCTCGGCGGCGTAGACCACTGCGATCCCGGTGAGGAACAGCGCGCCCATGGCGCCGAGGATCGCCCAGCCCTGGCGATCGTCGCCGACCATGCGGCCGAAGACGTTGGTGAGCGCCGCGCCGATGGCGAAGATCGAGACCATCTGCACGAAATTCGACAGGGCGGTGGGATTCTCGAACGGATGGGCGGCGTTGGCGTTGAAGAACCCGCCTCCATTGGTGCCGAGCATCTTGATCGCCACCTGGCTCGCCACCGGCCCGAGCGCCAGGGTCTGCCTTCCCCCTTCCAGGGTCGTGACATCGAGATAGGGGCCGAGCGTCTGTGGGATGCCCTGGGAGACCAGGAAAAGGGTGTAGACGATGCAGAGCGGCAGCAGCAGGTAGAGGGTGGTGCGGGTGAGATCGACCCAGAACGACCCCACCGTCTTCGCCGAAGCGCGCGAGAAGCCGCGTACCAGGGCGATGGACAGCGCGATGCCGGTGGCCGCCGAGAGGAAGTTCTGGTGCGTCAGCCCCAGCATCTGCGACAGGTACGAGAGCGTGGTCTCGCCGCCGTAGGATTGCCAGTTGGTGTTGGTGACGAAGCTCGCCGCGATGTTGAAAGCGAGGTCCGGCGCCACCGCTGCCTGGCCGGCCGGGTTGAAGGGCAGAAGGTCCTGGACGCGCAGGAGCGCGTAGAGGACGAGGAAGCCGAACGCGTGGAACAGCAGCATCGCGCCGGCATAGGCGAGCCAATGCTGCTCCTGGTCCCGGTCGATGCCGGCGAACCGGTAGAGACCGCGCTCCACCGGTTCGACGAGGGGCGAGAGGAGCGTCCGCTCCCCGGTGAAGACGCGGGTCATGTAGCCGCCGAGGGGCTTGACCAGCGCCAGAACGACCGCGCCGAACAGCGCGATCTGGAACCATCCGTTGAACGTCATGGGTGTCGATCCTTCAGAACCGCCGGTCAGAACCGTTCCGGGCGGACGAGGGCGTAGGTGAGGTAGGCGAGCAGCCCGAGGGTCACGAGGGCGCCGAGGGCGAGATCGAGGGTCATGGTAGGGGCGCCCCGTCAGAGCCGGTCGCACAGGGCGGCGTAGCCGGCGCTGAGCGCGAAGAAGGCGAGGCCTCCGGCGAGGAACAGGATGTCGGACATGGGACGCAGGTCTCCGGATCGTCGCGCCGGCCAAACCGCTTCTCCCCACGGGGAGCACACCTGCGGGCGGGCATCCGCCGCGCAGGTCCGGGTTTGCCGACGGGCGATACTGGCCGGGATGCGCGTATGAATTCGAGAGAGGGCGAAGGCCGATTTTATAAGGATGTCATCAAGATCGGCGCCGCGAAGCGGCGGCGGACGGCGGGCCGCCAGCGAAGGTGCCGTTGCCTTGCCGTGCGGGGGTTAGAGTTGACGGCGGACGTCCGGGCTGCCAACCCGGCCGCATAGCGGGTGCGGCCGATCCATCGGCCCGCAGGAGTAGCGAATCTTCATGTCCGATCTGCTTGAGACGATCCGTCGAACCCTCGTGCCGATCCACAAGGAGGGGTATCCCTTCATCCTGATCGGCATCGTGCTGACGGTCCTGTTCGGCTATTTCGCGCAGTTCGCGGGCTGGATCTTCCTGATCCTCACGTTGTGGGTCTGCTACTTCTTCCGCGATCCGGAGCGTGTCACCCCGGTGGCGGACGGCCTCGTGGTGTCGCCTGCCGACGGGCGGGTGAACCTGATCTCCACCGTGCTGCCGCCGCCCGAGCTCGACCTGCCGCAGGAGCCGATGACGCGGATTTCGGTCTTCATGAACGTGTTCGACTGCCACGTGAACCGCGTTCCCGTGACCGGCAAGATCGGCCAGATCGTCTACACGCCCGGCCTGTTCCTCAATGCCGAACTGGACAAGGCCAGCGACGACAACGAGCGCAACGGCCTCGTCATCGAGACCACCCATCGCGGCAGCTCCCTGCGGATCGGCGTCGTGCAGATCGCCGGTCTGGTGGCCCGCCGCATCGTCGGCTGGGTGCATGCCAACGACACCCTGAACGTGGGTGAGCGCTTCGGCCTGATCCGTTTCGGCTCGCGGGTCGACGTCTACCTCCCCGTGGGCACCCGCGTGCTGGTCGGCCTCGGCCAGAAGGCGGTGGCGGGCGAAACGGTGCTCGCCGATCTCGGCGGCGGTCCCGAGCGCGGCTTCCGCCGGATCTAGTCTCGCTCGACGCTCGCCTCGCGCCGCCGGGAAGCCGGCGCTTCGATCTTCCGCGAACGGTGCCTCGTACTGTTCGCCCGGCCTTCAGAGGGCGCCTCATGGACGATCTGTTTCCGCCCTTCGAACCCGATGCCAACGAGCCGAAGCCGCGCCGCTTCAAGTCGGTGCCGTTCCGGATGATCGCGCCCAACATGATCACCCTGATGGCCGTGTGCCTGGGGCTGACCGCGATCCGCCTCGCCTTCGAGGGCAAGTTCGAACCGGCGGTGATCGCCATCGTCGCGGCGGCGTTCCTCGACGGGATCGACGGGCGCGTCGCCCGCATGCTCAAGGGCACGTCGCGCTTCGGGGCGGAACTCGATTCCCTCGCCGATTTCGTCAATTTCGGCTGCGCCCCGGCCTTGATCCTCTACGGCTTCGCCCTGAAGGAACTGCGCTCGGTCGGCTGGATCGTCGCCCTGATCTTCGCGATCGCCATGGCCCTGCGTCTCGCCCGCTTCAACGCCATGCTCGACGACCCCAACCGGGCGGCCTGGAAGAAGGACTTCTTCGTCGGCATGCCGGCCCCGGCCGGCGCGCTGACCGCCATGCTGCCGCTCTATCTCCACTTTCTCGGCTTGCCGTTCGAGCGCTGGGCGGCGCCGGTGGTGCTCGGCTACACGCTCTGCATCGCCCTGTTGGTTGTCTCGACGGTGCCGACCTTCTCCGGCAAGACCATGGGCAAGCGCGTGCCGCGCGAATGGGTGCTGCCGATCTTCCTCGTCGTGGTCGCCGCCTTCGGCCTGTTCATCAGCTTCCCGTTCGAGGCGATGGTGGTGATGGCGGGCGGCTACCTGATCACCCTGCCCATCGGGGCGGCGCAGTATCGGCGCCGGGCGAAACTGGAAGATCGCCTCGCTTCGTCGGCGGAGGACGAGGGCGCGACCCTGCCGCTCGACGCAACCGGCCGTGGACAGAGCGGCACGGCGCCTGTCGAATCCTGATCGCCTCGCCTAACCTCGATTCGGGGCCCTCAAGGGCGGCGTCTCGGGAGGCGATCGGTGCTGGAAGAATTCAAGAAGTTCGCGTTGCGCGGCAACGTCGTCGACCTGGCCGTCGGCGTGATCATCGGTGCCGCCTTCGGTGCCATCGTCACCTCGGCCGTCCAGGACGTATTCATGCCGATCATCGGCGCGGTCACCGGCGGCCTCGACTTCTCGAACTACTACATCGCCTTGTCCTCGAGCGTGCAGAAGGGCGCGGCCTATGTCGACGCCAAGAAGCAGGGCGCGGTGATCGGCTACGGCCAGTTCATCACCGTGGCGCTCAATTTCATGATCGTCGCCTTCGTGCTGTTCCTCGTCATCAGGGCCATGAACAAGCTTCAGACGCAGGAAGAGGCGAAGCCCGCTCCCGAAACGCCGGCCGACGTGAAGCTGCTCGGCGAGATTCGCGACATCCTCGCAGCGAAGCCGACCCTCTGACGTCCGGGCCGCTCGACATTCGCTCCGGGGCTCGATCGTCGCGTCCCGGAGCGAGCATCGTCGACCCTAAGGCGGCTCAGAAGCGGTAGCCGATGCCGCTGCCGACGATCACCGTGTTCATCTCGACCGTGGCGCCGATACCGACGTTTCCCAGAGTGTAGCTGGGAAGGCAGATCTTCTTGACCTCGACATTGG
This sequence comes from Methylobacterium marchantiae, assembly GCF_022179405.1. Lineage (GTDB taxonomy): Bacteria > Pseudomonadota > Alphaproteobacteria > Rhizobiales > Beijerinckiaceae > Methylobacterium > Methylobacterium marchantiae. The sequence goes on from NZ_BPQT01000027.1 coordinate 91,078, forward strand.
CGTACCAATTGCCGCCGAGATGATAGTCGAAGCCGGCCTGGAGCAGCAGGCCGGCGATGGGATCGACGCTGAAGGCGGTCACGAAGCCGCCGGCGGGGTCGGTCCGGAGCGGTACGGACAGGCTGAGGCCCACGCCGATATAGGGCTTGAACGGCCCGTCGGAGAAAGCATGATACTGGATCACCGCTGAGGCGCCGAAGCTCCTGATCGCTCCGATCGGGATGTCTCCAACCAGCGATCCCTTGATGACCGGCTTGGTCCGGCTGATGCCGGCCTGTCCCGCGACGGCGAGATTGCCGGTGAGGAAATACGTGACGTCGGCGTCCGGCAGGATCATCGCGGGCAACCTCACCGTACCCTCGATCAGATCGATCCGAGATCGTTCGTCGACCGCGAACATGCCGATGACTCGGCCCCGCACCAGAATATCGCCCGCGGCAAAGCCCGACCTCGTCGGAAGCGGCACGCCAATGGGAGAGGTTTCGTCTGCACCCAAACAGATCGAGGAGCCCATCGCCAAGACGATTCCCGCGAGACCCAGATGCCGGATAGCCACGCCCCACGCCGCCCCTTGCCGTCCCTCGGGATGAAGACGCGACCTCCATGATACCGCGGAGATCGATCGGTGGCGTCCGTCGATGGCCTCAGCACGAGGGGAGCCGGTCCTTGTCATCAGATCAGCCTATGAACGAGACAATAACCCTTTCTTACATTTCCTCGAATGAATGTCTGCTTGTCGCCTTCTTGGCTATCGCTCATGTGGCGATCTGATTTCACGGCAGGACAGATCATAGATATGGTTGGCATACTGGCAAATTCGACATATTTGTTTTATATGCATTAATAAAATGGCCTCACTCTCAGCCGACATTGGAACACAGATCAAGCACACAATAATATTTGATATCGCTGAATTCTCCAACACTGTGGCATTTCAGGAATGGCGATCCGCATCGCGGCGTCGGTACGCCCATCGCGTATCGGATGCCCCTCGGTGGCGGAAGCGCCGTCCGTCGCGTCGTCACCGGCGTATAGTGAGAGGTCGGAATCGTGTCCCTTGACGTCGATACGCTTCAGTTTGCGACGTTGACGTCGCGCGGGGCCTATCTGGCCGTGTTCATCGTGGTCGTGTTGAGACAGCGCCGCGAGATCTATCTCTGGCACTGGATCGGTTCGATCCTCTTCTCGGTCCTCACCTCCCTGTTCATGATGAGCGGGCCTTTGGGCGGGTGGATGCCGCTGTCGCGGGGGCTGGTGACCTATTGCGGCTTCGGGGCGAGCCTGGCCTTGGCATGGAGCGGGCTGCGGCTCTTCTATGGCCGATCGGTCGCGCCGTCTCATCTCATGCTTCTGGCCTGGCTACCCGGGCTCCTGCATACCGGGGCATTGCTGGTCGGCCTGTCGCCACGGATCGCCCTTGCGCTCGTCTTCGCGCCCTGCCTGCTGACCACGATCCTGGCAGTCTATGAATGTCTTCGGACGCGCGCGGGTGACCGTCTCTGGTCGCAATACATCATCGTTGCTGCGATGAGTTTCTATGCTCTGAGCTTCGCGGCCTCACTGGCCATTCTCCTGGCGACGGACCTGCCGATGCAGACCGAGGAGGCCGCCCGCATGTCTCTCGCGGTCGATCAGGTGTCCGGCGTCCTGGTCCATTTCGCGTATCTCGCCATGTCGGGCGAACGCGCCAGCCTTCGTCTCGGCCGTCTTGCGCAGACCGATCCGTTGACCGGTCTCGCCAATCGTCGGGGTTTGATCGAGACCCTGCACCAAGCCTGGTAGTCGAAATGGGAAGGGCAGCCGGTCGGCATCCTGATGGCCGACATCGATCATTTCAAGTCGATCAACGACCGTTTCGGGCATCTGAGCGGTGATGAAGTCCTGATCACGTTCGCCGGCCTCTTCGCCAGCACCATCCGCCGAGAGGACATCGCCGTCCGTTGGGGCGGCGAGGAGTTCCTGGCCGTCCTGCCCGGCGCGGGGCCAGAGCAGACCTTGGCCATCGCCGAACGCTTGCGCCTCGCGACCGCCTGTTGCGCCCTCCCGATCGCGGGTCAGACCATGAGGGTCACGGCGAGCATCGGTGTCGCCATGGTGGAGCCGGGCGAGACCGACATCGAACCCGCGATACTCAGGGCCGATGCGGCTCTCTATGCGGCCAAGGCCCAGGGGAGAAATCGGGTCTGCCGAAATAGCCCGGTGCGGAAGGTCGAGAGACGGGACGGGCTCGACGAGGCAGCGTTCGGCACGGATCAACTCGTCGCCTGACGGTCATCGCCTCGGTCAATGCCGCGATCGCGATCGCCGATCGATCAGGGCGTGCAACGGGCCGGGACGGAGTGGACCTCCTTCAGGTCGTCGAGCATCCCGTCCAGGGCCTGTTCGACGGCGACGGTACCCTCTTCATGGGTCTTCAGCCGGGTCTCCAGACGACGCAGCTGAGGCGCGAACTCTTCCGGCACGGCGGGATCGCCGAGGAACCGGGGCGCATCGTCGTTCGTGGCGAAGACGGAGCGCAACTGCTGGCCGAGGTGATCGCGCACCGGCTCCGGCAGCGCCGGATCGACCTCCAGGGAGGCCGGCTTCCCGGGGATCGGAGTATCGATGTCGAAGATGGGATCATTCGCCATGTCGGGTGTCTCCCTCGCTCGAAACCAATAACGGTCCGGGCACGACAAGTGTTGCGCCGTCCGACTCACAAATGTTGGTCGGCTCGTGACGAACCGAATATTTCACACTTCTCCCTCGACGGGGCATGAAAAAAGCCCCCGGTGCCGAGGCGCCGGGGGCTCTGATCGGGCCCGAAGACCGATCGAGGCCGGAGATCAGTCGATGACTTCGACGATGCGACGGCTACGATCGACCAGCACCGGACGGTCATTGACGATGGTGTAGCGCGCGCCGCGGGCGTTGTACTCGGACGGCACCTCGTAATAGGTCACGCCGCTGCCGGGCAGAGTAGCGCCGACGCGGACGTCTCCGTCGTAATTGTAGGAGGTGTGACGCTCGCGGGTGACGTACTGGCGGAAGCGGGGACGGTCATCGACGCCGAGAATGCCGCCGACGGTTCCCGTCGCAGCGCCGACCGCGCCACCGACGATGGCACCCACCGGGCCGGCCACATCCGCGCCATCCTGCGCGCCGCGCTCGGCACCGCGCACGAGGCCCTGCGCCTGGGCAGCGAGCGGAAGGGAGAGGGCGATCGCCGAAGCGGCGAGAAGGGTCTTGATGTTCATGGTCGAGGTCTCCGTATCCGATGACCCGCGAACGGTGACGCTCAGCGGGGGTTCGGGGCAGTAACGCCCGATCTCCGGAAAGGGATGCCTCGAAAATCGATTTTGCCGGATTCTCCCGAGATCGGCCCGATATTGGAGAATGACGTCCCTGGTCTGAGAGGACACGGAAAACGGCTATCTCGGCAGTTCGTCATGGGTCGTCGGCGGGGGCATCCGCGGCGGGTGCCCCCGTTCGGATGTCAGGTGTCCTTCGGCATGGCGGACTGGATCAGCCGGTCGGAACTGAGATCCTCCTCGTCGTAGCCGAGCAGTTCGGCGAGACGCCCGCGGGCACGACTCACGCGACTCTTCACGGTGCCGACCTTGCAACCCATGATCGTGGCGGCCTCCTCGTAGGACACGCCCTCGGCGCCGACGAGGACGAGGGCCTCGCGCTGGTCGGGCGGCAGCTTGGCGAGGGCCGTCTGCAGATCTTCCACGTCGAGGCGGTCGCCCTGGTGCGGCGCCGTGGCGAGGCGCGCCGCGTAGGAGCCGTCCTGGTCCTCCACCTCGCGCACGCGCTTGCGGTGATCCGAGTAGAAGATGTTGCGCAGGATCGTGAACAGCCAAGCATTCAGGTTCGTGCCCGGCTGGAACCGTGCGCGGTGCTGCCAGCCCTTCAGCAGGGTGTCCTGCACCAGATCGTCCGAACGGGCGGGGTTGCTGGTGAGCGAGAGCGCGAAGGCCCTTAGCGACGGCACCGCCGCGAGCAGACCGTTGCGGAACTCGGGCTCCACCTGCTCGCCGCGCGCCTTGAGGGCGGCTTCCAGCTTCTCGATGAGTTCGGCGAAGCGCGTCGACGGCTCATCGGCGCCGAGGCGGTCGTAGACGGTTCGGAGATGATCGCCGAGATGGGTGCGGATGGTCGCGGACAGGTTCGGCCGCCCGTCGCTGCCCATCCCGTTCAGGTCTTCGGTGCCGGTTTCGAGGACGTCGCGTGTCATGGCTCGTCGTATTCTGATCGTTGGGCAGGAAATCGTCCGGTTCGGACCGGCCGTATCGGATCGGTCCGCCTGACGTCGATGGCGGGGCCGTAGCATGTCCCGGGGTTGTAGCGCATCCTACCCTGTCACGCATCCCGCCGGGACACGGTTAAGATGGGGTGTGTGACGGGCATCCACATGCGACGGATCGGACCATGGCGCCGGCCTCGTCGAGGGATCGTCGGACCGGGTCCGGGAGCCGCGCCAAGAGGGGATAGAAATGCCGATGGATCGTCGCGCCTTCACCGCCGGCCTGGCAGCGGCGGCCCTGTCCGGCACGGTCGCCGCCGAAGCACTGCCCGCACCCGCCGGGCCGCCCGTGCGGATCGCGATGCTGATGTTTCCGGGCATGACGGCTCTCGACCTCGTGGGGCCGCAGGCGATCCTCTCGGGCCTTGCTGGCGACCGCCTGCACCTCGTCGCCCGTCAGGCGGGACCGGTGCCGAGCGATACCGGCCTGAGCCTCGTGGCCGACACGAGCTTCGAGACCTGTCCGCGCGACGTGGACGTGCTCTTCGTTCCGGGCGGCGACGGGACGCCCGGCCAGATGCGAAACGAGGCGACGCTGGCCTTCCTGCGCGAGCGGGCGGCCCGGGCGTCCTGGATCACCAGCGTCTGCACCGGTTCGCTCATCCTCGGTGCCGCCGGGCTGCTCGCCGGCTACCGCGCCACGTCGCATTGGTGCGTGCGAGAGACCGTGCTTCCCCGCCTCGGTGCGATTCCCGTGAACCGGCGGGTGGTGGTGGACCGCAACCGGATGACGGCAGCGGGCATCTCCGCCGGCCTCGACTTCGCCCTCGTCCTCGCGGCTCGCCTGCGCGGCGACGATCACGCCAGGACGAGCCAGCTCGTCGCCGAATATGCACCGGAGCCGCCCTTCTCCGCCGGCACGCCGGAGACCGCCGGAGCGGAGATCGCCGCCCGTGCCGGGGCCATCCTCAGGGATCTGGCGGATGGCTCGCTGGCGGCCGCCACGTTGCAGCCGCCACGGTGAGGGCCTGAAAGTGAAGAGTTCCTTTGCCGGAACTCCAGTGAAAGGCCAAGGTTATGCCCTTCAAAGCCAAGTCCGTGGCGAGAAAGCTGCATAGTCGCGATGCCGCTGAACGTCGGACACCCGCGCTCCGACCATGAAGGACGTCGATCCATGGCATCAGGCCTCGCAGGCGATCTCACCCGGACGAAATCCCTCGATCGACTGAATTCCGATGCCGAAGGCGGCGAGAACAAGCTCGAGCGCACTCTCGGCCCCTGGAGCCTCGTCGCCCTCGGCATCGGCGCGGTGATCGGCGCGGGCTTGTTCTCGCTCACCGGGATCGCCGCGGCCGAGCATGCGGGCCCCGCCGTCGTCATCTCCTTCGCCATCGCCTCGATCGCCTGTGCCTTCGCCGGCATGTGCTACAGCGAGCTCGCCGGCATGATCCCGGTGGCGGGCTCGGCCTATACCTACGCCTACGCCACGATGGGCGAGTTCGTGGCTTGGATCATCGGTTGGGACCTCGTCCTCGAATACGCGGTGGGCGCCGCCACGGTCTCGGTGAGCTGGTCGAGCTACGTTACCCGCTTCCTTCGGGACACGCTCGGCATCAACCTCCCCCCCAGCCTCGTCCATTCGCCCTTCGAGACCTACACCCTGGCGGACGGCGCAACCGCGCACGGCCTCGTCAACCTGCCGGCGATCCTCATCATCGTCGGCGCCTCCGCCCTGCTGATGATCGGCATCCGCGAATCCGCCCGGGTCAACGCCGTGGTGGTGGCGATCAAGCTCGCCGTGGTGGCGGTCGTGGTGGGTGTCGGCCTGTTCTACATCAAGGCGCAGAACTACGTGCCGTTCATCCCCGAGAATACCGGCACCTTCGGCGAGTATGGCTGGAGCGGAATCATGCGGGGCGCCGGCGTGGTGTTCTTCGCCTATGTCGGGTTCGATGCGGTCTCCACCGCGGCGCAGGAGGCTAAGAACCCTCAGCGCAACATGATGATCGGCATCCTCGGCTCGCTCGCCATCTGCACGGTCATCTACATCGCCTTCGCCGGCGTTCTCACCGGCCTCGTCCATTACGACGCCATGAAGGGCGATGCCGCGCCGGTGAACACGGCCATCGCGCAGACGCCGTTCCCGTGGCTGAAGAGCCTCGTCACGCTCGGCGTCATCGCCGGCTTCTCCACCGTGATCCTGGTGCTGCTGCTCGGCCAGAGCCGGGTGTTCTACTCCATGAGCCAGGACCGGCTGCTGCCGGGCTTCTTCTCGAAGATCCATCCGACCTGGAAGACGCCCTACCGCTCGAACCTGTTCTTCATGGTGTTCACCAGTGCGCTGGGTGGCTTCTTGCCGATCAGCCAGCTCGGCCACATGACCAGCATCGGCACGCTGCTGGCCTTCATGCTGGTCTGCGCCGGGGTCATCATCCTGCGCCGGACTCAGCCCGATGCGCGCCGGGACTACCGGACGCCGCTGGTGCCGCTGGTGCCGATCCTCGGCATCGTCAGCTGCTTTGCGATGATGGTCTCCCTCGATGGGGAGACCTGGCTCCGCCTCGTCGCGTGGCTCGCGCTTGGCCTCGTGATCTACTTCGCCTGGAGTCGCCGCAACAGCCGTCTCGGACGCGAACAGGCCGCTTGAGGCGGGCGCCTTCCTCAGGCCGTCTTGATCAGGGCGAGGTGCGGGGTGCTGCAGGCCCGCTCCATCGCCTCCCCGACCTCGACGGTCTGGCGCTCTCGCGCGATGAAGGCCGTCGGCATCACCGCCTGCATCTCGTCCTCGACAGCGCGCAGCGTCGCGTCGCTGTGGGCGGGGTGCAGGTGAATGATCGCGAGAGCCTTGGCGCCGGCGGCCTTCGCCAGTTCGACGCCCTTCTGCCAGGTGGAATGTCCCCAGCCGCAGCAGCGCGGATACTCGGCCTCGGTGAACATGCCGTCATAGACGAGGAGGTCGGCCCCTTCCACGAAACGGCGCAGGGACTCATCCGGCCAGGGGTCGGAATGCTCGATGTCGCTGATGATGCAGAGACGCTTGCCGGCATGGTCGAAGCGATAGCCGACCGATCCCTGCGGATGATTGAGCAGGATCGTGTCGACACGCGATCCGTCGGCGAAAGTTAGCGGCTCCCCGGCCTTGAAACCGTGATGGGCCAGGGTGCAGGGAAGGATGTCGAGGGTCACCGGAAACAGCGGCGGCGAGAACAGCCTGTCCAGGGCTGCCTTGGCGCTGTCCCCACCGAGATTGCCGCAATAGGTGTTGATCGTCCGCTCGGGGTTGAAGACCACCGGTTTGAAGAACGGCAGGCCGGCGGTGTGGTCGAGATGCAGGTGGCTGAAGAGGAGATCGATCTCCTTGGGCATCGATTCGCGATGATGCAGGCCGCAGGCGTTCAGGCCCGAGCCGGCATCGACCACGAACAGGCGCGTGCCGCAGCGGATCTCGAGACACGGGGTATTGCCGCCGAACTCGGCATAATCCGGCCCGCTGACGGGCGTGGAACCGCGGACGCCCCAGAATTTCAGGGACAGGCCGTCCTCGGTCGGAGGCGTGTGCGTCATGGTCATCGTTCGACTACCGATTGCCCGATCCGTTCAGATCCGGTGCCTTTCGGCGCACCGATGAGACCCATTCCTCGCGAGAACGGCCACAAGCAGGTTGCCAGGATCAATGTGGGATTGACCATCAGGTAGTCAGCCCCTTTGCACATCGATGTGCGGGTACGCACACGGCTTGGAATACCCGATTTCAGCTGAAACCAAGCAGGTTTTGCAGAAGTAGTCATCGGTTCTGCGACAAAAACCTGCGACATATCAAGGGCCTAAGCAACGTGAAGCGTTGGCGTGCCAATGCGAACCTGCTTAGGATTCGATCGTCGGTTCGGGCACGAGAATTCGCCGCCGCTCAACGGCCGAAATGCTCGCCGGTCGATCGGCCGACCGTGCGCGAATTGAGTCGGAAGGTTCGTTCGTCGGCATCGCCTCCGAACCGCCTGCCGGCCGATGCCTTCCCTGAACCGGCCTCTGCACGGCACTGGCCATAGACGAGAAGATCAGAGATTGCCTTAAAGAATAGAATAAATCCAAATCTAAACTGCTAATGAGCCAGCCGGCATGTGCCTTATACTCTTTCCAATATTCGCGAATACACTTGCTTGATCGGTCAGCTTCGCTTTTTATGCCCGCAGATCATGTGATCGCGGGACGAGGAGGCCGGCCGAGATGGAACGGATGCTGGAACTGATCCGCGGATATGCGCGACTGGCATGGTGGGACGGATGCGCCGTCGACATGCGCCTGCACCGCATCTCCGACCTCGTCGATTTCCTGGCCGCAGCGAGGGAGCCGATGCTGGCGTCCGAACCCGTTCCGATCACGAAAGGAGAGCTCGCGTGAGCGCCGTCCGTTCGACGCGCCCCTGTATCGAGCCGCCCAAGGAGGGAAGCGAGCTGGACGAGGCACTGCGCCGCGCCTTCTGGACCAGCCTGAACCGCAATCCGCTCCCGGCGCTCCAGGCCCTGGCGGTGGCGGCGCGTACCATCGGTGTGCTGTACCGGCAGATCGCCGACGCCCATGAGGGGCCCGGCGGCTGCGCGTGCGGCTGGGAGCCCGATCCGGACAGCGATCTCATCGTCCTCGAAGCCAATCTGGCCGCTTCACTGCTGAAGCCACCCGAATCCGACCTCGTCCACATGGCCGCCCTCGGCAGGGCGTGACCGCTTCCGGGCGATCACCGCCGCAGATCGACTTCGCGTCCCGCTCCGACGCGGAGGATTTGGTTAACCCACCCCCGGCCATGATCGCGTCGATCCTGAAGGTTGGAGGGGCTAGAATGGACGTATTCTATCGCGGCATCGAAACGTCGCTCCTGGGGCTGAGCCTCGCCCTGGGCATCGCGGCCTTGGCTCTTCCTTCCCTTGCGCCCCGCATCCTCGGGACCTCGGAACTCGCCGTGACCCTGCCGATGCTCACCGTCACCGCCGCCCATTGATCCGACCGCGCGGCAGGATCGCCGCCGTGTGAGATCGCACAGGACGACGCACCCCGCGCTTTTCGGGGTGCGTCACGTCATTGCACTGCAACCGTTTCGGCTCGACGCGACTTTACAGACCAAGCGCTGCAATTGGCGCAATGGCTTGGGTCTTCGAAGGCGTTCCGGTGAAACGGCACGCGGGCAAGGTTGTGATGACGAAACGGTTCGGTTTTTCCGCTGCGCTGGGCGCGGCGCTCATCCTCGGCCTGTCTTCCCTCTCCGCCGAGGCAATGCCGGTCACGGAGAACGCCTCTCCCTCCTCCCCCCATCACGATGCCGAACTCGGCAAGGTGGCCCTCAGCATCGAGGCGGAGGACGACGGGCTCGCCTGCACCAAGTCGCGCAAGCGCATGTTCGTGGATGGCGAGGGCTGGATCGTCCGCCGCGTCACCACGTGCCGCTAAGGCGACGCCCGTACCGGTCCGCCACCATCGGGGCCGATGGCCTCTACGCAATCTTCGCCTCTGGCGCCCCACCGACTTTCGGAACGACCGTCGACACCGCGCGGTTCATGCCCATCCCGCCGCATGCAACGAGGTTCGAATGTCGCACACGCACAGATGGTCGAGGTACGCGCATGCCTCGAAGCTCGGATGCCTGCTGGGCCTCGGCCTTGCCTGCTCCCAATTTGCCTTTCCCCAGGCAGCGGAAGCGCAGACCATCATCGCGTCCAGCTATGGCCATCACGGCGGATCGCTTCAGCGGTTCGACGAGAGCTATGCCGGCCCCCTGATCCGCGGCGACTACCTCGGGGCGCCGTTGACCCGTTTCCCGCGGCCCACCGAATTGGTCCCGAGCGCTTGGGGCTACGGCACTTACGGCGTGCCCACCGTGACGGGAATCCGTCCGGCCTCCGTCGGAACCCCGACCGTCTACGTGATCGACGCGCCGCCTCGTGCCGAGCGTCGGGTTCGCAATTCCGGGCCTCGTATCGTCTCGCGCAACAGGCGCGGTCCCGTGTCGAAGGCCGATATCCCACCGGCCTCGCCGGTCGCCGCATCCACGCAGGCCGGGGCTAAGATCGTCACGGTGAGTGTCGGACGTACCGCCTCGCGCTGAACCACCCCGTCAGTACTGCGCGCGCATCACCGCTTCGGAGACCAGCTTGATGGGCTTTCCGCGGCCCATCATGATCGCCGCTCGCGACTGTTCCGGGTCGGCTTCGAACCGTGTGCGGACCCAGGAGACGAGGAACTTCAGGTACTCCGAGCCGATCAGCCGCGCTGTGCCGGGGTGACGCCACCAGCGGTCGGCGTCGAAGCCTTCCGCGATGACGGGATGGGGCAGGACGCGGTCGCTACCCATCAGCGCGTGGTCGAGTTCGACCAGCGTGCGGGGCATGTGGTAGTTCGAGGTGACCACGGCGACGGTGTTGAACCGGTGCTGACGCATCCAGCGCCGCGTCTCGATGGCGTTGCCGATCGTGTTGCGCGCCCGGTAGTCGAGATCGACGCAGCACTCGATCCAGTGCCGCTGGCTCGGGTTGAGCCGGGCGATCTCGTCGCGGCTCGTCCGCTCGTTGACGCCGGTGATCAGAAGGCGCCGGCCGTAGCCGCCCGCGAGGAGATCGATCGCATCACCGATCCGCTGGGCCCCGCCCGTCAGCGCCACGATCCCGTCGGCACGTCCGTCGAGGGTGCGCTCGTCGCGGGCGATGGACCCGGCGAAGACCAAGAATCCGGCGAGCAGTGCCAGGACGGCGACGGCACCGAGCCCGAGTACGACATGGCCGAGGCGTTGCAGGGTTGGAGACATCACCATCGCGATCCGCACGGGAGGCACCGACGAGCCTGCCCGGCCTTGCGGCCAGACCCAACCGAACGCCTCCGGGGGGCGAGTGGTGCCGTATCCTGACATCCGCGTGGCCATCCTCCGAGGGTAGTGCCGAATGCGGCATCCGCGAGGCGATATTTCCGCCCCGATGGGTTTACGAATGGTTAACGCGATTTGTGCAGGGAATTCGGCGGGTGCGCGGGTTCACGCCGCCGACGCCCCGCGCCCGGTATCAGCGCAGGAACCGCCTGACGGTCAGCCGCGAGACGATGCCGGTGACGACGGAGGCGATCACACCGATGAGCAGGACGGCGGCATAGCCGCGCCAGCCGATATGGAACGCGCCGAACAGCGCCTCGATCTCGTCGCCAGCCGGCCCCGAGCGCCAGACCTGGGCGAGCAGACCCGCCAGCGCGAAGACGGCCAGCGCCAGGCACGAGCCGATGATCCCGCCGCGCAGACCGAGGCGGAAGAACCGGCGCTGGAAGGCGCGGGCGATGAAATCGTCGTTCGCGCCGACGAAATGCAGCACCTCAACCACTTCGCGGTTGCCGGCCATGGCTCCCCGCGTGGCGAAGATCACGGCGAGGCCGGTGGCGATCAGGACCAGGGCGACGATGCCGATGCCGATGCCCACGAAGGTGTTGGCCATCGTCGAGAGCCGCTGGAGCCACAGGGCGTGGTCGTCGAGGCTCGCCACCCCCGGCAGGGCCTCGCTGAGCGAGCCGCGCAATCCCTTCAGGTCGGGAAGGGGCGATTCGGCGAGTTTCAGGGTGACGAGGCGGGGCACGGGCAGGTCCGAGAGGTCGAGGCCGCTGCCGAGCCAGGGTTCGAGCAGGCGCTCCGCCTCGGCCTTCGAGAAGACTCGGGTCGTGGCGATGCCGGCCGTGGCCTTCGCCAGCGCCTCGGCCCTGGCCACGTCGGCGTCGATGTCGCGGCCGGCGCTCGGCCTCACCTGGATCGTCACCTCCTGGGCGACGCTGCCCTGCCACTGGTTGGCGCTGGAGGCGACGATCTCCGCCGCACCGGCGCAGAGTGCCGCGAGGAAGGTCAGGATCGCGATGACCGCGGCGAGCGCCCGGCTCGCCGCCGAATCGGTGGGGACGAGGGGCGCGTTGCGCCGCAGGGTCGCCGGAAGCGCGGTCTCCTGCTCGGCTGCGACGGGCGCCGAGGGACGCGGGGGTGGGCTCGGCTGACCCATCAGGGTTCGATCTGCAGACGGCCCTGGCCCAGGACGAGCCGGGGCGCGTCGACGAGGTCCATCAGGGCGAAATCGTGGGTCGCGATTAGGACCGAGGTCCCGAGCCGGTTGAGTTCGATGAACAGCCGCAGCAGGCGCCGGCCGAGGCCCGGATCGACGTTGCCGGTGGGTTCGTCGGCCAGGAGCAGGTCCGGTCGGGCGATGAGCGCGCGGGCGATGGCGGCGCGCTGCTTCTCGCCGCCGGACAGGAGCGGCGGCAGCACGTGCATGCGCTCGCCGAGACCGACCCAGCGCAGGAGTTCGACCACCTCGGCGCGGTAGCTCGTCTCGGCGCGACCCTGGACGCGCAGGGGCAGCGCGACGTTCTCGTAGGTGGTGAGGTGGTCGAGCAAGCGGAAATCCTGAAACACGATGCCCATCCGGCGGCGCAGACCGGTCAGGGCCTCGTTGGAGATGTCGCTGACCTCCTCGCCGAAGACCGAGACCAGGCCGCGGGTCGGCCGGACCGAGAGCAGGATCAGGCGCAGCAGGGTGGTCTTTCCCGCACCGGACGGGCCGGTGAGGAACTGGAACGAGCGCGGCGCGATCTGGAAGCTCACGTCGCTCAGCACTTCGGGCCCGAGGCCGTAGCGCATGCCGACGTTCTCGAACTGGACAACGGGCTCCTCGACGCCCGACAGGAGGCTGTCACCGGTCACGCGTTGCGCCCGGCTTCGTCGATATCCGCCATCCGTCCAAGCCCGGTCCTGCTGACAAGCGCGTCCTCCCCGTCCCGCCGCTTCACGGAGGATTAACCGCGTTCGGCGATGACGGTGTGAGTCTTTTTCTTCGAACCGGCAACTGCCGATCGACAATCCGAGGCGCCGATTCGCCATGCTGATCGTCTGCCCGTCCTGCGCAAGCGAATACGTGATCGATACCGACCGCGTCGGCGCGGAGGGACGCTCCGTGCGCTGCGCGGCCTGCCGCGAGACCTGGTTCATCTCGCCCGACGAAGTGTCCGCCGCCCTCGCCGAGGAGATGGCCGAGATCCAGGCCGCCATGGGGTCGATGGAGGGACGCGGCGAGGCGCAGGCCGATCTCGATGCCTGGGAAGCGGCCCTGGCCGAGGATACCGGTCGGGCGGCGATGCCCGAGCCCGAAAAGGTTCCGGAGGAGATGCCGGTCCGCCCATCCCGTCCGCGCAAGCCGCCGCCGGCTAAGCGCTGGAGCGGCCCCTCCCCGGCCGCCGCCTTCGGCCTCGCCCTTCTCGCCGGAATTCCGCTGGCGCTCCTCGCCCGCAGCACCGTGGTCCGGGCCATGCCCCAGAGCGCCGGGCTCTATGCCCGGATCGGCATGCCGGTGAACCTGCGCGGCCTCGACATCCGCGACGTCGCGGCCTTCCAGACCCAGGGCGAGGGCGCCGCGTCCCAACTCGTCATCGAGGGCGACGTGGTCGGCGTGGCCGGCACAACCGTTCCGGTGCCGCCGATCGAGGTGGAGGTGCGCGACGCGCAGGATCAAACCATCTACCGCTGGACCGTGGCGCCGCCGCGCTCCAACCTCGAGGATCGCGAGACCGCTCGATTCCGGGCGAGCCTGTCCGCCCCCCCGGCGCAGGGCCGGACCGTCAAGGTCGGGTTCGCGCCCGAGCGTGGGGTGCCGGAGGCGACCGGCAATCATTGAGGCGTTGCCACATCCCGCCTCCGAGGCGAAAACCGATGCCAGCCGGACCGGCGCGTGATAGGGAGATCGCATGACCAGCCCGACCCGACGCGTCCGCGTCCTCTTCGACGAAACCGCCATCGCGAACCGCAACGAGGAGCTCGCCGCCGCCATCGTGGCGGCAAAGCCCGAGAACCTTCTCGTCGTAGCGGTTCTCAAGGGCAGCTTCATGTTCGCGGCCGACCTGTTGCGGGCGCTGCACCGCTCCGGCCTGTCGCCGCAGGTCGAGTTCGTGCATCTGTCGAGCTATCGCAGCGGCACGGTGTCGTCGGGACAGGTGGCGATCCTACGCGATGTCGAGAGCGAGGTCCGCGGGCGCGACGTCCTCCTCGTGGACGATATCCTGGAATCGGGTCGCACGGTCGTCTTCGCCAAGGACCTGCTCATGGCGCGCGGCGCCAAGCGGGTCCTGACCGCGGTACTCCTCGAGAAGCCCGGCAAGCGCGCCGTGACGATCGATGCCGACTTCGTCGGCTTCACCTGCCCCGACGTGTTCGTGGTGGGCTACGGCATGGATGTGGCCCACGAATACCGCCAGCTCCCCTTCGTGGGTCTCGTGGATCACGACAACAGCGAGCCCGACCTGTTCGGCGGCACCTGAGCGTATCTCGGGGACATCCGGATCGCAGTAGCCTGACTCGGGTTCGCGATGGCAGCGCGGGGATCGTGCGAGGCCAGTGTCGTCCGGTAAAATGCCTGTGACGGCAGGGCGACATTTACGCACATCCGTTACGTGTCGGACAATGTCGCACGATCTGGTGCGCGATTGACCTTGACATACGACGTTCGTGGTAGCGCAGTCTCGGCGATCCAGTAGAGACAAAGAGTTGATGGCGCGAATCCTCCTCGTTGACGACGAAGAACCCGTGCGCGGTTTCCTGAAGCGGGGTCTGGAGATCGATGGCCATTCCGTCGTCACGGCATCGGACGGCAGCGACGGGCTCGATCGCCTGACGGAGGCGGACGGCGCGTTCGACCTGATGCTCACCGATATCCGCATGCCCTTGATGGACGGCATCGCCCTTGCCCTCGCGGCCAAGCGCGATTTTCCCGCCCTGACGATCCTTCTCATGACCGGCTTTGCCGACCAGCGCGAGCGCGCCCGCGGCCTCGATGCCATCGTCACGGACGTGCTGACCAAGCCGTTCTCGCTGGCGGACCTACGCTCCACGGTGAACCGCGCCCTCGCCGCCTGAGCGCGATATCCGGCGCGATATTTCGATGAAGCTTGGCCGCCGCTCGCTGCGTTGGCGAAGGGAGCGATACCTCCTTTCCCAGCGACGAGCCTTTTCATGCCATCACGGACCACGACCCGCACTGCCGCCCTCGCCGCGGCCCTTCTCGCGGGAACGCTCCTGTCGGGACCCATCGCGGCCGAAGCGCAGACCGCACCGGCCGCGGCCGGTGCTCTCACCAAGGTCGCCAGTTTCGAGCATCAGGTGACCGGCGTCACCGTGGCGAAGGACGGGCGCATCTTCGTCAACTTCCCACGCTGGACCGAAGACAGCGCCGTCTCGGTCGCAGAGGTGAAGGACGGCAAGATCGTGCCGTTCCCCGATGCCGAGTGGAACGCGTGGCGCAACGCGCGCAAGGACGAGCTCTCGGCCGGCGACCACTGGATCTGCGTCCAGAGCGTCGTGGCGAGCCCCGACGGCAATCTCTGGGTGCTCGATCCTGCCACGCCCGCCATGGCGGCGGTGGTGAAGAATGGGCCGAAGCTCGTCGAGATCGACCTGAAGACCAACAAGCCCGCCCGCACGATCTCCTTCGACGAAGCGGTGGCGCCCCAGGGCTCCTATCTCAACGACGTCCGCTTCTCGCCGGATGGCAAGACCGCCTACATCACCGATTCCGGAGCGAGCGGCGCCATCGTCGTAGTCGACCTCGCCAGTGGCAAGTCCCGCCGCCTCCTCGACGGCGATCCGACGACGCAGCCCGACAAGAGCGTGACCGTGACCTACGAGGGCAAGCCCCTGCGCCGGCCCGACGGGCGCGGCGTGGAATTCTCGGCCGACGGCATCGCCCTCTCGCCCGATGGCGCAACGCTCTACTGGCAGGCGATCAAGGGGAAGACCCTCTACAGCCTGCCGACGTCCGCGCTCACCGGCTGGCTGACCTCCTCGCTCGTGCCGGAAGCGCTCAGCGACCGGAGCCTGTCCGGCAAGGTCGAGACCGTGGGTGAGAACGGCCCGGCCGACGGCCTCATCATCTCGCGCAAGGACGGGCGGATGTACGTGACCTCGCCGCAGGACGATTCGATCAAGGTCCGCGACCTCTCGGCCAAGGGTTCTGCCCTCACCACTCTGGTCCAGGACAAGAGGCTGCGCTGGCCCGACACCTTCGCCGAAGGGCCGGACGGCACCCTCTACGTGACGACGTCGCGCATCCAGGATTCGGCCTTCTACAAGCCCGATGCCCCCGCGGCGCTACCCACCGACCTGTGGAGCATCAAGCCGTCCGCCACCGACGCCACCGGCTCGACGACGGCAAGCCCGCCGGCACGTTGAACCGACCTGCGAGAGGCCCGACCTGTCCGCGTGGCAGGTCGGGCGCGTCCCCGTACCCCTTCACGAGCTTTTTCATGCGCCGACGCGACCTCCTCTGCGGCATCGCCGCGACCGCCGTCTGGAGCAGGCCCGCCCTGGCGGCGCCGATCCTCCATCCGGACGATCCTCGCTTCGCCGAGCTGGTCGATCCTTCCGCTCGGCCGAAGATCCTCTACCGGGAGGGTCGTTGGTGCGAGGGCTTGTGCTGGGCGCCGCATCTCGGCGGCCTCATCGTCAGCGACGTCCGCTCGAACCGCATGCTGGTGATCGGCGAGGACGGCGAGGTGAAGCCCTTCCGCGACCCTTCCAACAACGCCAACGGCAACATCCTCGACGCGGAGGGGCACCTCGTCACCTGCGAGCACCGCACCCGTCGCGTCGTGCGCCGCGCCTCCGACGGGACGATGACGGTCCTGGCGGACAGCTACGACGGCAAGCCTCTGAACTCGCCCAACGACGCTGCGCTGGCACCGGACGGCGCGATCTGGTTCACCGATCCCGTCTTCGGCATCACGGTGCCGGACGAGGGTATCCAGACGATCCCGGCTCAATCCGCGAGGCGGGTCTACCGGATCGATCCGGCGGGCGAGGTGCAGGGCATGACCGATGCCGTGGGCCAGCCCAACGGCATCGCCCTCACGCCGGACGGCCGCACACTCTACGTCACCGATACCAGCGCCGCCCTCGACAATGCCGAGGGCGCCCGCACCATCCTGGCCTTCCCGGTGGAGGATCGCCGCCTCGGCCAGCCGCGGACCGTCGCGACCCTGGATGCCGGCGCCCCGGACGGGCTCGCCCTGGACGAGGCCGGACGGATCTACGCCGCCTGCGCCGATGGCGTGCGCGTCTACCTCTCGGATGGAACGCTGATCGGCCGGATCGCCACGGCGACACCGGCCTCCAATGTCGAGTTCGGCGGCCCGGATGGGCGCCGCCTGTTCATCTCGGCCGGCGCCGTGGTGGCCTCCATCGATCTCAAGGTCCGTGGCGCGGCGAAGGCCGGCTGATCGACCTCCAACCTCTGCAGGATCACGACATCCATGACCCTCGTTCGACGTGACATGCTGGCGGCCGGCCTCGCCGGGTTCGCCGCCTTGAACAGCCAGGCTTCCGCGCAGGACAGGTCGGCCGCTTCCGCGGCGTCGGCAAAGCCAGTCGCCAGCGATACGGGAGTGCCCGGCCTCGAACTCGCCATGGTGGCCGATGCGCCCTCGAACCCCACCGGAATCACCGTCTCGCGGGGCGGCCGCATCTTCGTGATGATGCCGCGCTTCGACGCCAAGGTGCCCTTCACCCTCGGCGAGGTCATGCCGGATGGGAGCGTGAGGCCCTATCCCGACGCGGCGACCAACCAACCCGACCCGAAGAACGCTCAGGGCAGGCTGCTCCATGTCCCCAACGGCGTCATGGACCGGGAGGACAGGCTGTGGGTCCTCGATGCCGGGCTGCCCGACGGTTCGGGTCCGCCGATGCCGGGCAGCGCCAAGCTCGTCCAGTTCGATCTCACCCAGAACCGGATCATGCGGGTCGTGCCGCTGGAGGCCGGCGTCACGGCGACGTCTTCGCTCAACGACCTGCGGATCGACATCCGCGACGGACGGGCGGCGGCCTACATCACCGACCAGGGCCAGGACGGGCATGGTGCCATCCTCGCCGTGGATCTCGCGACCGGCCGCGTCACCCGGCGGCTCGCCGAGCATGCCAGCACCGAATCCCAGAAGGGAATCATCAAGCTGGTGGAGAACCGCCAGATCCTCCAACGAAAGGGAGACGCACCGCCGCGCCCCGTTCAGGGTGGCGCGAACGGCATTGCCCTCGGCCCCGACGGCAGCCGCCTCTACTACGCGCCGCTGATGGGCCGCCGGCTCTACGCGGTCGCGACCGCCGCGCTCCTCGACCCTGCCATCTCCGACGCCGAAGTCGCGGCCGGCGTGGAGGATCTCGGCGAGAAGGGCATGACCGGTGGCCTCATCGCGGATTCGAAGGACCGCGTGTACCTCGCCCTGCAGGAGCACAACGCAGTCGGCCGGCGCGAGACGGACGGCACCATCACCATCCTCGCCACCGATCCCCGCCTGATCTGGGCCGACACGTTCTGGATCACGCCCGACCGCTGGCTCTACATCACCGCGGCGCAGGTCAATCGCAACCCGGACTACAACAATGGCCGCGACATGAGGCAGCCGCCCTACGCGATTCTGAGGATGCGCATCGACGCCGACCCGGCCTGATCAGGGGAGGAGGTGTGTGAGGAGGGCGCGCAATTGCGCCGGCTTGATCGGCTTGTGCACCAGTTCCGCGCCGATCAGCGCCACATGGGCCTCGATCTCGGCCGAATGGTCGGCGGTGGTCACGATCACCGGCAGGGCCGAGCGGGTCACGCCGCGCAAGTAAGTCGCCACGTCGAGGCCGCAGGCGCCGTTGTCGAGGTGGTAATCCAGGATCAGGACATCCGGCGGCGCCTGTCCCGCGGCGACGCTCTCTGCCACGCTCGCGAGGTCGCGGTGGGCGCTCACCTCGGCATCCCAGTTCTGGAGCAGGCGCTTCAGGGCATCGGTCGTCGCCGGATCGTTCTCCACGATCAGCACGCGCGCTCCCGTGAGCCGCGTCGCGATCGGCGCGGGGCCAGCCACGCTCTCGGTCTGGCAGGGACTGACGGGGACGGTCAGGCACACGCGCGTCCCGTGGTGAAGCCGCGAATCCAGGACGAGATCGTGGTCGAGCGCCGTGGCCATGCGCTGGACGATGGAGAGACCGAGCCCGAGGCCGGGCTCGCCCTCGTCACCCCCCGAGCCGCCCCGGTAGAATTCCTCGAAGACGAGATGGCGCTCGCTCTCCCCGATGCCGCAGCCAGTATCGATCACCTCAATGCGACAGGTTCCGTCGCGCCGTCGCACCGCGATCAGCACGCCCCCGCTTCCGGTGTAGCGGATCGCGTTGGAGACGAGGTTCTGCACGATGCGCTGAAGCAGGATCGGATCACTGTCGACCCGGATGTCCGGGCAGCGGACAGCGAGCCGCAGGCCCTTGCGCTCGGCCATCGGCATGAAGCTCGCAGCGATGCCGCCGAGGAGATCGGCGAGAGCGACCGGACGGATGACGGGACGGACGATCCCGGCATCGAGCTTCGAGATGTCGAGCAGCGTCTTGATCAGGTCCTCGATGGTCTGGAGGCCCCGCTCCACCTGGCCCGACATCGCCAGGGCTTCCGGGCCGAGCGGCATGTCGGACAGGGCCGAGGCCGAGAGGCGCGCGGCGTTCAGCGGCTGCAGCAGGTCGTGCCCGGCGGCGGCGAGGAAGCGCGTCTTCGAGCGGTTGGCGGTCTCGGCCTCCTCTTTCGCCGCGACCAGGGCGGAATTGGAGTGCTCCAGGCTGTGCATCAGCCCGGTCAGTTCCTCGGTCCGCGAGCGAACGCGGCCCTCGAGCATGATCGCGGTCTGGAACAGCGAATAGGCACCGCCCTGCTGGTCCATGGTGCGCTCCACATGTGCCATCAGCGCCGCGTTGATACGCTCGAGCTTGGCGATGCGGCCGGCGGTATCATCGTCGGCGACACGGTGGAGTCCGGCCTTCATGGAGCGGGCGGCCGGCCGATGGCGATGCCGGTGAAGGTCTGGTTGAGATGCATGGCCCGGTATTGCTCGCCATAGGTCTCGAACCCGACCACGTCGTAGCGGCGATAGAGGTCGCAGATGCCGTGGCGCACCTGCCGGCTCTCGGCATCGAGGCGGCGCAGTATGCAGTCGAAGCCGATGATGAGGTCGATGCCGCCCAGCGCCGCGTCGAGGCGGGCGAGTTCGCTCCGCGTGGTCTCCACGATGTCGCGCGGCTGGGCCAGGGTGAGCACGACGCCCTCGTCGATGGCGCAGAAGAAGCTCAGCGAGCCATCGTCGTTCATGCGGCGGATCGAGCGGCAGAAATACTCGCCCCCGACCTTCACCGCGAGGGGATAGGCGGCAAAGCTCATCGGCGTGAGTGCTTCCGGGTCGAGCCCCACCGCCATGGCGTATTCGCGGGCGGCGGGCTCGGCGTTCAATTCGTGGACGATGCGCTGCTCGTCGTCGGAGGCCGTGACCACGAATTTCGTGGTCGTCGGCTCGAAATGATCGCTCTTGAAGATCTGGAACGGATATTCCGTCTCCACCAGCACCACCACGGCCGCCCGGCGATGGATCGCGCCCTCGTGGAGCAGCACCGTCTCGCGGAAATGCAGGTCGTCGCCGGCCGAACCGCCGACGAGGGGGATGCCGTCGAGGGCCCAGGCGATGGCCGAGACCACCGTCTCCTCGGCATTGGCGAGACCGTCGATGAAGGACAGGGCGAAGCGCCGGCTCGGCGCCGGTTCGGGCGATTCCGCCCCGAGGACCCGTCGCAGGGCACGGACGGACGAAGCCGTGCGCGCCACGTCGAGATGGTCGATGGCATCAAGGATGGCGGAGACGACACGGAAGCCCTTCGCCGGGAACGCCACCACGACGAGCCCACGCTCCAGGCCTCCGGCCGGGCAGATGCCACCCGACATAGTGCATCCTGTGATGGGCGTGCCGGGGAAGGCGTCCTTGAGGGCGGCGCTCAGGTCATCGACGACGTAATCGGGAGAGAAGAAGACCAGCAGATGCGAGAGGCGGGATGGGCCGATACCGGCAGCGACCTCGGCCACCGCCCCGGCAGCCGTCGCGACGACCGTCCAGGCGGTCCTGATCCCGCACAGATGCTCGCGCATCCGCGTGTCCTCCTTCACGGCCCCGCTCCCTCGCCAGCATGCGTCGGCTTTGCGCCTCGACGTCTAGCGGTGAGAAGTATGTCGGTGCGGGAAACGCAGCGCAATGGCGGCGGCAGAGAGCGCAGAGCGAGCGTTCGAACGGGTCGTGTCCCAGGCGGTGGTGTAGCTGAGGGGTGGTCATCGGCGGTTGCCGGGTAGGGTCGGGTTGCGACGACCAACCCCGAACCCGAGAGACCCCCGATGACCGACGAGATC
>NZ_BPQT01000028.1 GCF_022179405.1 Methylobacterium marchantiae
CGGTGTGCCCAGAACCCGATCCCATCTCGAACTCGGCCGTTAAACGCACCAGCGCCCATGGTACTGTGTCTCAAGACAAGGGAGAGTCGGTCGCCGCAGACCTGCACAGAACAAGACCACAACAAACCCTCGCACGACGTCATCATCGAAACGCCCGCCTCCTCCGAGGCGGGCGTTTCGCGTTTCAGGCCCCGCTTCTCGGATCATCCTGACCGAATGGTCATGATGCGGCCAAATGCGGGTAAGCCGAGATCCGGCAGGGTCCCCCTCTTTCGCAGGAGAGGGGACTTCTCGTGTCGACACAAGCTCAACCGGGTTTCCCGCGCATCCACGACCTCGTATCCTCCGGTCCCATGCGCCTCCTCATCATCGAGGATGACCGCGAGGCGGTCTCCTATCTCGTTAAGGCCTTCAGGGAAGCCGGCCATGTGCCGGACCATGCCGTCGATGGCCTGGACGGCTATGCCCTGGCGCGAGAGGGGGATTACGACGTCCTGATCGTCGACCGTATGCTGCCGAAACTCGATGGCCTGTCCCTCATCCGGTCCCTGCGCGAGCAGGAGGTGACGACCCCCGTCCTGATCCTCTCCGCTCTCGGGCAGGTCGACGACCGGGTGAAGGGGCTGCGGGCCGGCGGGGACGATTATCTCCCGAAACCCTATGCGTTTTCCGAACTGCTCGCGCGGACCGAGGTCCTGGCGCGCCGCCGTGCCTCCTCGACGGGTGCGGCCGAAGCGACCTCCTACCATGTGGGAGACCTCCATCTCGACCGGCTCTCTCACCGCGTCACCCGTGGCGCCCACGAGATCCTGCTCCAGCCCCGCGAATTCCGGCTGCTCGAATATCTCATGCGCCATGCCGGGCAGGTGGTGACGCGGACCATGCTGCTCGAACATGTCTGGGACTATCATTTCGACCCGCAGACCAACGTCATCGACGTCCATGTCTCGCGCCTGCGCGCGAAGCTCGACAAGGATTTCGAGACCGCCCTGATCCATACGGTCCGCGGCGCCGGCTATATCCTGAGGCCGGACGATTCCCGCCGCGAGCCGGCCACGTCGTGAGTGAGACCGAACGGGCGCCCGCACGCATCCGGAACCTGTTCCGGACGACGGCCTTCAAGCTGTCCTTCGCTTATCTCGTCGTCTTCGCCACGTTCGCCTTCCTCGCTCTGGGCTACGTCGCCTGGAATGCGAGCCGCGTCCTCGACGATCAGATGGTCTCCACCATCGAGGCCGAGATCAACGGTCTGTCCGAACAGTACAAGGCCGGTGGCCTGCGCCGTCTCATCTCCGTCGTGGAGCGCCGTGCGGGCGAACCGGGCGCCTCGCTCTACTTGGTGACGACGTCGGCGGGCGAGCGGGTCGTCGGCAATGTCGGCGCGCTCGCGGATGGAACTCTGTCCCAGCCCGGCCAGACCGAGGCCGCTTATGCCCGCAGCGGCCAGTCCGACGTGCTCGACCATCATGCGATCATGCAGGTCTTCGTGCTTCCGGGCGGATTCCGCCTCGTCGTCGGGCGCGACGTGGAGGAGCGGGACAGGCTGCGCTCGATCATCGCCACCACCTTCGGTTCATCGGTGGCCCTGGTCGTCGTCCTCGGCGTCCTCGGGGGCTGGTTCGTCGCGAGCCGCGTGCTCCGGCGCGTCGACGCCATGACGGAGACGACCCGCCGGATCATGGCTGGCGACCTCGATGGGCGGCTCGCGGTGGCCGGCAACGGCGACGAACTCGACCGTCTCGCCCGGAACCTCAACGAAATGCTGGAGCGCATCGGCGAGTTAATGCGGGGCCTGCGCGAAGTCTCCGACAACATCGCCCATGATCTGAAGACGCCGCTGACCCGGCTGCGCAACCGCGCCGACGAGGCGCTTCACGGTGCCGGTTCGCCGGAGCAGCTGCGCATGGCCATGGAAGGCGTGATCGAGGAAAGCGACGGCCTGATCCGGGTCTTCAACGCCCTTCTCATGATCGCCCGGCTGGAAGCGGGGAGTGCCAGCGAGATCATGGGCCGGTTCGACCTCGGTCTCGTGGCACAGGAGGTCGGCGAACTCTACGAAGCCCTGGCCTCGGAGCGGGGGATGGGCCTGGTCATGGAGGCGCCCGAAGGGCTCTCGCTCTGCGGTAATCGCGAACTCGTGGGGCAGGCTCTTGCCAACCTCATCGACAACGCGGTGAAGTACGGTGGCTCCGGAGGAGACGTCCATGTGAAAGCCGAAACGCGCGGAACGAGCGTCGCGGTCATCGTGTCCGACAACGGCCCGGGCATCCCGGAGGAGGCGCGTGGACGTGTGCTCGGGCGTTTCGTTCGTCTCGAAGAGGCGCGGTCCCGGCCCGGCTTCGGGCTCGGACTTAGTCTCGTCAACGCGGTGGTGCGCCTTCATCAGGGCACACTCGCGCTGGAAGACAACCGACCGGGGCTTCGTGTCGTCATGACCCTCCCGGCCGAGCCGGGGAAGGACAGCGTGTGACCGATCGAGCGCCCTTGACCCAGCGCCTGACGAGAGCGCCCATCCTGACGGATCCCGAGCGTGCGGCGTCACGGCTGAAAGACGTGGAGGCACGGCTGCTCCATGTCGACGATGCGGTGCGCGCGCTGCTCCTCGGCCTTGCCGACCATTCCCCCTTCCTGTGGCAACGGGTGATGCGAGCGCCCGATCGTCTCGCGGCGATGCTGGACCGCGCGCCCGAGGCCGTGAATGCCGACCTCATCGCCCGACAGCGCGCCGCCGCGCGATCGGAGACCGGAGAGACGCGCGATCTCGATGCCGTCGCTGCCGAACTCCGGCTCAATCGCGGCGACCATGCCCTCCTCGTGGCTCTGGCCGATATCGGCGGGATCTGGCCCCTGGCGACGGTGACCCAGGCGCTGTCGGATTTCGCCGACGCTTCGGTCCATGCTGCGGCCGACGCTCTGCTGCTGCAGGCGGCCGGGTCCGGCCGGTTTCATCCCGCCGACCTCTCCGAGCCGCAGGTCGGTTCCGGTCTCGTCATCCTCGGCCTCGGAAAACTCGGGGCGGGCGAGCTCAACTATTCCAGCGATATCGACCTCGTCGTGTTCTTCGATCCCGATATCGCACCGCTCGAGGACGGGCTCGCCCCGACGCCGTTCTTCTCCAAGCTCGCGCAGGGGATCGCCAAGCTGCTGCAGGAGCGCACCGGCGACGGCTACGTCCACCGCGTCGATTATCGCCTGCGCCCCGATCCCGGATCGACGCCGACGGCGATCTCCCTCAACTCGGCCTATGTCTATTATGAGAATCTCGGACAGAACTGGGAGCGGGCCGCGTATATCAAGGCGCGGGCCATCGCCGGAGACATCGCGGCCGGCGAGCGATTCCTCGCTGGCCTGAGGCCGTTCGTCTGGCGCAAGTATTTCGATTTCGCCTCCATCGCCGACGTCCATGCGATGAAGCGCCAGATCCATGCCGTGCGCGGACACGACACGATCGCCGTCGCCGGCCACGACATCAAGCTCGGGCGCGGCGGCATCAGAGAGATCGAGTTCTTCGTCCAGACCCAGCAGCTCGTCTTCGGCGGCAGGCGGCCGGACCTTCGCGGCCGGCGCACCGTCGAGATGCTGGCGGCCCTCACCGAGGAGGGCTGGATCGACGCTGCCGCACGCGACGAACTCGGGCGGGCCTACGACTTCCTTCGCACCATCGAGCATCGCCTGCAGATGGTGAACGACGAGCAGACGCAGCGACTGCCGGCGGACGCGAAGGGGATCGAGAGCTTCGCCCGCTTCGCCGGATTCTCCGATGCGGAGGCTTTCGCGAGGGAGCTCCTGCACCATGCCCGCCGCGTGCAGGCGCATTATGCGCTGCTGTTCGAGGCCGAGCCGGACCTCTCCTCCTCGGTGGGGGACCTCGTCTTCAGTGGCTCCGATGACGATCCGGCCACGCTCGCCACCCTGCGCAAACTCGGATTCGCCGATCCCGAGCGGGTGGCCGAGACGGTGCGCGGCTGGCACTTCGGCAGGCGCCCGGCCGTCCGTACCGCCAGGGCGAGGGAAGTCCTCACCGAACTCGTTCCGGCCCTGATGCAGGCGCTCGGCGGCACGCCGAATCCGGATGTGGCGCTCGACACCCTCGACCGTGCCTTTGCGCGGATGCCGGCCGCGGTGGAACTCCTCACCATCCTTCGGTCGAACGATCGGCTTCGCCTGCTCTTCGCCGACCTCCTCGGGAGCGCGCCTCGCCTCGCCGAAACGGTCGCCTTCAGTCCGCACGTGCTCGATACGGTGATCGATCCGGCCTTCGTCGTGCCGGGCGTGGATGCGGAGGATATCGCCGCCCAGTACCGAGGATTGGTCGGGAAGCCGGCGGCCTATGAGGATTTTCTCGACCGGAGCCGGGACGCGGCGCGGCAGCTGCGCTTCGTCACCGGCGCGCGGCTTCTCACCGGCATTCTTTCCCCGCAGGCTGCGGGGCAGGCCTATGCCGGCATCGCCGACGCCGTACTGGAGGCGAGCCTCGATGCGGTATCGCGCCAGTTCTTCGCCGAACATGGTGCCGTGCCGGGCGGACGTTGCGTGGTTCTCGGCCTCGGCCGGCTCGGTGCCCGGCAGATGACGGCGGAATCCGACATCGATCTCGTCGTGCTCTACGATTTCGATCCGGAGAACCGCACGAGCCTCGGGCCGAAGGCCATCGATGCGGTGATGGTTTATAATCGGCTGACCCAGCGTCTCGTCGCGGCGCTGACGGCGCTGACCCGCCGCGGCGGGCTCTACGACGTCGATCTCCGCCTTCGGCCCGGCGGCGGCCAGGGCCCCGTGGCGGTGCAGGTCCGGAGCTTCCTGCCCTACCAGCAGGCGGAGGCCGATCTGTGGGAGCATATGGCGCTCACACGCGCCCGGGTGGTCGCCGGAGACCGGAGCCTCGGCGAGGCGGTGATGGATCAGGTCCGCACCATCGTCGGGCTGAAGCGAGAGGCCGGAGTGGTCTACGACGCGGTTCGCGAGATGCGTGAGGTCGTCGCCAGCGAGAAGGGGTTCTCTGGGCCGCTCGATCTCAAGCTCGCCCCCGGCGGCCTGCTCGATCTCGATTTTCTAGCGCAGGCGCTGATCTTGGCTCATGCCAGCGGTCATCCCGGCCTCGTCGGGCTCGATGCGGCGTCCGTCTTCACGGAGGCCGCCGCTCATGGCCTGATTCCGGTCGATGCCGCCCGCCGGCTGAGTGACGCCTACCGCATCTTCGACGATGCGCTTCACTGGCAGCGCCTGATGGGCGAGGCGGAATCGAAGGAGGGGGCATCGGTGGCGCTGACGCGGCTCGCCATCGCCATGGGATTGCCGGATGCGGCGACCCTGGCGGCCGAACTCGACGAAAGGCGGGAAGAGGTCAGGGCGCGGTTCGTGCGCCTGCTCGGCTGATTGGACTTCCGCTCGCCGTCGCCGACAGTGGAGTCCAAGCTCCCTTCGCGGCGCATCCGGCAACTGCTTTCGGATCGCCTCTCGCCGCGCTCGGGATGTTCGAAAAACGACCTGCCATGAATCGACAGGTCGACGACGTGTCTCAGAAGATCTTCTGGGCCTTCGCGAGCGCCACGAGGTCGTGCTGTGGCCGGGCGCCGATATGCTGGATCACCTCTGCCGCGGCCAGTGCACCGAGGCGGGCGCTCGACACGTTGTCGAGGCCGCGGGCATGGCCGGCGAGGAAGCCGGCGGCGAAGAGGTCGCCGGCACCGGTCGTATCCATCACCTCCCGAACGGGTGCCGCCTCGACGGAGCGGATCTCGCCCCCCTTCACCACCAGGGCGCCATCGGCGGAGCGGGTGACGAGGCCGAGGAGGTGCATGCCGCGCTGGTTGCGCTCGTCCCGCAGGGCCTTGATCGCGGCTTCGTCGTCTTCGGTCTCGTAGAGACTCTTCAGCTCGCCGATATTGGCGAACAGGATGTCGATGCTGCCGTCGCGGATGAGGCCGAGGAATTCCTCACGGTAGCGGCCGACGCAGAACGCATCCGAGAGCGTGAGGGCGACGGCATTGCCGGCGCCGTGCGCGATCTTCGCCGCCTTGCGGAACGCGTCCTTGGCCGCCGGCGGATCCCACAGGTAGCCTTCGAGATAGACGGTGCGGGCGCTCGCCACCGTGGCCTCGTCCACATCGGCCGGGGACAGGCCCTGGCAGGCGCCGAGATAGGTGTTCATCGTCCGCTCGCCATCCGGCGTCACCAGGATGAAGCAGCGCGCCGTGGCCGGACCTTCCGATGCGGCGGGAACGCCGAAGGACACGCCGGTCGCCTTGAGATCGTGGGCGAAGAGGCCGCCGAGTTCGTCGTCGCGTACCTTGCCGATGAAGCCGGTCTTGGCGCCGAGGAGGGCCGCACCCACCGCCGTGTTGGCCCCCGAGCCACCGGACACGATGGTCGCCGGCCCCATCACGGAGAACAGGCTCTCGGCCCGCTCCTCGTCGATCAGCTGCATGGCGCCCTTCGGCACGCCCTGCTCGGCGAGGAAGCGCTCGTCCGTCCGCGCGATCAGATCGACGATGGCGTTGCCGAGGACGAGAAGGTCGAGGGGAGCGGTCATCGGGCATCCTGTCTGGCGCTGGCGATGCCGCAGGCTGTGGCATCGCACCCGGAGAGGGTCAAGCGAGCGAGGATGTCACAGCCCGTCGACGACGGTCGGCAACCGAACCTCATTGCAACGCCTTCACCTCGCATTGCGCGTAATCGGCGCTCGCCTTCACGTAGGCGTTCAAAGCTTTCACGTAGGCGTCCGCCAGGGGCCGGTACGCGGCGATCTGGCCGTTATAGGCCTTGACCGCATCGTTGAACGTGTAGGCCTCCCAGCCGGGGCATCCGCCCTTGGCGTCGAGGCAGGCCGGCTTGGCGGGGAGGGGCGGCTTCGTCGGACGCGTCGCCGGATCGGGCGGCACCGCCTTCGCGCATTCCGCCCATCCGGAAGAGGGCAGGAGTACCGCCAGCGCAAGCGCCGCTCCGAAATGCCTGCGACCCATCGCTCGAACTCCCTCGCACCTGCTACGGCGATGGCTTCTGCGCGAGAGCAGACATCGCCGCAAGCGGTCAGCGAGCCGGCACCGCGTCGCGGCCCGGCTGATGGCGCGGCTCAGGCTTGCTCTTCGCGCCTCTGTCCAGCGCGAGACGCGCGGCATTGACCAGGGGCAGGGCGATGCCGGTGATGAGCACCCACCAGGCCGGACGCAGGGTATCGTAGAATTCGAGGTTGGCTCCGAGCACGGCGCTGGCCGGGACGCCGCTCTTGATGCCGTACCACGCTGCTTCGAACAGGGCCGTGACGAGTGAAGCGGCGATGGCGAGCCCAAGCAGGGTGAAGGGGTTCATCGGCAGGCGGAACCGCTGCATCGCCCGCCATCCCATCAGGATGAGGAACAGGCCGGTCCAGTAGACCGGAGCCGAAACGTCGATCTTGGCCTGAAGGAAGTAGTGGAACAGGCCCAGCACCCCGATGGCGTAGACGGTCTTGTGAAGCCTCGGCCAGGCTTTGCCGAGTCGCCGGATCATCCCATCCGTCGAGGTGATTCCGAGCACGGCGAGGCCGACGAGGGCGACGAACCCGATGGTGAGGTAGAACCGCGAGACGATCTCGGACACGACCTTCGACAGGATGAAGTTCTGGTCGACGACGTAGAGGCCGAGGTGGATGAGCCCGTAGGCGAGCACGGTGAGGCCGAGCATGCGCCGCACCAGGATCAGCTTCGGAAAATTCGCGATTCGCCGCAGCGGCGTCACCGCCAGCGACAACAGCAGGAAGCGCACCGCCCATTCGCCCGTCGCGTGGATGAGGGCGGTGATCGGCTTCGGCCCGAGGGCATCGAACCCATAGGCGCCGGCGAGCCAGAGACCCGGCGCGAGCGCGAACAGGAACGTCGCGAGCTTCAGGCCCGAGAGGCGGCCGGCGCGGTCGCGCCAAGGGGCGGAGAAAACCGGTGTGGTGGGCATGTCGGTCCGGGACTACTCTTCTTCGGAGGAAAGCTATCGACGAGAGATAGGAAGGCGAGGGGTGGATGCAGGACATTCGCCCACACGATCGCGCGAGACGACACTCCTCATTCGTCGGCTCTGCCACCGAGGTTACGCATTCGCCGTGCCGCTGCGGCGCAGCCCTCGGGCCCTCCCGCCGCCGGGCCCGCATGTGATAAAGCCCGCGTCGTCCGAGCCCCTCTGCGAAGCGCCTTCATGCCAGAATCCGCCCCTCCCGACCCGATCGATGCGCTGAGCGCCGAGGAGGCTCGGGCCGAGCATGCCGCATTGTCCGATCAGATCGCGGAGGCGGATCGTCTCTACCATGGCGAGGACGCGCCCGAGATCTCGGACGCCGAGTACGACGCCCTGCGCCGTCGTTTGGAGGTAATCGAGACCCGCTTTCCGGACCTCGCCGGGACCGGTCGGGCAAGCGCATCGGTCGGCGCGAAGCCATCGGAGAAGTTCGCCAAGGTCCGTCACGCGTTGCCGATGCTGTCTCTC
This sequence comes from Methylobacterium marchantiae, assembly GCF_022179405.1. Lineage (GTDB taxonomy): Bacteria > Pseudomonadota > Alphaproteobacteria > Rhizobiales > Beijerinckiaceae > Methylobacterium > Methylobacterium marchantiae. Next base: position 8,452 of record NZ_BPQT01000028.1, read on the forward strand.
GGCAACGCTTTCGCCGACCAGGAAGTGCACGATTTCGTGGCGCGCGTGCGCCGCTTCCTCAACTGGCCCGAAAGCGATCCGCTCGCCTTCACCGCCGAGCCGAAGATCGACGGGCTGTCGCTCTCCCTGCGCTATGAGAATGGCGAACTCGTCACGGCAGCCACCCGTGGCGATGGCGAGGTCGGCGAGGACGTGACCGCCAATGCCCGGACCGTCTCGGGCATTCCCGAGACACTGGAGGGAAAAAGCTGGCCGGAGGTCTGCGAGGTGCGCGGCGAGGTCTACCTGTCGCACGCGGATTTCGCCGCCATCAACGCCCGCCAGGAGGCTGCGGGCAAGGCTCTCTTCGCCAACCCGCGCAATGCCGCCGCCGGTTCCCTGCGCCAGCTCGATTCGACGATCACCGCTTCGCGCCCGCTGAAGTTCTTCGCCTATGCCTGGGGCGAGATGTCGGAGATGCCCGAGACGACCCAGCACGGGATGATCGCGGCCTTCGCCTCCTGGGGATTCGCGGTGAACGACCGCACCATCCTATGCACCGATGCGGACGCGATGCTGGCGCAGTACCGCGCCATCGAAGAGGACCGGGCCGGCCTCGGCTACGATATCGACGGCATCGTCTACAAGGTCGACGACCTCGCCTTGCAGCGCCGGCTCGGCTTCGTCTCGCGCAGCCCGCGCTGGGCGCTGGCGCATAAATTCGCCGCGCAGAAGGCCTTCACCGTCTTGGAAAGGATCGAGATCAATGTCGGCCGCACCGGCTCGCTCAACCCGCTGGCGCGGCTCAAGCCGGTGACGGTGGGCGGTGTCGTGGTCTCGAACGCGACCCTTCACAACGAAGGCTATGTCCAGGGCGTCGGCGGGGATGGTGAGCCGATCCGCGAGGGTCGCGACATCCGCGAAGGCGACACGGTCATCGTCCAGCGCGCCGGCGACGTCATCCCGAAGGTGATGGATGTCGATCTCGCCAAGCGGCCTGCGGATTCGAAGTCCTATGTCTTTCCCGAGACCTGTCCCGCCTGCGGCAGCCGCGCCGTCCGCGAGATCAATCCGCGCACGGGCCAGCGCGATGCGGTGCGTCGCTGCACCGGCGGGCTGATCTGCCCGGCCCAGGGGCTGGAGCGCCTGAAACACTTCGTCTCGCGCAACGCCTTCGATCTCGAAGGCTTCGGCCAGACCTATATCGAAGTGCTGTTCGAAGCCGGTCTGATCAAACAACCCGCCGACCTGTTCCGTCTCGATTTCGAGCCGCTGAAGGCAGCCATCGTCGCACGTCGCGAAGCGCTCTCGGCTGAGCGCAGGGCCGAGGGCGAACCGCCGCCGAAGAAAGCGAAGAAGAAGGGCGACGACGAGGACAAGGCGATCAAGAACCTGTTGGCCTCCATCGAGGAGCGCCGGCACCTACCCCTCAACCGATTCCTGTTCGCCCTCGGCATCCGGCATATCGGCGAATCCACCGCCAAGGCCCTGGCCAAGCGATTTCAGGATATGGCGGGCCTGATGCAGGCGCTCGACGCTGCAGCGACTGCCCAGGCCGGCCCCGACTGGTTGGCTCTTTCCGCAGTTCCCCGGGTCGGCCCTACCACCCGCGACCGCCTCCTCGAATACGGCTTCTCGAGCGGCGCGGACGACGCCGAGGCGACGACCGGCCGGCGACCGACCACGGCTCAGCGAGCCAACCTCATCGCCCATTACGGTGACGAGGCGGCGGTGGATGCCGCCATCGCCCGCGCCCGCGAGCAGCGCCCGGGGGATGCCTATCGTCATTTCGCCGACGATGGCGAGATCGGCCCGGTGGCGACGGATTCGCTCATCGCCTTCTTCGGCGAGCCGCATAACGCGGATGCGGTCCGTGCGCTTCTCGCGGAGGTGAAGACCGAACCGATGGCGGCGGCCGCCACCGCGACGGCTTTTGCCGGCAAGACCGTGGTGTTCACCGGCTCCCTGGAACGGATGACCCGGAGCGAGGCGAATGCCACCGCCGAGCGGCTCGGGGCCAAGGTCTCGGGCTCGGTCTCGGCCAAGACCGATCTCGTGGTCGCCGGGCCCGGCGCCGGCTCCAAGCTCAAGGATGCCGAGAAGCATCGGGTGAAGGTGGTGAGCGAGGAGGAATGGCTCACGATGGTGGAGACCGCGTGACGACGCTCGCCATCGATTTCGAGACGGCCAACGAGCGGCGCGACAGCGCCTGCGCGGTAGGGCTCGCCTGGATCGAGGGCGGGGCGGTGGTCCGGCGCGAAACACGGCTGATCCGGCCGCAGGACATGCGGTTCTCGCCCGGCAACATCCGGGTTCACGGCATCCTGCCTGCCGATGTCCGCAACCAACCGGAATTTCCCGAAGTGATGGCGGAATTCCTGCCCGACCTCTCGTCAGGGCTGGTTCTCGCCCACAATGCCGGCTTCGACATGGGCGTGCTGCGGGCTTCTCTCCATGCCTATGCGATGGAGGTGCCGGCCTTCTCCTCGCTGTGCACGCTCCAGATCGCCAGACGGGTATTTCCAGCGCCGGAGGGCTGCGGCCTCGGCAAGGTCGCCGCCAGGCTCGGCATCCGTTTCGAGCATCACGATGCCGGTGAGGACGCCTATGCCTGCGCCGAGATCGCCCTCGCGGCGGCGAGGGAGCATGGCACGCACGACATCGCTGCTCTGGCACGAGCGATCAACATGCCGATCACGCGCGTGCCTGCCGGATATGTCGAGCGGGAGGCGAGGCCGTTCCAGACGCCCGCCGCGGCGCCGGCGGCGATGCGCTTCTCGGTGAGGGGAAGCCGCGGCACTCTCTACGCGGTGACCCTCGAGGACCGCCCGAGCGGCCTGCACCTGCGCTGCACCTGCATGGCCGGGCGATACGGCGTCGCCTGTCGCCATGCCAAGGCGCTTCTCGTGGGCGATATCACCGATCTGGTCTCGGGCGACCACGCGGACGTGGTCGCCCTCAGCCGTCTCTTCGACGAGGCGGCGATGCCGCGTCGTCGGGAGGCCTGATCCGTCAGATCACCTTGAGCAGGGCGTCGACGCCGGAGATCTCCGTCTTGGCCGGCGATTCCTCGACGTTGAGGACGCGCACGACGCCGTCATCCACCAGCATGGAATAGCGCTTCGAACGCGGACCGAGGCCGAAGCCTGCGCCGTCCATGTCGAGGCCGATCGCCTTGGAGAATTCGGCATTGCCGTCGGCGAGGAACTCGATCCCGTCGGCACCGCTGGCCTTCTGCCAGGCTTCGAGCACGAACACGTCGTTCACGGCCGTCACGGCGACGGCGTCGACGCCGCGCGCCTTGATCTCCTCCTGCTTCTCGACGAAGCCGGGAAGGTGGTTGCGGTGACAGCTCGGCGTGAACGCGCCGGGCACGCCGATCAGCACGATGCGGCGTCCCTTGAAGATGTCGTCGGTGGTCTTCGCCTCGGGGCCCCCGGCGCCATTCACGCGAAAGGTCACCTGGGGAAGGTGGTCGCCAACCTGGATCGTCATCCGTCGTCTCCTCGATCGTCGCGGCCCTCGCTCCTCCGAAAGGTCGAGGCTCCGCGAACGCCTGATATGGACCTCGCGCGGCAGGGGTCGGGATTGCGCGTCCGGCACTGGAAAACCGTCTAGCCCGAGGGTCATACCCTGTCGAGGAGCGGAGAGGCGGCGCCCACCGGCAAACACGGCGCGGCCTCACGGCATCGTCTGGGCGCACTTTCCTCCCTGGACAACCAAGCGCGCGGAGATAGCATGATGCAATGCGACAAGATCCGACTTCCGCCTATCTCGACGGCCAGTTTCTGGTGGCGATGCCCGGCCTCACGGACGAGCGCTTCGCACGGTCGGTGATCTATCTCTGCGCCCATTCGGCGGATGGGGCGATGGGGATCATCCTCAACAAGCCCGCCAGCGACCTGAACATGCCGGACCTGCTGGTCCAGCTCGACATTGCCAGCGAGGACGACGCCATCCGCCTGCGCGAGCAGGTCGGCCATATCCCCGTGCTGATGGGAGGGCCGGTCGATGCCAAGCGCGGCTTCGTGCTCCACACCGATGATTTCCATATCGACCAGTCGACGCTCATCATCGACGACGGCATCTGTCTCACCGCCACCGTGGAGATCCTTCGGGCCATCGCGAACGGGGCCGGGCCTGCCAGCGCAGTGCTGGCCCTCGGCTATGCCGGGTGGCAGGCAGGGCAGCTCGAGAACGAAATCCTCGCCAATGGCTGGCTCAACTGCCCGGCTGATCCGGACATGATCTTCAACGCGGCCCTCGACACGAAGTACGAGCGGACGCTGCGCAGCAACGGCATCGATCCGGCGATGCTGTCCTCCAGCGCCGGGCGAGCCTGATCCGTCTCATTCGGCGAACGGCGAAGCCTCACCGTCTGGGTTCATCCCTTCCACGGCCGGCTTCGGCTTGCGCGGACGGGGCGTGGTGCTCGCGGTCGGCGTCGTCGTGTTGGCGCCGAGCCGGGTCGCCAGGGCCAGGGCTCGGGCTTCGGTGAAGCGTACGTTGCAGAATCCGTGGGCGCCCTCGCGGGCATAGGTCCGGCAGATCTGCTCACGGTCGGACGAGAAAGCCGCCTGTTCGGTCACGATGGTACGGACGTCCTGTCCGCGCGCGCGCTGGGTCATCACCTTGTAATTGTCGCGCACCGCCTTGTCGGCGACACCCCGCCCACTGTCGAACTCGGCGGAGCGGGGAATCAGAGAGGCGGCGGCGGGTCCCCACAGGCCGATCGGGTTGGTGGCGCAATCGGCCGCGGCGAAGGTGCAGACCCGTCCGCCGCCAAGAGGCGTCACCAGGACGCTGCCGTCGAGGACTTCGAACCGGAGCGGGCATTCGCCGCCCGAGACCTCGTAGCGCGCCACGCCCTCGGGGCGGCCCTCGGAGGACAGGGAGATCGGGCTGCCACCCGAAAGCGGAACCTTGCAGGTCTCGCTCGGCTGCGAAATCTTGGTTCCGGGCAAGGTGATCCGCGCGGTCGCGGCGGTTCCGGCCTTGTCGATCTTGAGACTGCCGGTGAGGCCGTTGAGCATCAACTCCTGGCCCAGGATGTTGTCGTCGGCAGGCGCCTTGAGGACGACGGGACGCAGGGGAGCCGGAGCGGGCCTGGGAATCTCGGCCGCGGGATCGCCGGGAAGTCCGGGTGCGCCCGGCGGCAGGGGGGTGCCCGGCTGAGGTGCGCCGGCCGGGGGAACGCCACGCGGCGGCACCGGAGGCTTCGCCGCCTTGCCGATGCCGAACAGCTCCTCGAAGAAATTCTGCGCGTGGGCTTCCGTCACCGGAACGGCGACGAGCGGAAGCACGAGAAGGACAGGGAGTAGATGGAGGGCGCGGGACGGACGCATCGAGACTTTCATGCCTTTGGAGACTGCATCATCGCACCGCGTAGGGCTTCGATGCCGCCGACTCTCGTTTCCGCATCAGATTTTTCGAAACCGGATTCCGTTTCTCGGACTGACGCTTGCAGGGCTGACCCGCCTCCGATCCGGGCGCGCGCCCGGAAGCCGGTCTTCCATCGCGAAACCTAGCATGTGATCGATGGCGCGGACGTGGCGTCCCTGCAACAATTTTGAGGTCCATGCCGCGTCGTTCCGGTGTTTTCAGGTGCAAACGTCCTGATCCGCGAAGGAGATAGGCTGCGCATGGCAGTTCGCGGCGCTTTGCCTTGCGGCTCCGCATCACCCTTCTTATATCCGGCGGGACGCGGGATTAAGACCCGGATTGGCGCGTTTCAGGCGCTCTGGCTGGTTCGAATTCCGCTCTCACAATCTTTCGTTCTTCACCGCCATGGGCCGGGCCGCTTCGGGGCCCGGCGGTCTGCTTGACCAAATGACATGAGAGGGATCCCACCATGGGTAAAGTAATCGGTATCGACCTCGGCACCACCAATTCCTGCGTGGCCGTCATGGAAGGCACGCAGCCCAAGGTCATCGAGAACGCGGAGGGCGCGCGCACCACTCCGTCCATCGTCGCCTTCCTCGACGACGGCGAGCGTCTCGTCGGCCAGCCGGCCAAGCGCCAGGCCGTCACGAATCCGGAGCACACGTTCTTCGCCATCAAGCGCCTCGTGGGCCGCACCTACGACGACCCGATGACGCAGAAGGACAAGGGCCTCGTGCCCTACAACATCGTCCGCGGCGACAACGGCGACGCCTGGGTCGAAGCCGACGGCAAGAAATACTCGCCCTCGCAGATCTCCGCCTTCACGCTCCAGAAGATGAAGGAGACCGCCGAGGCGCATCTCGGCCAGCCGGTGACGCAGGCCGTCATCACGGTGCCCGCCTATTTCAACGACGCCCAGCGTCAGGCCACCAAGGATGCCGGCAAGATCGCCGGTCTCGAGGTGCTGCGCATCATCAACGAGCCGACGGCGGCGGCGCTCGCCTACGGCCTCGACAAGAAGAAGGCCGGCACGATCGCGGTCTACGACCTCGGCGGCGGCACCTTCGACGTCTCGATCCTCGAGATCGGCGACGGCGTGTTCGAGGTGAAGTCCACCAACGGCGACACCTTCCTCGGCGGTGAGGATTTCGACAACCGGGTCGTCGAGTACCTGACCTCCGAGTTCAAGAAGGAGCAGGGCATCGACCTGACCAAGGACAAGCTCGCCCTGCAGCGCCTCAAGGAAGCTGCCGAAAAGGCGAAGATCGAGCTGTCCTCGGCCACCCAGACCGAGATCAACCTGCCCTACATCACCGCCGACGCCACCGGTCCGAAGCACCTCGCGCTGAAGCTCAGCCGCGCCAAGTTCGAGTCGCTCGTGGACGACCTCGTCCAGCGGACGATCGAGCCGTGCCGCAAGGCGCTCAAGGATGCCGGCGTCTCGGCCTCCGAGATCGACGAGGTCGTGCTCGTCGGCGGCATGATCCGCATGCCGAAGATCCAGGAAGTCGTGAAGTCCTTCTTCGGCAAGGAGCCCCACAAGGGCGTCAACCCGGACGAGGTCGTGGCCATCGGCGCGGCGGTCCAGGCCGGCGTGCTCCAGGGCGACGTGAAGGACGTGCTGCTCCTCGACGTCACCCCGCTCTCGCTCGGCATCGAGACCCTGGGCGGCGTGTTCACCCGCCTGATCGACCGCAACACCACCATCCCGACGAAGAAGTCCCAGACTTTCTCGACGGCCGAGGACAACCAGAACGCGGTCACCATCCGGGTCTTCCAGGGTGAGCGCGAGATGGCGGCCGACAACAAGATGCTCGGCCAGTTCGACCTGATGGGCATTCCGCCGGCTCCGCGCGGCATGCCGCAGATCGAGGTGACCTTCGACATCGACGCCAACGGCATCGTCAACGTGACGGCGAAGGACAAGGCGACGAACAAGGAGCACCAGATCCGCATCCAGGCCTCGGGCGGCCTCTCCGATGCCGATATCGACCGGATGGTGAAGGACGCCGAGGCCAATGCCGAGGCGGACAAGAAGCGCCGTGAACTCGTCGAGGTGAAGAACCAGGGCGAGAGCCTGATCCACGCCACCGAGAAGTCGGTGAAGGAGTATGGCGACAAGGTCTCGGCCGACGACAAGGGCGCGATCGAGACCGCCATGACCGCCCTTCGCACGGCGCTCGAAGGCGACGATGTCGAGGTCATCAAGTCCCGCACGACGGACCTGATGCAGGCGTCGATGAAGCTCGGCGAGGCGATGTATGCCGCCAGCCAGACGCCCGAAGGCGGGGCGGAAGGCGCCGAGGGCCACGAGCCCAAGAAGGATGACGTCATCGATGCCGACTTCCAGGAAGTCGATGACAAGGACCAGAAGAAGCGGGCATAAGACGCACGCTGAACGCGGGGCCGGAGCGATCCGGCCCCGCGTCATGTCTGGTGACGACGAAGGCGTGATCCCGACGAGATCGGTGCGATCCGCTGAGGACTTTTGAGGACGAGGAATGTCGAAGCGGGACTACTACGAGATTCTTGGCGTCTCAAAGACCGCGACCGATGGCGAGATGAAGGTCGCCTTCCGCAAGCTGGCGATGACCTACCACCCGGACCGCAATCCGGGGAATGCGGAAGCCGAACTCAAGTTCAAGGAAATCAACGAGGCCTACCAAACGCTCACCGACGGGCAGAAGCGCGCGGCCTACGATCGATTCGGCCATGCCGCTTTCCAGCAAGGTGGAGCGGGCGGGCCGGGATTCGGCAACGAGTTCGGCGACTTCATGTCGGACATCTTCGACAATTTCTTCGGCGACGGCCGGGGTGCCGGTGCGGCAGGCGCCGCACGTGGGGCCCGCGGCGGGTCGACACGCGAGCGTGGCGCGGATCTGCGCTACAACCTCGAAATCTCGCTGGAGGATGCATTCGCCGGCAAGACCGAGACGATCACGATGGCCACCGCCGTCACCTGTGACGTCTGTTCCGGCACCGGAGCGAAGGCCGGTTCGAAGCCCAAGCCGTGTCAGACCTGCGGCGGCTACGGCCGGGTGCGGGCGGCACAGGGTTTCTTCGCCATCGAGCGGACCTGCCCGGCCTGTCACGGGCGCGGTGAGATCATCGACAATCCGTGCACCAATTGCTCCGGTGCGGGCCGCGTCACGCGTGAGCGCACGCTCTCCATCAACGTCCCGGCCGGCGTCGACGACGGCCTGCGCATCCGTCTGGCCGGCGAGGGCGAGACCGGCCTGCGCGGCGGCCCGGCCGGCGACCTCTACGTCTTCCTCTCGATCAAGCCGCACACGTTCTTCCAGCGGGACGGTGCCGATCTGTTCTGCCGCGTGCCGATCTCCATGGTGACCGCCGCCCTGTCGGGGGAGATCACCGTGCCGGTCATCGATGGCTCGCAGACCCAGGTTCGAATCCCTGCGGGCACGCAGACAGCCAAGCAGTTCAGGATCAAGGGCAGGGGCATGCCCGTCCTGCGGTCCCGCGACGTCGGCGATCTCTACATCCAGGTCTTCGTCGAGACGCCGCAGAACCTGTCGAAGCGCCAGCGCGAGCTCCTTCAGGAATTCAACAGCACGGCCTCGGAGGAGAACCATCCCGAAAGTGCCGGCTTCTTCTCGAAGGTGAAGGACTTCTTCGACGGCCTCAGCGGCGCTGCCCGATCATGATGGGACGCTTCGTCGACCGTAGCGGATCGAAAGTGCTTCGCCGCAGTTATGGCTGTGGCGGCGATGCATCGTCACCGGCAGCATGCCCTGTTCATTCCGGACGATGCGAGGCTTCCGTCTTGACGGGGATCGTCCTTTCGTCGTCTAGCCTTAGCTTCCCACGCGTGATCTGAGGATAGTGGATCTTGTTGCCGCTACGCCGTCCCAGCGCCAAAGCCTATGCCGCCACCGGTTCTGTCCGTGAACGGCGGGAGCCGCTGGAGGATGAAGCGCGATTCCTGCGCTCATGGTTCGAGAGGCCCCTCGTCACCGGTTCGGTGACACCGTCGGGCAAGATGCTCGCCCGGATGATGGCATCCTACGTCGACCCCCGCACGCCCGGTCCGGTGATCGAGCTCGGACCCGGTACGGGTCCGGTCACCGAGGCACTCATCCGCCGCGGCATCGAGCAGGAACGCCTCGTCCTCGTCGAGTACAACCCGGATTTCTGCAAGCTGCTGCAGAAGCGCTTCCCCCGCGCGACGATCCTGCGCGGCGACGCCTACAACATCCACGAGACAATCGGTGGGATCCTCACGGAAAAAGCGGCCGCGACCGTCTCGAGCCTGCCGCTGTTCACCAAGCCCCTGGAACAGCGGCTCGATCTCCTGAACGCGGCGCATGCGCTCATGCATCCGAGCGCGCCCTTCGTTCAGTTCACCTATGCGGTGGTGCCGCCGATCCCGGCACGCTGCGATGCCGGGAGCTACACGGCCAGCCGTTCGAGCCGTGTCTGGCTCAATCTGCCTCCGGCACGGGTCTGGGTCTATCGCCGGCCGTAACGTCGGTGCCCTTCGAGAGCAGGCAGGTCTTTTAGGCCAACATAGGCTGAAGGTACGGCTCACCTGCCGTTCAGCGGCGCGCCGATACGGTCATATCAGAGCGCCGGGACTGTCTCGGTGCATGGATCTGACGGAGACCGAAATGGGCTTTCGTGAAATCGCCGGCCGATCGCGGAATTGGCTGATGGCCGCCGCGCTGGCATTCGGCGTGATGAGTGCCGCGCCCGGCATCGCACAGGCGGCTCCGATCGCGGCGTCATCCGCGGTCGCCGAACCGGGCCAGGCGGCCATCGTCCCAGTTCAGTATGGTTGGGGCCATCGCCATCACCACCATCGTCATCATGGCTGGGGCCATCGCGGCGGGCATCGCCATCATGGTTGGGGCGGACACCGCGGTTACGGCTTCGGCGGTCACCATGGCTGGCGTCCCCGCCACCATGGCTGGGGTGGGCACCATCACCATGGCTACGGACGTCACCATGGCGGCTACTATCGCTTCTGAGCCATTCACTCTGTGACGATGTCGAGGCCCCGGCGGACGATCCGCCGGGGCCTTTTCTATCGGGCACGCGCGCTCGCCCGATGACGCGGCCGATCTAGGCCTTATCAGCCACCCGCTCGATGATGAGCGGACGCGGAGACGGGCCTTCGTCCTCGATCCGATAGGCCGCGCGCAGGGCCGCTTCGGCCGCGTCCGCCTCCGCCTCATTGCGGGCATGGACGATGCCGAGCGTGTCGGCTACGTCGCCGGGACGCGCCAGGGATGAGAGACCCACCGCTGGGTCGATCTCGTCCTGGGGGCGCGTGCGGCCTCCGCCTAGGGCGATGACCGCGAGGCCGAGATGGCGGGTCTCCACTCCAGCCACGATCCCGGCCCGCTCCGCCATCACAGGTCGGATCACCGGGGCCATCGGACAGTGCCGGCCGGTATTCTCGACGAGATCGGAGGGGCCGCCGAGGGCGGCCACCATCCGGCCGAAGATCTCGGCCGCGCGGCCGGAGGTACGGGCTTCCTCGACACGCCGCGACGCCTCGGCCGTGTCGGCGGCAAGTCCGCCGAGCACCAGCATCTCGGCGCAGAGCGCCACCGTCACGGCGTGGAATGCCGGCTCGCAGGCACGACCCGTGAGGTAGTCGACGGCGTAGGTCACTTCCAGGGCGTTGCCGGCGGACGAGGCGAGGGGCGCGTCCATGTCGGTGACGAGTGCGACCGTGTTCAGGCCTGCGCCGTTGGCGACGGAGACGATGCTGTCGGCAAGGGCCCGCGCCTCGTCGATCTCCGCCATGAAGGCGCCGGAGCCGGTCTTTACGTCCATCACGAGGCCGCCGAGGCCGGCAGCGAGCTTCTTCGACAGGATCGACGCCGTGATCAGGTCGAGGGATTCCACTGTGCCGGTCACGTCACGGATGGCGTAAAAGCGCCGATCCGCCGGAGCGAGGTCGGCCGTCTGTCCGATGATGGCGCATCCGATGCTCCGAGTGACATTGCGGAACCGGTCGAGGCCGGGCGTGGAATCGTAGCCGGGGATGCTGGCGAGCTTGTCGAGGGTGCCGCCGGTATGGCCGAGGCCGCGGCCGGAGATCATCGGGACATAGCCGCCGCAGGCCGCGACCATCGGGGCGAGGGCGAGGCTCACCGCGTCGCCGACGCCTCCGGTGGAGTGCTTGTCCAGGACGGGGCCGGGCAGATCCCAGGTCAGCACCGTGCCGGACCAGGTCATCGCGCGGGTCAGGGCCACGCGCTCGGCCAGGGACAGGCCGCGGAAGAACACCGCCATGGCGAAAGCGGCGGCCTGTCCCTCGGTCACCCGCCCGTCGGTGATTCCGGAGACGAATCCTGCGATCTCGGAATCGTCGAGGCCACGCCCGTCGCGCTTGGCCCGGATCAGCTCCTGCGGCAGAATCATGCCCGGGCTCCGAGGCTGGCGGTCAGGGCGTCGTAAAGGCTGCTGGCCCCGATGCGGAAGGTCTTCGGCGCAACCCACCCCGGTCCCATGATCCGATCGGCGAGATCGAGGTAGAGGGCGGCGTCGGCCACGGTTCGCAGGCCGCCGGAGACCTTGAATCCGACGGGCCTTCCGCTGTCGCGGATGGCGGTGAGCATGGTCTCGGCGGCCTGCGGCGTCGCCGAGACGGCGCTCTTGCCGGTCGAGGTCTTGAGGAAGTCCGCGCCCGCGCCGATGGCGAGGCGGCTCGCCTCGGCGATCTGCGCCACATCCGGCATTGCACCGGATTCGAGGATCACCTTGAGGATCGCGCGGCCGGCAACCTCACGCACGGCCTCGATCATCTCGCCGGCACCATCGGCGTTCCCGGCGAGAAAGGCCCGGTAGGGCAGTACGAGATCGATTTCGTGCGCGCCGTCGTCCAGTGCCTCCGCGGTGTCCTCCACCGAGCGCTCGATATCCGTGCCGCCTGCGGGAAAGTTGATCACCGTGGCGATGCGAACCGGACTTCCGGCAAGCCGTTCCGCGCAAAGCTGGACATGCTGGGGCCAGACGCAGATCGCGGCGACCCGGCTCGCTCGGGCCTTGCCGCAGAGGGTTTCGACCGCCTGAACCGAGCAGGAATCGCTCAGGTCGGTGAGGTCGAGGAGAGGCAGGGCGCGTCGGGCCATGGCGGCATCGGCGGCATCCGGATCGACGGTCATGTGGAAATCCTACAGCCGGGCGACGAAAGCGTCGATGAGGCGGGCGAGGTCGAAGGCCGCATCGGCGGCCGCCCGCTTGGTCTCGTCGTGATGCGGATCGCCGTCGCCCATCCCCGCCGCGAAGTTCGTGACCACCGAGATGGCTGCCACAGGCAGGCCGAAGAACCGCGCGAGGATCACCTCCGGCGCCGTCGACATGCCCACGAGGTCGGCGCCGAGGCGGCTGGCCATGCGGATTTCCGCCGGCGTCTCGAAGTTCGGCCCCGAGAACCAGGCATAGACGCCCTCATGAAGGCGAATGCCGCAGATGCGCGCTGCCTCGCGCAAAGCTTCGCGTGCGGCCGCATCGTAGGCGCCGACCATAGGGACGAACCTCGCGTCGCCGGTCTCGCCGATCAGCGGGTTCAGGCCCGAGAGGTTGATGTGATCACTGAGCGCCACGAGGCTGCCCGGCCCCGCCTGCGGCATCAGCGATCCCGCCGCGTTGGTGAGCAGGAGAAGTGAAGTCCCCAGCGCCTTGGCGACGCCCAGCGGAATCTTCATGACGGCGGCGTCGCCGCTCTCGTAAGCATGGGCGCGGCCCTCGAAGACCAGCACGGGCCGTCCCGCCAGGATGCCGCCATGGAGCGTCCCGCCATGGCCGGTGACGCCCGGCGACGGAAAGCCGGGAATGTTGGCATAGGAAACGGCAATGCCGCTCTCCAGCCTGCCGGCGATGAGGCCGAGGCCCGTGCCGGTGACGATCGCGACCTCATAGGGACCTGCAAAGCCGCGGCCCTTCACGATATCGGTCGCGACGGCGATGGACGCGTCAAGCATCGGCGTGCTGGTTCTTGCCGTGAAGGTGATCGGGACCGAAGGAATCGGGTAGCAGAGCGTCGAGGGTGAAGCTGCGGCGGATGCCATCCGGACCGGCGATATGGATCGGCGTCGCCGGGTCGGCGAATTCCCGGATGCGCTGACGGCAGGCCCCGCATGGTGTCACCAGAGCCTGCCCCTCGCCGATGATGAGGATGACGCCGATGGCCCGTCCGCCGCCGGCGATCATCGCCGCGATGGCGCCCGCCTCGGCGCAGGTGCCGACGGGATAGGCCGCGTTCTCGACGTTGCAGCCGGCATGGATGCGTCCGTGCTCGTCCCGCAGGGCGGCGCCGACCGGGAAGTGCGAATAGGGCGCGTAGGCCGTCGCCATCGCGGCGGCGGCGGCTTCGAACAGGGCCGCGAGCTCCGCGCCGATGGTGTCCGTCATCTCTCAGGGTCCGGTGGATGGGCTCCTCGATCTTAGAGCAGCAGGGCCTGCGGCCTGTCGAGCCATGAAACGTGATCGACACGGCACGGGCGCGATCCTAGAACGCTCACTCGATGGTCTCAGGTTGAGAAGCGGGCGAGACATGCTGGGTCGGTTCGAACGCAAGGCCTCCGGTGAGGCGACGGTGGAGTACGGCGACGGCACCATGCGGATCGTCAAGCCCGGCAGTTTCGTGCGCTGTGCGGTCACCGGCGAACCGATCGCACTGGACAACCTGCGCTATTGGAGCGCCGAACTTCAGGAGGCCTACATCACGCCCGAGGCTGTGATGAAGCGGCTGTCGGAACTCGGGCGTTCGCCGGGCTGAACGCCTCGACCGCTCGACGCAACTGGGCGAGCAGAGGGGCCTCGTTCTCGATCCGCAGGCCGACGCCGAGCGCCGTCACCCTGGCCGCGAATTCTGCGGGCAGGCGGACCATGTCCTTCTCCGTGGTCACCAGGGCCGCGCCCAGCGCATCGGCCCGCGCCACCAGCGCGGCGAGGTCTCCGGCGCGGTAGGGATGGTGATCCGGAAAGGTCCTGGTCTCGACCACCGTCGCTCCGGCTCCCTCCAGCGTGTCGAAGAATTTCCGGGGTCTGCCGATCCCGGCAAAGGCGAGGACGGGCTTTCCCGGGACGTCCATCGGCGCGGTCGGAACCAGCCTCGCCCGATGGACGGGAAGACCGCGCGAAATGGCTTCCACGGCCACCGTCTCGCCCGGCCCGTTCCCGCCTATGAGGACGAGGCCGTCGACATGGCGCCATTGCCGCGCGAGCGGCGCCCGCAGCGGGCCCGCCGGAAAGGGCAGACCGTTTCCGACCCCGCTGCCCGCATCGACAACGGCGAGGCTGAGATCCTTCGCGAGGCTCGGGTTCTGAAGCCCGTCATCCATCACCACGACATCTGCGCCCGCCTCCCGGCATAGGGAAGCCCCTTCCGGCCGGTCGCGGGCCAGGACGGTGCGCGCGCAGCGTGCCAGGAGAAGGGGCTCGTCACCCACATCTCCGGATGTATGTCGGGACGGATCGACCGCGATCGGCCCTGCGAGCCGGCCGCCATAACCCCGCGTCAGGAAAGCGGGGTCGTAGCCGATGCGACGTAGCATCGCCGCCACGGCGAGCGCGGTGGGGGTCTTGCCCGCGCCGCCGAGGGTGAAGTTGCCGATGCAGATGATCGGGCAGGCCGCCTTCATCCCGGTACGGTCCATGCGGGCGGCGACGCGCGATCCGTAGACATGACCGAGCGGCGCCAGGATCCGGCTCAGCGGATGATCCGCGTGATCCCAGAAGGCCGGTGGCCGCATCAGGAGAGGGTCATGGCCGTGAGCTTCATCTGTGCGATGAAGGGATCGAGCACCGCCAGGGTCCGTTCCACCGCGCCTTCGAAGGGCTGCAGCGCGGCATTTCCCGCCTCCGCCATGCCGCGCGAGCGCGAACGATCGAGGAGCAGATCGCCGACGGCGGCGGCGAGTTCCGCGGCGTCCACCACCATCAAGGCCCCACCGGCTTCGTCGAGGGCGTGGTAGACCTGGGCGAAGTTCTGGACGTTCGGACCGTGGAGGATCGCCGCGTCGAGACGGGTCGGCTCGATCGGATTCTGGCCGCCGCGCGTGCTCAGCGATCCTCCGAGGAACACCAGCGGCGCGAGGCGGTAGAACAGGCCCAGTTCGCCGAGCGTATCGGCCACGTAGAGATCGATGCCGCCGTGAGGGCGTCCGCCACGGGAACGCAAGGTACTCCGCAGGCCGGCGGCCGAGGCGCATGCGGCCACCTCCTCGCCGCGCTGCGGGTGACGCGGCACCACGATGGTCAGGAGGTTCGGCACCCGAGCCCTCAGAACCGCGTGGGCCTCCGCCACAACGGCATCTTCTCCCGGATGCGTGCTGGCCGCGACCCAGACCGGTCGATGGCCGATGACGTCGCGCAGGTAGGCGAGCTGCTGGCCATCCGCAGGCGGCACGGCAGAATCGTATTTCAGGTTTCCGGCGACGCTGACGCGTGGAGCGCCGAGGCGGGCGAAACGCTCGGCATCGTCCCTGGTCTGCGCAAGGCAGATGGCGATGCGTGAGAGCAGAGCTTCCGCGGTGCGCGGCGAGCGCGCCCAGCCCTTGAACGACCGCTCCGACATCCGGCCATTGACGAGGAGCAGCGGGATGCCACGCTCGTGCAGGGCGATGACGGTGTTGGGCCAGATCTCGGATTCCGCCACCAGCGACAGATCGGGCTGCCAGTGGTCGAGGAAGCGCTCGATCCAGCGCGGCGCGTCGAGCGGCATGTATTGATGCACCGCGCCGGCGGGCAGGCGACGCCCGATCAATTCGGCGGCGCTGCGCGTGCCCGTGGTGACGAGCACGCTGAAGCCGCGGGCGATCATACCGTCGATCAATCCGACGAGGGAGAGCGCTTCGCCGACGCTGGCACCGTGCATCCAGACCAGGGGGCCGGTCGGTCGGGCCCGGCCGGGCAGGCCGCGGCGCTCGGGCAGTCGGCCTGGATCCTCCTTGCCCTTGCGCGAGCGCCAAGCCAGCAATCCGGCCACCGCCGGCTCACCGACATAGAGGCCGTAGCGATAGGCCTGGAGAGCGATGGTGAGGGGAGGAGCCTTCACGCGAACGGCCCGAGCGCGAGGGAGCCGGCGACCGGATCGACGACCCTGTCGGCTCGGCCGACGAGGGTGTAGGCGCGGTCGTGGACGCGGTTCATCTCGTTCTCGAGACGCAGCCGCAGAGCCTCGAATTCGTCCGGCTCGACATCGCGCGGAACGAGAACCGGTTCACCGAAGACCATGGCGCCCCTGCCGAAGGGCAGTCCGAAACAGGCCTTATCCCAGCTGTTGAAGCGAAGGTGCCGGCTGGTGACCACGGCGACCGGAATGATCGGCCGGCCCGAGAATCGCGCGAGGGTGAGGATCCCGGCATCGCAGCGCCGCGAGATCTTGGGAACGTCCGCACTGAAGGCGACGCTCTCACCGTCCTTCAGGGCGCGGATCATCGCGCGCAAACCCTCCGCACCGCCCTTGGCTTTGGCGTCGCGCACCATGCGTCCGCGGGCGCCTGACGCCCGAATGACACGAACCCCCATACGGGTGAGGGCGATGGTGTTGATGTTGCCGTCCGCCGAACGCGAGATGATCGTCGCGATCCGGTCCTGCGGACGGCGCATGAACGAGATCATCGTGTGCTGGCCGTGCCACATCCCTGCGATGAACGGGGAAAGGCCATCCAGCCAAGGATGGGGATCGGCCGGCTCGACCGTGAACCGGTTCGTCGCCCGAACGAGGCGCAGATAGTGGAAGGCCAGGAAGCCGAGGCTTTGCTGCACCGGTGGCGACCGGCCGACGCGTTTGAGAAGGCTCATACACTCGGTTCCGCGGGCCATCAGATCGGCCATCCGTCCGGCTCGCCATCGATGCGTCAGCGGCCGGTTGCGTCGTCTTCGCATCCGCCGAACGTCGCTCGCTCGGGAGTCGTACCGGTGACGCGTGGTCTAACGCCGTTCGAATTGCCGGCGCAACCGTGTCGTCGGTTGCATTCGTCCGAAGTGGGCCAAGCGCACGTTCACAATCATATGTGAACCGTAAACCATCTCCCGTTGCATAGAATCATTCCAATCTATATATTAGAATGATTCCAGAATGAGGGAGGAGCGTGATGGCGACCAGCTTGAGCGAGAGCATTGTGCCAGGATCTGGCCCGAACCCGGAGGACGATCCGCGCGCATTCGTTCTGCAATACGTTCAGCCCGGCCTCGCCGGACTCATTGATGGATCGGTCTCGACGCTCGCACCGATCTTCGCGGCGGCTTTCGCGACGCATAGCAACGGAGCGACTTTCCTCGTTGGGATGGCGGCTTCCATAGGGGCCGGAATCAGCATGGGCTTCACCGAGGCCCTCTCCGACGATGGCAGGGTGACAGGGCGCGGCTCGCCATGGATGCGGGGCATGGTCTGCGGCGTCATGACGACTTTGGGCGGTCTCGGGCATACGCTTCCCTATGCGATCCCGGAAAGCTGGCCGAACGCGTTCGGCTTGGCGACCAGCCTCGCGGTCTTCGTCGTTGGCGTCGAATTGCTGGCGATCTCGGCGATCCGCACACACTACATGGCGACGCCGTTCTGGCGTGCGACCCTGCAGGTCGTTCTCGGAGGCGCGCTGGTCCTTGCGACGGGCATCGTGATCGGCAGCGCCTGACTTGGAGGAAAGCGCCTGACTTGGAGGAAATGGTCTGAGGCTTGACGCGGTCGCTGCGACTGGCGAAGGCGAACCACTCATCTGAAACGGAGATCGATGTTTCGCCTCGCCCATCTCACCGACCCGCATGTCGGTCCGATCGCCCGTCCGCGCCTGCGCCAGCTGCTCGGCAAGCGTGCCACCGGCTACGTGAATTGGCGACGCGGACGCAGTCGCCACCACGACATGGAGATTCTCGCCGCGCTGGTGGCCGATCTTCGGACGCAACCGCACGATCACATCGCCTGTACCGGCGACCTCTGCAACATCGGCCTGCCGAGCGAGTGGTCGACCGCGCAGGTGTTTCTCGAGGCCCTTGGGTCTCCCGAGGCCGTGAGCTTCGTCCCGGGTAATCACGACGCCTATGTCCGCGGCTCGCTCGAAGGTCTGCTCAAGGCCTGCGGCACCTGGACCTCGGGCGACGACGGCACCAAGGGCATCTTTCCCTATCTCAGGCGACGTGGTCCGCTCGCGCTCGTGGGGTTGTCGTCGGCCATCCCGACCAAGCCGTTCGTGGCCAGCGGCCGGATCGGGCCCGCCCAGATCGAAGCGGCCGAGATTCTGTTGAAGCGCCTGGGCAGCGAGCCGGTGCCGCCATTCCGCGTGGTGATGATCCATCATCCGCCGCAGCCGGGTGGCGCATCGCCGGGGCGCGAATTGAAGGATGCGGAGGCCTTCACCGCCATGATCGGTCGCGCGGGCGCGGAATTGATCCTGCACGGGCACAACCATGTCGGCAGTGTCGCCTTCGTCGACGGGCCGGAGGGCGTCGGTGTGCCCGTTGTCGGCGCTCCATCGGCTTCGGCGGTCTCGCACGGCGGCAAGCTGCACCGCCGGGCGAGTTATCATGTCTACACGATCACCGAGGCGGACGGCCGCTACGTGATCGATGCCAAGGAGCGCGGGCTGACGGAGACCGGCAACATCGCCGACTTGCGGGCGATGAACCTGACGCGTGTGAACCCGAGGAGGAGGTGATCGCTCATTCCCCGCCTTGATCTGGTCAGACCGCCAATGCTGCCTGAGGGCGCTGGGTGTTACGGGAAATGCTGGCCTGATAGAGCTCGGCCTGGAGGCGGGTCAGACCGCTGACAAGGACCATCGGCCCCCGGTAGACCGTATAAGTGCCGTCATGGGTCGGTTTGACGTGAATCGTCTGGGACATGGCGTGTCTCCCGGCCTTGAGGAATCGGTCGTATACTGCTTCGGGAGTACGTAGTGTTAATCGGACGTTCATCTCCCGCAAGAGCGGTAGACCCGTGTCCCGCGGACTTTCGTCGCTGCATCGCAGCATGAACCCATAAGACGATGCGGCGCGATCGGCCTGCAGAAACGTCTGTAGTCAAAGCGAGCGGCATGACGATCGCATCGAACGACGATCACCGTCGTATCGATGATCGTATTGCTCAGGTTTTCCAGAATTGTCCGCACTCAAGCGGATCGACTGGCGCTCCCAAGGGGAATCGAACCCCTGTTTTCGCCGTGAGAGGGCGACGTCCTAGACCGCTAGACGATGGGAGCTATCCGGCCGGTGGGCGATCGTATAGCGACGGTCGCGTGGGGGAGCAAGGCCTCCGGGGCGCTTAAATTCCATCGACATCGAAAGAGATCATATCGTGCAAGAACCGCAGGACCGGCGTGTCGTCCTCGAAACGGACGTGCAGCCGGAGCGCATCGACCGGGCCCTCGCCCGCGCGCTGCCGGATGTGTCGCGGTCGCGCCTTCAGGACCTCATCCGCACCGGCCAAGTGAGGCGCGACGGGGTCGTAGTTTCCGATCTGTCGCTGAAGGTTGGCGCGGGGGCGGTCCTCGACGTGATGATCCCCGCACCCGTAGACGCGACGCCGGTGGCGGAGCGACTCGATCTCGTCATCGTCCATGAAGATGACGACCTCATCGTCATCGACAAGCCGGCGGGGCTCGTCGTTCATCCGGCACCGGGACACGATGCCGGAACCCTGGTGAACGGTCTCATCGCCCATTGTGGGGAAAGCCTGTCCGGAATCGGGGGAGTACGCCGGCCCGGGATCGTGCATCGGCTCGACAAGGATACGAGCGGCCTGCTCGTCGTCGCCAAGAACGATCTCGCCCATAAGGGCCTCACGGCTCAATTCGCCGATCATGGCCGCAGCGGTCCGCTGGAGCGCGCCTATCTCGCACTGACCTGGGGCGCACCGGAGCCGCGGATGGGCACGATCGACGTCAACCTCGCGCGCAGTCAGCGCAACCGCGAGAAGATCGCCGTCGTGCGCCCGGATGAGGGGCGCATTGCGATCACGCATTACCTCGTCGAGGAAATCCTCGACGCCGGCACCGAAGTCGCCCTGGTACGATGCCGGCTGGAGACCGGACGGACTCACCAGATCCGCGTCCATCTCAGCCATCGCGGCCACCCGCTGCTCGGTGATTCGGTCTACGGGAACGCCTTCAAGACCAAAGCCGCCCGTCTCGGCGAAGCGGCGCGGGCAAAGCTCGGCGTCCTCGGTCGGCAGGCGCTCCACGCCGCCCTTCTCGGGTTCGAGCATCCCCGCACCGGAGAGACTCTCCGCTTCGAAAGTCCGATCCCGCCCGACATGGCCGACCTCATCACCGCGCTCCGGACGAAAGCACCGGTGTGATGAGCCGGCCGGGTGGCCGAATGGAACCGATGACAATGGGGCATGTTGCTCGTTTGCCGCTGTCAAGGATGGTCGGCAAACAGGTGTGCCGGCGCACCACGAGACGTGGCCTTTCGTGCAAGGTTCGACCAATCGACTCGCTGGCGCGTTGATCGCGACGTTCGAGTGACGGACCGCTACCGCACCGTTTCCTTTCCGAGTAGGCTCGGGGATGAATGGTCGGCTCGATGAGCGGCGGTTCGTTTCTGGTCTGCCCGCTCGGGGGACCGTGCAAGGAGAAGTGACTATGGCAGGCGCACTACCCGTGCTCGCCACCGAAGGTGGCCTTTCGCGCTACCTCGATGAGATCCGCAAATTCCCGATGCTCGAGCCGAACGAGGAGTTCACGCTCGCAAAGAGCTGGCGTGAGAAGGGCGACCGCGATGCCGCGCATCGGCTGGTGACATCGCACCTTCGTCTCGTGGCCAAGATCGCCATGGGCTATCGCGGCTATGGCCTGCCCATCGGCGAGGTCGTGTCGGAGGGCAACGTCGGCCTGATGCAGGCCGTCAAGCGCTTCGAGCCGGACAAGGGCTTTCGCCTCGCCACCTACGCCATGTGGTGGATCAAGGCCGCGATCCAGGAATACATCCTGCGCTCGTGGTCTCTGGTGAAGATGGGGACGACTGCCAACCAGAAGAAGCTGTTCTTCAACCTGAGAAAGGCCAAGGGCAAGATTTCCGCCCTGGACGAGGGTGATCTCAAGCCCGATCAGGTGGCGCAGATCGCAGTCAAGCTCGGCGTGCCCGAGCAGGACGTGATCGACATGAACAGGCGCCTCTCCGGCGACACCTCCCTCAACGCTCCCTTACGCGAAGAGGGCGAGGGTGAGTGGCAGGATTGGCTGGTGGACAACAGCCCGAGCCAGGAGACCGTGCTCGCCAGGGAAGAGGAAGGCCAGAACCGGCTCACCGCCTTGCGCGATGCCCTGTCCGTTCTGAACCCGCGCGAGCGCCGTATCTTCGAGGCGCGCCGTCTCGCCGACGATCCGATCACGCTCGAAGATCTGTCCGGCGAGTTCGGGGTGTCGCGCGAGCGTGTCCGCCAGATCGAGGTGAGGGCCTTCGAGAAGATCCAAGAGGCGGTGAAGCGCAATCTCGCGACCCGCGAAGCACCGCGGGCTGGCGCCCACGCCTGAGGTGATTCCCTCGGGATCAAGATCCGGAAGGCCGGTTCCGCCACACGGAACCGGCCTTTTCGCTTGATCGGTCCGAGACCTCTAGCGGCGCCACTGCTCGAAGGCGGAGCGGATGACCTGATTGCCAGACGTGCCCTTCTCGAAGGTCAGTACACCGCGCGGGCCCGAGGCGAATTTCACCGGCAGGTCGAACCAGTTGCGGTGCTCCAGCAGGTCGGTATTGCGGTCGATATCGGCCTGCAGGGACGACAGACCAATGAGGAACAGGTTCTCCCTGACGCGAACAGGAAGACCGGACACGGGCGATCCCCTGCTTGCTTCCTCGTCTTTCGCGGTCAACAGGCCGACATCCTGAACCGCGCGCTTGTCGCCGGCGGGACTCGTCGTGGTGAAGGCGAGTTCGATGGTGTGCGAGGCGGGAAGCGTCGAATCGAGATTTCGCCTGATGGTCATGAGCAGAGACAGGCCCGCATCCGCGAAGGTCACCCGCCCTCGGATGACCGTCTCCAAAGGTTGGCCCTGTTCACCGTTCACGGCTTCCAGCCGCCAGACCACCATACCCTGGAACGTGATCGGCTGCGCGTTCCCGCCGGCGGTGTTCTCCTCGAACAAGACAGCCCGTTGAGCGACCGCGACATCGGATTGGGTCGGCTGCTGCCGTGTCGAATCGGATGGCGCCGACGGCGCCTGACGGGTGCCCTGGTCGCGGCGTTCGGCTGGCGACGAGGCTTCGCCTCCGATCCGGTCTGCATATTTCGACGCGCCGGAATCGGTCGCCTCCCCCTGCGCCTCGGTATTGCCGGACTGCAAGTCCGAAGGCTTGTCGCGTAGCATGAAAGCGGCGACCGCGATCAGACCCACGACGATGAGCAGAACTCCGCCCACGAAGACGTTTCGCAACAGGAGAGGGCGGCCGCTGCGAGGAGCGACGACATCGATCCGCGGACGGTTGCGTGCGCCGGCGGCATCGGGTGCTCCTCCATTCACCTCCCGGTCGGAGGCTTGCGTGGCATCCGACTCTCTCGGTCCTTCCGCGAGTGGAGTGGTGATGGGTTCTGGCTCGCTTCGGTCGACCGGAGCGGAGATGTCCTTCGACGCCGCCTTCGCAGCCAGCCGCGCTGCCCGTCTCTCCGCGACTTTATCCGCTGGCTGAGCCACACGCGGTTTGATCGCCAAAACCGATGACGGCGCCTCGGAGGCTGCTGCCCGCGCTTGGGGCGGATCGGCATCGGGTCGGGAGGCTTGCGGGCGACCGGATGGCGCCGGGTGCAGGCCCAGATCCGGCTCCGGAGCCTGCGGCAGGCTCGGCTCGGGAATGCTGGCCCTCTTCTCCTTCGTCGAAGAAGACGGTGCCGCCGCCTCCGGCAAGGCATCGCGCTCTGGCGAATCGGCGATGATCGGCGGTGCGACGTCGTTGGCGGCATCGAGGGGAGGGCCGCCATGCTCGCTCTCGACGCGGCTGATCGCGGCCTCGAGGGCCTTGCTCTCGAGATCGATGTCGGCGTCGGACAAGGGCGGTTCGAGCGAACGCAACTGGCCGATCAAGGCACCGCGCGCACGGTCGTACACGGCCTTGCGTAAGGCCGGTGAACGATCCGGCATTGCGTCGAGCGCTCGTGCCAGCAGGGGGTAGTAGTCGGCCATCGAACCTCGGTCGCCCTATACTAAGAGCCAGCCAACGGGCCGCCCTGTTCTCACCGTGCAGATGAGGGGCGCTCGGCGAGGCGCGACCGCATCATCCGCGATGCCCGTCCCTCGGAATAGGCGCCATCCATTCGCACAGCGCCTCATCCCCTAGAAATCGCCCTTCTTCGCCGGACCTCTCCATCTGCCCGATAGTCGGATGCCGCACGATTCCTTCGCAGGAACCGAGTTGGCACCCTCGGCCGCGGCTCTAATCCTCGAAGGGGTTGTGCATGAGGATGGTGTCGTTGCGCTCCGGAGAGGTGGAGAGCAACGCGACCGGCGCTCCGATCAGCTCTTCGATCCGACGCACGTACTTGATCGCCTGAGCAGGAAGGTCGGCCCAGGAGCGCGCCCCGGCGGTCGTGCCGGACCAGCCCTCGATCGTCTCGTAGATCGGCTCGACCTTGGCTTGCGCGGCCTGGTTGGCTGGCAGGTGGTCGAGCATCTGACCATCGAGGCGGTAACCGGTGCAGACCTTGATCTCGTCGAAACCGTCGAGAATGTCGAGCTTGGTCAGGGCGATCCCATCGATGCCGGACGTCCGCACCGTCTGGCGCACCAATACGGCGTCGAACCAGCCGCAGCGGCGCTTGCGCCCGGTATTGACACCGAATTCGCGGCCCTTGGCGCCGATCGTCTCGCCGATCTCGTCGAAGAGCTCGGTGGGGAACGGACCCTCGCCGACGCGGGTCGTGTAGGCCTTGGCGATGCCGAGCACATAGCCGATCGCGGAGGGGCCCATGCCGGATCCCGTGGCGGCCTGGGCTGCGACGATGTTCGAAGAGGTCACGAACGGGTAGGTGCCGTGATCGACGTCGAGAAGGGCTCCCTGCGCGCCCTCGAACAGGATGCGCTTGCCGGCGCGGCGCTCATCGTCGAGGAGTTTCCACACGGTGGTGGCATAGGGAAGGATCGTCGGCGCGATCGCCTTCAGTTCGGCGAGCAGCGCTCCGGCATCGACCTCGTCGATCCCGAGCCCCCGACGCAGGGCGTTGTGGTGCGTGAGCACCCGCTCGATCTTCGATTCCAGCGTGCTCTCGTCGGCGAGATCGACGACGCGGATGGCCCGGCGACCGACCTTGTCCTCATAGGCCGGACCGATGCCGCGCTTGGTCGTGCCGATCTTGAGACCGGCATTCGAGGTCTCGCGGAAATGGTCGAGCTCGCGGTGCAGCGGCAGGATCAGCGTCGCGTTGTCGGCGATACGGAGCGTCTTCGGCGAGATTTCCACGCCCTGCGCCTGGAGGCGGGCGATCTCGTCCACGAGGTGCCACGGATCGACGACGACGCCGTTGCCGATCACGGACAGCTTGCCGCCCCGCACGACGCCGGACGGCAGCAGAGCGAGCTTGTAGGTCACTCCGTCGATGACCAGAGTATGCCCGGCATTGTGTCCGCCCTGGAAGCGGACGACCACGTCGGCCTGCTCGGAGAGCCAGTCGACGATCTTACCCTTGCCTTCGTCGCCCCATTGGGCGCCCACGACGACGACGTTCGCCATTCACTTCAAACCTGTTCGGTACCCGCGTGAGACCGTCCCGCCGCATGGGCAGGCCGACACGCACCTCCGGGGTCTTTCCGCGATCCCTCGCCGGAAATCAAGCAAACCGGGCCCGAACCCCAGGGCTATCGCATTTGAG